>NZ_CP085840.1:0-310737 GCF_020715685.1 Dermatobacter hominis
GGGAAGAGCTCGAACCTGCTCCTGCCCGGGCGCGGCAGCTGGTTCGTGCTCGGTTCGGTGTTGACCGACGCCCCGCTGACCCGCTCGCCGGGTCCGGTCGAGGACGGGTGCGGCACCTGCCGCCGCTGCATCGACGCCTGTCCGACCGGCGCGATCGTGGCCGACGGCGTGGTCGACGCCCACCGGTGCCTGTCGTGGCTGCTGCAGTCGCCGGGCACCTTCCCGCACGAGCACCGGGTCGCGCTCGGCGACCGCATCTACGGCTGCGACGACTGCCAGGAGGTGTGCCCGCCCAACCGCCGTTCGGACCGGCGGGGCGAGGGAGCCGGGGCAGGCGGCCGGGCGGCGGCCCACGGCCGCATCCCCGGCACGGACCGGATCGACGTGCTGTGGATGCTGGCGGCGGGCGACGACGACCTGCTGGCGGCGGCCGGGCGCTGGTACGTGCCGCGGCGCGACCCCGACCACCTTCGGCGCAACGCGCTGCTCGTGCTGGGCAACACCGGCGACGGCGCCGACCCGGTCGCGATCGATGCGCTCCGGACGTACCTCCGCCACGCGGACGACCACCTCGCGTCGCACGCGGCGTGGGCGGCGCTGCGGCTCGGGCGCCCGGACCTGCTCGACGAGGACGGCGTGGCGGGGCGGCCGGCGGTCGAGGACGAGCGCAGCCGCTGGCCGGGCGCGCCCGCACCCATGCCGGCCTGACGTCCGGTCCGCGGGCTCGGGGCCCGTTGGCCCCCGCCCCGCCCGCGGGCAAGGATGGGCGGACATGGCCGGTTCGGATCGCCCCCAGACCGCGGCCGAGGCGCGGGCCGAGGTCGAGGCGCGCCGGGCCGAGGTCCGCGCCGAGCGCCGGGCCGCGTTCGAGGCCGCGTACGGCGATGCCGTCCCCGGCCGGTGGGTCGTGATCGCGTCGTGGGCGACGACTGCGCTGTTCACGATCGGCGCGGTCCTCGGCGTCGTGGCGCCCGACGGGTTCGACCTGGCGTTCCTCGTCCTCTCGCTCGTGCTGTTCGCGCTCGGTTGCCTGCTCTTCGTCGTCGACCTGGTCCTCGCCGCGAACCGGAGTCGCGAGGCGGCGATGGGCATCGGGGGGCTGTTCTTCCTCGCCGGCTCGGCGCCCACGTCCGTCCAGCGCCACCTGATGGGGTCGCTCGCGGTCCAGGTCGTGGTGTCGATCGCGGCCGCCGCCGTCGGGTTCTCCCGACTCGGTGACCGCGACCTCAACGCCCTCGCGTTCGGGATCCTCGTGCCGATGGCCGGCCTCGGGTGGAGCGGTCTGTGGGGCGTGCGGTGGGGGCTGTTCCCCGACCGGGTCGAACCGGACCGGCCGAGTGCCGCGAGGGTCGCCGACGCCCCGCGCGCCGGGGGCCGGCGCCGGTGAGGGTCCTCCTCGTCACGGGCAAGGGCGGCGTCGGCAAGACCACCACCGCGGCCGCGACCGCGCTGCGGCTGGCCGAGGACGGCCATCGCGTGGTCGTCACGTCCGCGGACCCGGCCCACTCGCTCGCGGACTCGTTCGACCAGCCGCTCGGGCCGACGCCCACCGAGGTCGCGCCGGGGTGCGCGGCCCAGCAGCTCGACGCCCGGGAGCGGTTCGAGGAGCACTGGGCCGAGATCCGGGACTGGCTGCTGCAGGTGTTCGACTGGGCCGGCGTGGAGTCGGTCGAGGCGGAGGAGCTGGCCGTCCTGCCCGGCCTCGACGAGCTGTTCGCGCTGACCGAGATCGAGTCGCTGTGCGCCTCGGGCGACCACGACGTCGTCGTCGTCGACTGCGGGCCGACCGCCGAGACGATCCGGCTGCTGTCGCTGCCCGACGTCATCGGCTGGTACATGGACCGGCTGTTCCCGGCCTCCCGACGACTCCACCGGATGGTGGCGCCCGTGCTGTCGAGGGTCGGGCGCCTGCCGATGGCCGATGACGCCGTCTTCGCCGCCGGGCAGCGCCTCTACGACCGGCTCGACGCCGTGCACCGGATCCTGGCCGACCCCGAGGTGACCTCGGCCCGGCTCGTGGTGAACCCCGAGCGGATGGTCGTGGCCGAGGCGCGCCGCACCTTCACGCAGCTGTCGCTGTTCGGCTACCAGGTCGACGCGGTCGTCGTGAACCGGGTGCTGCCCGACGACGTCGCCGACCCGTGGTTCGACCGGTGGCGCGCGACGCACGCCGAGCACCTCGACGCGGTGCGGGCCGACTTCGCCCCGGTCCCGGTGCTGCAGTCGCGGCTCGCGCCCGCCGACGTCGTCGGCGTCGAGGCCCTCCGGGCGGTCGGCGCCGAGCTGTGGGACGGCCACGACCCCGCGGCGCGCCTCGTCGATCGTCGGCCCGTCCGCCTGAGCCGCTGCGGTGACGACGTCGAGCTGTCGGTCGACCTCCCGTTCGCCGAGCGCTCCGACGTCGAGGTGTCCCGGAGCGGCGACGAGCTGCTCATCACCCTCGGCGCCCAGCGCCGGGCCCTCGCCCTCCCCGAGTCGCTCCGGCGGCGCGAGGTGACGTCGGCCACGGTCGCCGACGGGGCGCTGAGGGTGCGGTTCGCCGAACGCGCAAGGATGGGGACGTGACCGACCCCGATCCGAACCCGACCAGTCCCGGCGCCGAGGGCCTCGACCACCTCCAGCGCGCCGCGAAGGAGATGGTGGCCGCGGCCCGGTCGTTCCTCGACGCGATCGAGCAGGTGGTCGAGGACCGCGAGGCGCTCAAGGAGGTCTCGACGACGGTGACCGGTCTGGCCGCCACGGTCGGCGAGGCGCTCGGCGACGCGGTGCGCGGCGGGCGACCGGCGCCGTGGGTCGACCCCGCCTGGACCCCCGACGGCGAGGGCACGTCCGGGCCCTCCGGGACGGCCGGACCCGGCGCACCGCCGGCTCCCACGACGAGGGGCCCCGAAGCCTCGGCGGGCGATGACGTCGTCGCCCCGGCCGTGGCGCCCTCGCCGGCCGAGGACGACGTCGACGACAACACCGAGGACTGGGCCCGACCGCTGGTCGACCCGGGGTCGCCACGCCGACCGTCCCGCGTCCGCCGGATCGCGGTGGACTGAGGACGGAGGGGGAGCACCGCACCGTGTCCGCCGGTCGCTCGTCACGAGGTGCCGGCGAATTCTCACCACGCGTGCCCCACCGGCCGACAGGACGTGGGGAGAGATGAGACTCGTACGCCTGGACCACCTGCCGGGAGGCCGCTCGATCGAGCTGCACCCGCGCCTCACGACCGTCCTCGGCGCGCCCGCGGAGGTGCGCGAGGCGCTCGAGTCGATCCTCCGCGCCCTCGCCGCCGGCGAGCCGGTCGCCCACGACGGCCAGGCGGAGCTGCACGGCATCCGCGTGAGCCTGCGCGACCGCTCGTTCGACGTGGCCCCGGGACCGGGCGGACCCAGCTGGGTGGACCCGGTGCTCGACCTGGCGGCGCCGACGCCGCTGCGGCCCGCCGGCGGGCGCCTCCGCCGCGGTGGCCCGACCGCCGGGCGGCCCCGGACCGACGGGCCCGTGGTGGAGATGCGCTCGACCGACGACGTGGGCTCCTCCGAGGTGTTCTCGCCGCTCCGGCCCTCCGACGGCCCGACGACCCCGATCCCGGCGAGCAGCCCGCCGTCGGTGACGCCGCCGACCGCCGATCCCGACCCGGCGCAGCACACCCGTCGCATCGCGTCGGAGGACCTGGTCCGGCTCCGCGCCGAGCTGCGCTCGCTCGACGGCGAGCGGGCGGTGCTGGCTCGGGCGGCCGAGGAGGTCCGCTCGGACCTGGACTCGTTCGCCCGTGCGACGCTCGAGGTGGCCATCGGCCAGCTCGAGGCGGTCGAGGAGCGACGTGCCGCAGCCGAGCAGGAGCGCGCCGGCTGGGTCTCCGAGCACGCCGATCGCCGTGCCGAGCTCGTCACCCGGGCCGAGCGGCTGCGAGCGGAGCTGGCCGCCCTGCCCGAGGGCGGGACCGAGGCCGTCCGTGACGCGCTGCGGCGGCTGGCCGCGGTGCGCGAGCCCACCGGTCGGCCCGACCCGGCGGCGCAGACGCTCGCCGCCGAGCTCGAGGACCTCCGCCGCTCGATGGAGGATCTCGAGACGCGCCGCATGGCGATCGAGGGGTTCCTCGCCGACGCCGAGGCGCAGCTCGCCGAGGCCGAGCGCGAGGCCGAGGCCGCCCGCAACTCGATCCGGTCGCCCGACCTGCACCCCGCCGTCGTGCGCCAGCTCGAGGCGGTGCGCGACGAGATCTTCGAGCTCGAGGAGCGGGGCGGCCGTGTGGCCGCGGTCCGGGCCCGACGGCGCATCGACGAGCTCCGCAGCGAGGAGGCCCTCCTCCTCGACCAGCTGGGCTTCGACACCTACACCGCGTTCGTGATGGGCACGCCCAACCGGGAGACCGAGTCGGTCCGGGCGATCCGCACCGATCGGGCCGTCGCCCGGGTCGAGCAGCTCTCCGACGAGGTCGACCGGCTCCGCCAGGAGCTGCCGGGCGGTGCCGAGGACCGCTGGAACCGCGCCGAGCGGACCCGCATCGTCGGCGAGGCCGCCGCCCTGCTCGACACCACCGCCGAGGGCCTCGCCCGGCTGACGACCGCCGAGCTCGTCGAGCTCCTCAACACCCAGCAGGAGCGACCGACGCCGCAGGCCAGCGCAGACGTGCTCGCCGCCTCCGGGCGCCTGGCCGCTGCCCTGGTCGCAGCCGGTGCCCCCTCGCCCGGCGCCGCGGCCGACCCGGCGGCCATGCAGGAGCTGGCCGAGCAGTGGCTGGCCGACGAGGAGGCCCGGCAGGAGCGCCGGGCCGCGCTCGAGCGGTCGATCGAGGAGGCGGAGCAGGAGCGCGAGCGGCTCGACGAGTCGACGCGCCGCGCCGATGACGGCGGCCGCGTCGCCGACCTGGACGCCGAGCTCCGGGCCCTGCGAGCCCGCGTGGCCGACGGCGAGGCGCGGGTCGCCCGCCACGAGCGCGCCACCGCCGAGCTCGCCGACCTCAGGGCGCAGGAGCTCGAGCTGCGCGACCGTGAGCGCGACCTCCTGGTGCGGATCTCGGACCGTGAACGGCTGCTGAGCGTGCTCGGCGGCGACGTGCCCCCGCCCGAGGCGCCTGCGGGCGAGGGCGCGGTGGCGTCCCCGTCGGTCGACCTGCCCGAGCCCGAGCCCGTGCGCCCCGGGACGACCTCGCCGCCGCCCGACGCCGAGGCGCTGCGCCGCGTCGTCGACCGCGACGCCTCGGTCGCGTGGCCGGTCGACCGGGAGTGGCAGCTGCTGTCGCGACTGGGGGAGGTGCGGGCCGTCGGTACCGTCGGCGCCCTCCCGCTGCTGCTGTGCGGGATCGACGCCGCCGCTGTCGACGCCCCCGCCCTGCTGCACCGCATCGCCTCGATGTCGGAGCTGGTGCAGATGGTGGTGCTGGCCGACGACGAGCGGCTGGGCCGCTGGACCGACGGTCTCGGCTCCGACGCCCGTCTCATCCGCTGGTAGCGGCCAGACTGCTCCGGTGGACGACCGGAGCACCCCGACCGCCGTCCGCCGGACGATCGGCATCGACGTCGGCGGCACCAAGACCCTGGGCGTGCTCGTCGAGCGCGGTCCCGACGGGGTCGTCGTCGTCGACCGGGAGCAGGTGCCCTCCGACGCGGCACGACCCGAGGCGGTCGACGCCATCCTGCGGGTCGCCCGGGCCCTGCTCGACCGGCACGGCGGTGCGGACGGCGACGGCGCCGGTGCGGTGGCCGTCGACGGCGTCGGGGTGGGGCTCGCCGGGTTCGTCGACCCCTACGGCGTCGTGCGCTCCGCGCCCAACTCCGTCGGCCTGGTCGGCCAGGACGTCCGCGGCCGGCTCGAGCGCGAGCTCGGTGTCCCCGCCGTCGCCGACAACGACGCCAACTGCGCGGTGGTCGCGGCCCATGCCGTGTCCGCGCCCGACGCCCGGCACCTGGTCGCGGTCACGTTCGGCACCGGCATCGGCGGCGGGCTGATCGTCGACGGCAAGTTGGTCCACGGCGCCCGGGGCTTCGCCGGCGAGCCGGGCCACATGGTGGTCGACCCCTCGGGGCCGCGGTGCCCCTGCGGGCAGCACGGCTGCTGGGAGCGCTACGCCTCGGGCTCGGGGCTGGCCTGGCTGGCGCGCACGGCGGTCGAGCGGGGCGAAGCGCCCGGGCTGGCGGCCGCCGTCGCGGCGCCGGCCGACCTGCGCGGCGAGCACGTGACCGCCCTCGTCGCCGAGGGCGACCCCGGCGCGGTGGCGGTCTTCGAGACCTACGCGGGGTGGGTGGCGCTCGGGGTGGCCAACCTGATCATGCTGCTCGACCCCGACGTGGTCGTCCTCGGGGGCGGCGTCATCGCCACCGGCGAGGAGCTCCTCGGCCGGGTGCGGCGGATCGTGGCGGAGCGGTTCCCGGCGGCGAGCGACTCCCGTCACGTCCCGATCGTCGCCTCGCCCGGCGGCCCCGAGGCCGGCGCGCTCGGCGCCGCGCTGCTCGTCCACGTCGGCGCCCGGGGCGGGTGGGCGATCCGGGGCTGACCGGCGCCGAATCCGGCAGACCGATCGGGCGACAGCCGACCGCCGGCGCCGCTTCGATCTTGTACGTGGCGGTCGCCCATCGGGCGCGTGGCGTACGAGTTCGACGGGTTGGCGGGGTCGTGCGGAGGCGTCCCGGGGCGTGACGCGTGGCGCCGCTTATGGGTACGGGGCGCCGCAGGGCCGAGCGGTAGCGTTGGCCCATGGAGTTCCGCCGCATCACGTCGTTGCCGCCGTACGTCTTCACGATCATCGACTCGCTGAAGGTGGCGGCCCGGCGCGACGGCGCGGACATCATCGACCTGGGCTTCGGCAACCCCGACCTCCCCTCGCCGCAGATCGCCGTCGACAAGCTCTGCGAGGCGGCCCACAACGAGAAGAACCACCGCTACTCGGCGTCCCGGGGCCTGCCGAAGCTGCGCGAGGCCGCGGCGAACTACTACCGGCACCGCTTCGGCGTGGAGCTCGACCCCGACACCGAGGTCATCTCGACCATCGGCGCCAAGGAGGGCTTCAGCCACCTGATGTGGGTGCTGCTCGAGAAGGGCGACGTCGCCCTCGTCCCGTCGCCGAGCTACCCGATCCACATCTTCGGCCCGCTGTTCGCCGGCGCCAACGTGCGGGAGATCCCGCTCGGGACCGGCGACGAGTTCTTCGGGAACATGGTCGAGCAGTGGGAGTACAGCCACCCCAAGCCGCGGGTGATCGTGCTGTCGTTCCCGCACAACCCGACCACCACGTGCGTCGACCTCGAGTTCATGCAGCGGGTGGTGGACTTCGCCCGGGAGCACGACGTCCTCCTCGTGCACGACAACGCCTACGCCGATCTCGGCTTCGACGGCTACCGGCCGCCGTCGATCATGCAGGCCGAGGGCGCCAAGGAGGTGGCCGTCGAGCTGTACTCGATGACCAAGTCGTTCTCGATGGCGGGCTGGCGCATGGCGTTCATGGTCGGCAACCCCGAGGTGATCGCGGCGCTGGCCAAGCTCAAGTCGTACCTCGACTACGGCACGTTCCAGCCGATCCAGATCGCGGCCACGGTGACCATCAACGAGGAGATGGACTACCCCCGCGAGGTCAACGCGATCTACCAGTCCCGCCGCGACGCCCTGTGCACCGGGCTGAGCCGCATCGGGTGGGACATCGAGCCGCCGATGGGCACGATGTTCGCCTGGGCGCCGATCCCCGAGCCGTACCTCGAGATGGGCTCGGTCGAGTTCTGCTCGTACCTGGTCCGAGAGGCGCAGGTCGCGCTGTCGCCCGGGGTGGGGTTCGGTCCCGGCGGCGAGGGCCACGTCCGGTTCGCGCTGATCGAGAACGAGCAGCGCACGAACCAGGCCATCCGAAACCTCAAGCGGGCGCTCACCAAGCTGGGCTGAGGCGGCCGGTCGGCCACCGAAGTTGACCGGTCGGTCAAGGCGCTGCGCTAGCGTCGGGTCGATGGCGAGACGGCTCACACCCCGTGGCGCGGAGCGGCGGGCCCAGCTGATCGCCTATGCCACCGAGCGCTTCGCCGCCGACGGCTACCACCCGACGTCGGTCGCCGACATCGTCGACGGCCTCGGCGTGGGCAAGGGCGTCTTCTACTGGTACTTCTCGTCGAAGGAGGAGCTCTTCGTCGAGATCCTGCGCTCGGCGCAGAAGGACCTGCGCCGCTCGCAGCTCCGGGCGATCGAGGACCAGCCCGACGCCGTCAAGCGGCTCGAGCTCGGCATCCGCGCCGGCGTCATGTGGATGGCCGAGCACAACCAGCAGCGGAAGCTCTTCGAGTTCGCCCGCACCGAGCCGACCTTCGCCGGGGCGGTGATGGCCGGCCAGCGCGTGCTCGTGGCCGACGCCGTCGAGCACCTCAAGGCGGCGATCGTCGAGGGCGGCATCCCCGACCGGGACCCCGAGGCACTGGGCTGGGGCATCCTCGGCGTCACCAACGTGATGACGCGGATCTACATCGACGACCGGGGCTCGGACCCCGAGGAGGTCGCCGACATGGTCGTCGCCTTCTGCATGGAGGGCATCGGCGGCCATCGCTGAAGCCCGTTCGGGCGCCGGAACGCGGCTCGGTCCGGTTCACGGAGCCGTCACACCGCGGACACAGGAACTGTGTAGCTTGCCCGCCGTGGCCACCCTGGTACTCCGCGTCTGGCTGCCCGACCGGCCGGGCGCCCTCGGTGCCGTCGCCTCGCGCATCGGCGCCGTGCACGGCGACGTGATCGGCATCGACATCATCGAGCGGGGCGCCGGTCGTGCGGTCGACGAGCTCGTCGTCGACCTGCCCGAGGAGGGCCTGGTCGACCTGCTGCTCGCCGAGGTGGCCCACGTCGAAGGCGTCGACGTCGAGGACGTCCGCGTGCTCGACGGACCGCCCGAGGACCCCACGGTCGTCGCGCTCGAGCTCGCCGCCGCGCTGCGTGCCGACGGCGTGGGGGACCGGCTGCCGATGGTCGTCGCCGGCGCCCGCCAGATCCTGCACGCCGACTGGGCGGCCGTCGTCGGCACCGACGGCGCCGGCGTCCTCCTCTCCGAGGGCGAGGGCATCCCGGGCGACGGGTGGCTCACCGCCTTCGTCCAGGGCGCGCTGACCGACGGCGGACCGGCGGACCTCCACGAGCTCGCCGTGGCCCGCCTCGGCGAGGGCGGCCCGGCGCTCGTGGTCGGGCGCGAGAGCGTGCCGCTCCGGGCGAGCGAGCGCGAGGTGCTCGCCCTCATCGCCCGCCTCGCCTGACCGGGATCCCCCCACCCCACCCCACCGCACCCGCCGGCTTTGGCGGCGCTCTCGGTCGTGAGACGACCGATCCCGCCGCCAGAGCGAGGGTGAGCGGGGGTCAGTCGGGGCGGTCCCAGGCGAGCGAGCGCTCGACGGCGCGGCGCCACATGGCGTGGCCGGCGTCGGCTGCGGCCCGGTGCTCCGGATCGGTGCCGGGGTCGACGCGGGCGTCGGCCCGCCAGTTCGCCGCCAGCTCGGCGGCGCTCGACCACGTGCCGGCCCCGAGGCCGGCGAGCAGCGCCGCGCCGAGCGCCGTCGTCTCGGCGACCGCAGACCGCACGACCGGCACGCCCAGCTGGTCGGCCTGGACCTGCAGGAGCAGGTCCATGGCCGCCGCGCCGCCGTCGACGCGCAGCTCGGCGAGCTCGACGCCGGCGGCTCGCGTCATCTCCTCGACGACGTCCCGGGTCTGGAACGCCATCGACTCGACGACGGCCCTGGCGAGGTGGGCCCGCGTCGTGCCGCGCGTGATGCCGACGATCGTGCCGCGGGCGTACGGGTCCCAGTCGGGGGCGCCGAGACCGGTGAAGGCGGGCACGACGAACGCGCCGCCGGTGTCGGGCACGGACTCGGCGAGGGGGCCGACCTCCGCCGCCTCGGCGATGATCTCCAACCCGTCGCGCAGCCACTGGACCGCGGCGCCCGTGACGAAGATCGCGCCCTCGAGCGCGTAGTGCGTGACCGTGGGGTCGTCCTCGCCGTCGCCGCCGTCGCCGTCGTCGAACACCCGGGCCGGGACCTCCCACGCCACGGTGGCGAGCAGGCCGTCGCAGGGCTCGGGGCACTCGCCGCCGACGTTGAGCAGCACGAACGAGCCGGTGCCGTAGGTGTTCTTCGCCATGCCGGGCTCGAGGCAGGCCTGGCCGAACAGGGCGGCCTGCTGGTCGCCGGCGATGCCCGCCACCGGGATGCCCTCGCCGAGCGGCACGGCTGCGGTCGTGCGGCCGAACTCGCCGCAGCTCGGCGCCACCTCGGGCAGCGCCGAGCGGGGGACGCCGAACAGGTCGCAGAGTTCGTCGGACCACGCCCGCTGCCGCAGGTCGTACAGCATCGTGCGCGAGGCGTTCGACGGGTCGGTGGCGTGGACGGCGCCGGCGTCGGACGTGCCGCCGGTCAGGTTCCAGAGCAGCCAGCTGTCGACGGTCCCGAGCCGGAGGTCGTCGTCGACCTCGACGCCGCCCTCGGTGAGGAGCCACTCGAACTTCGAGGCGGAGAAGTAGGGGTCGAGCACGAGCCCCGTCAGCTCGCGGATGCGGGGGAGGTGGCCGCCGTCCTCGAGCTCCCGGCACCGGTCGGCGGTGCGCCGGTCCTGCCACACGAGGGCCCGGTGGCGGGGGAGGCCCGTCCGGGCGTCCCAGGCGACGGCCGTCTCCCGCTGGTTGGTGATGCCGATGGCGATGATCGCCTCGTCGCCCATCTCGGCCCGGACCAGCGCCGCCGCCTCCTCGAGCACCGCCACCGTGGTGTCCCAGATCTCGGTCGCGTCGTGCTCGACCCAGCCCGGCTCGGGGAAGTGCTGCGTGAACTCCCGGTACGCCCGCACCACCGGCGTCCCCGACCCGTCGACCACGAAGGCCCTGATCCCCGTCGTCCCGGCATCGATCGCGAGCACCGCCACGGCGGCGGACAGTAGCGGCCGGCGGGCTGCCGCGGCCTCTCGGCCGGCGGGCTGTCGCGGCCTCTCGGCCGGCGGGCTGTCGCGGCCTCTCGGCCGGCGGGCCGGTCGCGGCCTCTCGGCCGGCGGGCTGTCGCGGCCTCTCGGCCGGCGGGCCGGCCCTGTCGCTCTACGCTGTCCGCCGTGCGGATCGGGATGCTGACCTCCGGCGGCGACTGCCCGGGGCTGAACGCCGTCATCCGCGGCGTGGTCCGCAAGGTCGAGCGGGTCCACGGCGGCACCGTCGTCGGGTTCCGCGACGCGTGGAAGGGCGTGCTCGAGGACGAGTGGGAGGTGCTCGACGTCAACCGCTGCCGCGGCATCCTCCCCCGGGGCGGCACGATCCTCGGCACCTCGCGCGTCCAGCCCTACCAGTTCCCCGACGGGGTCGAGATGGTGAAGGCGGCGGTCGCGCAGCACCGTCTCGACGGGTTCGTCGTCATCGGCGGCGACGGGTCGCTCGGCGCCGCCCGCGACCTCCAGGACGACGGCGTCAACTGCATCGGCGTGCCCAAGACGATCGACAACGACATCGCCGCGACGGAGATGACGTTCGGCTTCGACACCGCCGTGCACATCTGCAGCACGGCGATCGATCGCCTCCACACCACGGCCGAGGCGCACGACCGCGTGATGGTCGTCGAGGTCATGGGCCGCGACGCCGGCCACATCGCCGTGCGTGCCGGGCTGGCGGGCGGCGCCACGATGACGCTCATCCCCGAGGTGCCGTTCGACATCGGCGAGGTGTGCGACGCGCTGCAGCGCCGCCACGCCGGCATGTCGTACGCGTCGATCGTCGTCGTCGCCGAGGGCGCCACCCCCGCGCCCGGCACGATGCCCGAGCCCGAGTACGAGGTCGACCGCTTCGGCCACCGCCGCCTCGGCGGCATCTCCCAGCGCCTGGCCGAGGAGATCGAGGGCCGCACCGGCATCGAGACCCGCGTGACGATCCTGGGGCACGTGCAGCGGGGCGGCACCCCGACGGCGTTCGACCGGGTGCTGGCCACCCGCTACGGCGTCGCCGCGGCCGACGCCGCGGCCGACGGCGCCTGGGGCCAGATGGTCGCGCTCCAGGCCGACCACATCGTGCGGGTGCCGCTGCACGAGGCGACGGGGTCGACCAAGCAGGTGGACCTCGACCTCTACGACGAGGTCGCCCGCCCGTTCTTCGCCAGCTGAGCCCCGACGTCAGTCGACTGCCGGGCAGGTCGTCTCGAGCTTCGACGTCCGCAGCTCGAGGCGCTGCAGGGTGGCGGAGCCGAGGCCGACGGACTCGACGTCGGTCGGGTCGGGGAGCAGGGACGCGTAGTCGCACGCGGTGACGGTGGTGGCGTCGCCCCGGGTGGGGGTCGCGACCTGGATGGGGTCGCCGTCGACCTGGAATCGGACCCGCTCGACGTTGCCGAACTCGGTGGCGGTCATCACGATCTGGGCGATCGCCTGCTGGCGGCTCGGGCCGACCACGTTGTCGAACTCCTCCGACAGGTCGAGCGTGAGCGTGCCGTCCTCGAGCTCGAGGCTGGTCAGCTGCGTGTCGATCGGGACCGAGGTGGTGAGGTCGAGGGCGTCGAGGCCCGGCTCGGGCGACTCGAACAGCGTCTCGACCACCGTCTGCACCTGGCGGTCGGGCAGCGACAGCGACACGGGGATGAGCTGGCCCTCGCGCAGGTAGTAGAGGACGGCGGTCGCGCCGCCGCTCGTCGGTGCAGCCGGCAGCGTGGTGGTCGTCGTGCTGACGGCGAGCGCCCGCGGCTCGTCGTCGGTGCCGATCGAGCACGACGTCACCGCCAGGATCGACGCGCACGCGGCGAGCGCCAGCGCGGCGCCGACGCCCCGGGTCGGGCACCGCGTCACGGCGCGCGCCCCGCGTCGTCGCCGGGCTGCGGCCCGACCGTGATCGCCGTGTGCTCGCCGGTGAGCGTCAGCGCGCTGGCGGCCTCGGGCGTGGCGGCCGACAGGTCCTCCTCGACGTCGTCCACGGCGAGCAGCGGGAGCTCGACCACGAACCGGGAGCCCTGGCCGCCGTCCTCCCGGTCCTCGACCCACACCCGGCCGCCCTGGAGGCGGGCGTGCTCGGCGACCAGCGCGAGGCCGAGCCCGACGCCGACGTCGGAGCCCCGGCTGCCGCCCTGGTCACCGCGGTTGAACCGGTCGAAGATGCGGCCCCGCTCGGACTCGGGCACGCCGGCGCCGCGGTCCTCGACCGCGATCCGCACGGTGAGCTCGTCGGCCGGGATCCCGGCCGCGATCTCGTCGGGCTCGGGCACGTGGCGCTCGACGAACACGCCGCTCGCGCCGTCGGCGTACTTCTCGGCGTTGTCGAGGTAGTTGGCGAGGATGCGGGCGACGCGCCGCTTGTCGCAGGCCAGGACCACGCCCTCGAGCTGCGGGTCGGCGTCGACCGGCACCGAGCCGCCGGTGAAGCCCGCGACGGTCGTGCGGACCAGCGCCACGATGTCGACGCCGTCGAGCTCGAGGCGCACGGCCCCCGGCGTCGAACCGCGAGATCTCGAGCAGGTCCTCGACCAGCTGGGTGAATCGGCCCATGTCCTTGCGGAGCAGGTCGAGCGCCTGCTGGGACCGCTCGGGCAGCTGCTCGCGGTTGTTGGACAGGACCTGGATCGCGGCGTTGATCGTCGTGAGCGGCGAGCGCAGCTCGTGGCTGACGTCGCTCGCGAACCGGGCGTCGCGGTCGATCCGGTCCTGGAGGCTCTCGACCATCGCGTTGAAGTTCGCGACCAGCGGGGCGAGGTCGGCGTCGTGCGCGTAGTCGTCGTAGTCCAGGCGGGTGTCGAGCTGGCCGAGCGCCACGGCCTCGGTCGCCTCGCCGATGCGGGTCAGCGGTCGCAGGGTGTAGCGGCTGGCCCAGTAGCCGATGGCCCCCGCCGCCACCGTCGACAGGGCGGTGGCGAGGATCAGCGTGTAGCCGAGCGCGCTCAGGCCGGCGTCGATGTCGTCGAGGCGGTACACCTCGAAGTACGCGGACCCCGGCTCGTCGAGCGGCACGCCGATGGCCACCACCGGCTGGCCGTCGACGTCGTAGCGCATGATGCCGCTGTCGCCCTTCTGCACGCGGTCGCGCAGGTTCCGGGGGATGGCCTCCACGCCGAAGCGCGGATCGAGGCTGGCCGTGACGGTCCGGCCGTCGGTCGGCAGGACGACCGAGGGCTTGCCGGCGTCGGGCAGCGACGACAGCACGGTCTGCACGTCCTGGGTCGGCGCCCGGCCGATCGAGCCCTGGACGGTCCGGGCGTTGGCCAGCACGCGGCGCGACACCGACTCCTCGCGCTGGTCGATCAGCGTGCGCTTGGTGACGGTCATCGTCGTCACCGCGACGGCGACCGAGGCCAGCAGCGTCACCAGCGCCACCGCGATCGCGATGCGGGCCCGGAGCCCCGGGTGGATCCCGTGGCGGAGCCGGTCGTCGATCGGCCGCGGGGCCGTCTCCGACCCGCCCGCTCCCGGCCGCTCGGGCCCGGTCACGGTTGCAGCTTGTAGCCGAGCCCGCGCACCGTCACCACGTGGCGGGGATCGGCGGGGTCCGCCTCGATCTTGGTGCGGAGGCGGCGCACGTGGACGTCGACCAGCCGGCCGTCGCCGAAGACGCCGTGGCCCCACACCTTCTCGAGCAGGTCCTCGCGCGAGAACACGGTGCCCGGGTGGTTGGCCAGCTCGACGAGCAGGCGGAACTCGGTCTTGGTGAGGTGGACGGGCTCGCCGCCGCGGGTGACCACGCCCTCCTGCGGGACGACCTCGAGCTCGCCGAAGCGCAGTCGCGGGTTGCCCGGGGCGGTGGGCCGGGCCCGGCGCAGCAGGGCGCGGATCCGGGCGGAGAGCTCCTTGGGGGCGAACGGCTTGGTGAGGTAGTCGTCGGCGCCGGCCTCGAGCCCGGCGACGACGTCGTGGGTGTCGGCGCGGGCCGTGACCATGATGATCGGCACGTCGCTGAGGCGGCGGACCGACCGGCAGACCTCGAAGCCGTCGATGCCGGGCAGCATGATGTCGATCAGGACGACGTCGGTGGGCTCCCGGGTGAAGGTCGAGATGGCGTCCTCGCCGGTCTCGGCCTCCTCGACCTGCCAGCCCTCGTCCTCCAACGCCAGCTTCACCGACGTGCGGATGCGTTCGTCGTCCTCGACGGTCAGGATGCGCGTGCCCACGACGGCCATTGTCCACCATCTCGGGGGGCTCCGGGTGACAGCCCGCGCCGCGACCCGAGGTGCTCGACCCCCGGCGCCGACCGGTCAGCCGGCGCCGAGCTCGGCCAGCAGGTCGGCGAGCTCGTCGAACAGCGCGGGGTGCGCCGCGAGCGCGGACCCCGGCCGGATCGGCCCGCCGTCGAGGCTGCCGACCCGGGCCCCGGCCTCCTCGGCGATCAACGCCCCGGCCGCGAAGTCCCACGTCGACAGCCCGGCCTCGTAGAACGCGTCGACCCGACCGGACGCGACCGAGCACAGGTCGAGCGCGGCGGCGCCCATGCGGCGGATGTCGCGGACGCGGGGGAGCAGCTCGGCGACGACGAGGCCCTGCCGGTGGCGCTGCTCGCGGTCGTAGCCGAACCCGGTGGCGATGAGGGCCCGCTCGAGCGGCGGCGGGTCGGCCAGCCGGAGGACGCCGTCGCGGTCGTCGCACACGGCGCCGCCGCCCCGGGTGGCGCGGTACGTCCGGCCGTGGGTCGGGTCGGCCACGACCCCGGCGACGACCCGGCCGTCGACGGCGGCCGCGACCGAGACGTTCCAGCCGGGGTGGTCGTACACGTAGTTGGTGGTGCCGTCGATCGGGTCGACCCACCAGGTCACCGCGCCCTGGCCGGCCTCGCCCGACTCGCCGCCCTCGCCGGCCGCAGCGGCCGTGCCGCCGTCGCCCATCTCCTCGCCCATCACGACGTCGTCGGGCCGGCGGCCGCGGATCACGTCGCGGATCACGGCCTCGGCGGCCCGGTCCATCTGGGTCACCAGGTCGGTCGACGACGACTTCGACGAGACCTCGAGCGCGTCGGGCCGGCCGTCGTGCACCAGGGCCACGGCGGCAGCCGCCGCCTCGAGCGCGACGTCGAGCAGCGGGCGGTACGGGTCGTCGGTCGCGCCGCTCATCTCGGCCGCCGGGCGCCGCGGCTCCCCGCCTGCGCCTCGGCGTCGCGGCGGCGGATCGTCTCCCACTCGCCGAGCGCCCGCAACGTGAGGACGGCGACGACGGCGACGCCGCCGGCGCCGATGATCGCGCCGAGGAACGTGAGGAACCCGACCGCGGCCCCGCCGTAGGCGCCGATGTCGGCGAAGGCGTAGCCGATCAGGCCGCCGGCGGCGCCGCCGACGAGGATCGACGCGAACGCGAGCACCCGTGCGTAGACGGGAGGCAGGGCGGAGTCGGGGTCGGAGCCGTCGGCTCCCGTGGTCGGGGGACCGGGTCGGTCCGCGGGGGAGGCCATGGCCCCGATGATACGAGGGCCCCCGGCGCCGACCCGATCCGGCGCGCTCCGACGACGCCCGACGACCCCAGCGGCGGTCGCCGGGCGTCGGGAGCATCGGTGACGGGGGCGTCCCCCACTTCCCGAAGAAGGCTCAAGAAGTTCCGTGGGACGCCGATCGGAGGCCATGGAGATGCTCGTCCCCCCACGCCGCCTCGGGCGGCTGCTCGCCGAAGCCCGTCTCGAGCGAGGGCTGACCGTCGCCGACGTCAGCGAGGAGATCGGCGGCGCGCTCGACGAGATCGAGCTGCTCGAGGTCGAGACCGGCCGGCGCGCGCTCGGCGACCAGGACCTCAAGACGCTCACCCAGCTCTACGGCCTCAAGACCTCTTCGATGGTGCCCAGCCGCAGCCGGCTGGTGATCGACCTCGAGGAGGGTGTGATCGAGGCCGACGGCTCGACCGCCGCGCTGCCCGACGAGGGCACGGCCGCCGGCCGCGAGGACGTGCTGAGCAAGTACCTCGCGCTCGTGTACTCGATGCGGGGCCAGGAGCCCGGCACGACGATCACCCTCCGGCTCGGCGACCTCGACGTCCTCGCCGAGGCGCTCGACAGCGACCGCCGCACCGTCGAGGACGAGCTGGTGGCCCTCATGGTCACCGCCCCCGAGCCGGTCAAGAAGCGCTTCCGCCTGCTGCGGGGCCGCACCGTCGTGCCGGTCGTCGGCGTGCTGGTCGCGTCCACGACAGCCGGGGCGCTCGTGCTGACCGACGCCAAGGAGTCCTCGGCGGCCGAGATCGACCGGGCCGCCGTCGAGCAGCCTGCGCCCGAGGTGACGCCGACCGTCGTCATCGACGACGCCGCGTTCCAGGAGCGCCTGGACGACGGCACGCCCGGGCCGGTGCAGGTCCGGGTCGACGACCTGGGTGCCGCGCCGAGCGAGCACGGCGACCCCGGCGGCGACGACCTCGGCGGCTGACCCCTCGGGGCGGGCTTGTCGAGCGGACCGCCGGACCGCGTCGGCCGCCGCGCCGGCGCGACGACGGCGACCCGACGTCCGCCCGGGCCCCCTGGATCGGGCAGGCTGGTGCGGTGCGAGCCTGGACCGTCGCCAGCGCCGTGATCGAGACCGGGGTCGTCCCGGACCTCCCGGCCGACATCCCGCCGGGTGCCGTGCTGCTCGTGCAGAACCTCCGGCGCAACGGGACCGCGGACTGGACCACCCCGGGTGGCGTCGTCGACGACGGCGAGCGCCCGCTCGAGGGCCTGGCCCGCGAGGTCGAGGAGGAGACCGGCCTCCAGGTCACCGGTTGGGGCGGGCTCCTCTACGACATCGAGGCCGAGGCGCCCGACCTGGGCTGGGACCTGCGCGTCGAGGTGCACCGCGCCACCGCCGTGACCGGCGAGCTGGCGGTCGGCGCCGATCCCGACGGCATCGTCATCGGCTCGGCGTGGGCCGCGACGGCGCAGTGCGTCGAGCTCCTCGGCGACGCCCACCCGTGGGTGCGCGAGCCGCTGCTCGACTGGCTGCGGGAGCGGTGGCAGGAGCCCCGGACCTACCGGTACCGCATCGTGGGGTCCACGCTCGACACGATCACCGTCGAGCGGCGCTGACGACGCCGCGCTCAGCGGTCGATGGCCTCGATGCGGGCCCGGCCGGCGCGCAGCCGGCTCCGCCGGCCGCGGGAGTTGCCGGCCGCCCGGTACAGCGCCGAGATCCGGGCCCGGAACACGGGCCGGTCGAACCGCTCCCGCGCCCGCTCGCGCGCTGCGTCGGAGATCCGGCGGCGCTCGTCGGGGTCGGCCAGCAGCTCCTCGATCGCGTCGGCCACGGCCACGGCGTCGCGGACGGGCACGAGCCGCCCATGCGTCGGGTCCTCGATCATGTTGGCGATCGCCTGGATGTCGGTCGCCACGAGCGGCACGCCCGACGCCAGCGCCTCGATGACCGTGAAGGGCTGGCCCTCGGTGAACGTGGGGAACACGTAGAGGTCCGCCTCCGACAGGTGGCGGTAGACGTCGGCGCGGTCGAGCGGACCGGTCAGGGCGTCGCCGTGACCGCGGGCCTTCACGAGCGCCACCATCTCGTCCTTCAGCGGGTCGAGGCCGGGGCGGTCGTCGCCGATGATCCGCAGCTCGAAACCCTTCACGCCGCGCTCGGCGAGCAGGTCCACGGCGTCGAGCACCTCGACGAGGCCCTTGCGCTCCAGCAGCTCGCCGATGAACAGCACCACCGGGGGATCGTGCACCGCGCTGCTCTGCAGGACCTCGTCGACGACGATCGAGTTGTGCACGACCGGCAGCGGCGCGGTCGGCATGTAGCGCCGGAGGTTCGGCACGCCCGCGGCCGCGATGAGCACGTTCGCCTCGACGAGCCGGTCGAGCACGCGGAAGCCCCAGCGGTTCAGCCGGCTGACCTCCCACTCGCCGGGCCCCTCCATGTACGGCGGCTGGGCGTGGTTGTGGCCGAGCACCGCGGCGCCGCGCAGGCGGGCGGCCAGCGCGATCGACACCTGCCGCCACACGACGTACTCCGGGTACTGCACCGAGTGGGTGTGCACGACGGTCCCGGGCCGGCTCCGGCGGAAGGTCTCCACCGTGTCGCGGGTGGCCCGCCGCACGTTGGCCATCGAGAAGCGCCCCCGCGCCTCGTCGTTCTGGGCCGTGTTGAGGAACTCGACGTCGAACTCCGCGTTCAGCCCCGGGTCCTCGACGAGGTCGAGCGCGACGGTCGCGATGCCGCCCCGCAGCGGGGGGCCGTGCGCGACGACGAGCACGTGGATGGCCCCTTCGGGCCCGCCGAGCCGGGTCACTGCACGTCCTCCCGGATCCGGACGACCCGGGCCGGGTTGCCGACCACCACGCCGCCGGCGGGCACGTCGTCGACGACGACGGCGCCGGCGCCGATGACCGCGTCGTCGCCGACCGTGATCGGTCCGACCACGATCGCACCGGCCCCGACGCTGACGCGATCGCCGAGCCGGGGGCCGACGGACTCGTCGTCGTCGCCGAGCGCACCCAGCGTGACGCCGTGGCGCAGCAGCACGTTCGAGCCGATCACCGTGCTCGGGTGCACGACCAGGCCGGTGCCGTGGAAGATCGCGAGCCCGGGGCCGACCTCGACCTCGGGCGGCAGGTCGATGCCCAGCACCCAGTCGACGACGAGCCGGTAGGCGGCGGTGGCCGCCGTGCCGAGCACGGCCGGCCGGCCGTCGGCGCGCGCCGCCCGGGTGGCGCGGAACGCGGCCATCACCACGCGGCCCTTGCTGCTCTCACGGTTCGCGGCCAGGTCGGCCCGGAGGTCGGACATGCCCGGGTGACGGTAGCGGGAGCGGCGGCGAACGACGACCGCCGGGCCGGTGGCGCCGCGCCGGGCGGGACGGGGGAGCGCCCGGGGCCGGCCGGGGGCCGGGTGGGAGACTGCGACCGTGTCCGACCCGGGTGCGCCGCGGGCGATCCTCCACATCGACATGGACGCCTTCTTCGCGTCGGTCGAGCTGCTGCGCCGTCCCGAGCTGCGCGGCCGGCCGGTCGCGGTGGGCGGGACCGGCGACCGGGGCGTCATCGCCGCCGCGTCGTACGAGGCCCGGGTGTTCGGGGTGCGGTCCGCCATGCCGTCGGTCCGGGCCCGGCGGCTCTGCCCCGACCTCGTGCTCCTGCCCGGCGACCACGCCCACTACGGCGAGGTGTCGGGGCGGATCATGGAGCTGTTCCGGTCGGTGACCCCGCTCGTCGAGCCGCTGTCGCTCGACGAGGCGTTCCTCGACGTGAGCGGGACCCGGCGCCTCCACGGCCCGCCGGCGGAGCTCGCCGCGGGGATCCGTCGCCGGGTGCTCGACCAGGAGGGCCTCACCTGCGCGGTCGGCGTCGCCCCGAACAAGTTCCTGGCCAAGCTCGCCTCGGCCCAGGCCAAGCCGATCGCCGGGCCCGACGGGCCCCGGCCGGGGGAGGGCGTCCTCGTGGTGCCGCCCGGGGGCGAGCTGGCGTTCCTCCACCCGCTCGACGTGTCGAGGTTGTGGGGGGTCGGCCCCGCCACGCTCGCCAAGCTGCAGCGCTTCGGCATCCGCACCGTGGGCGACCTCGCCGCCCTGCCGCGCGAGACCGTGGTCGGCGCCCTGGGGCGCGGCGCGGGCGAGCACCTCCACGAGCTCGCCCACGGCGTCGACGACCGCCCGGTCGTGCCGGACCAGGAGCCGAAGTCGATCAGCCACGAGGAGACGTTCAGCGCCGACCGCCACGACCGCGAGGCCCTCCGGGCCGACCTCGTCCGGATGGCCGACGCCGTCGCGGACCGGCTGCGCCGCCACGGGTTCCGAGGCCGGACCGTCCAGCTGAAGGTCCGCTACGCGGACTTCACCACGGTGACGCGGTCGCACACGCTCGGCGCCCCGACCGACCGCGGCACGACGCTGCGGGACGAGGCGTGGCGGATGCTCGGTGCGCTGCCGGTCGAGCGGGGGGTCCGGCTCCTCGGCGTCGGCGCCGCCAACCTGACGAGGGAGGCGCCCGTCGAGCAGCTGTCGCTCGACGAGATGATGGGCGCCGGCGGCGTTCCGGCTGCCGGGTCGTCGGGTGCGTCGGGCGACGACCGGGCCACGCTCGCGGACGACGCCGACTGGGACGCCGCGAACCGGGCCGTGGACGACATCCGCCGGCGCTTCGGTTCGACCAGCATCGGGCCCGGACGTGCCGCCGCGGATCGCAGCTCGGGGCCGCGCAGCCCGTGGGGACCCGACCGCCCGACGTCGACCGATCCCCCCGACGGGTGACGGCATGGCCGGCGCGGCGACGGGCAGGGGCTCCGGAGCGGCAGAAATCCGTTCGACCGACGGTCGGAGCCGTGGCACGTGCAGGTAGCGTGTGGGAACATCCAGTCGAGCGGATCCGACGGACCGCCGACCGACCGAGCCAGCGAGGGGGTGAAGGCCCATGCCGCTCTCCGAAGAGGAGCAACGGATCCTCAGCGAGATCGAGAGCCAGCTGCGCGCCTCCGATCCCGATCTCGCCCGCCAGGTCGGCTCCACGACGATCTACTCGCACGCCCTCCGGCAGCTCCGCTGGGGGATCGTCGCCTTCGTCGCCAGCTTCGCCGGCACGGTGCTGCTGCTGACCGTCAGCTTCCTGCTGGCCTTCGTCGGCTTCCTCGGCATGGTCGCCTCGGCGCTCGTGATCGTCCGCGCCGCCCGCCGCATGGGTCGGGCCGGCATCGGCGACGCCGGGCAGGCGATCCGGGGCGGTGGGTTCCGCGGCTACGTCAACGGGGCGGGCAAGAAGGCCCGCGAGCGCTTCAAGCGCCCCGAGGACGACGCCGAGGCCTGAGCCACCGGGTCCGGCCACCGGGTTCCGGTCACCCGATCGTCGGTCACCCGACGAGGTGCCGCACCTTCTGGCGCCGCGTCGCCGTCTCCTTGACCGCCCGGTGGATCCGCTCGGCCGCGGCCTCGGCCTCCTCGCAGTCGGTCGCGTCGGGCACGACCCGGCCGTAGCGCCGCGACGTCTCGTACCAGGCGAGGTGGGTGATCGCGTCGCCGACCGACATCGCCTCGGCCTCCGTCTGGTCGAACACCGGCGGCGCGTCGGTCCCGTCGGGTGACGACGGCGCGCCGGCGGCCGCCGCCTCGCGGTCGGGACCGTGCTCGTGTCCGGCCCGCTCGAACACCGTCGACGCCGCGACGCGGCGGGAGAGCTCGAACGGCGTCTCGGAGGGCCGGGGGGCGATCCCGACCGTCGCGAGGTCGTCGAGGGCGCGCTGCCAGGCCGCCGCCACGCGACCGCC
Source organism: Dermatobacter hominis (assembly GCF_020715685.1). Classification (GTDB taxonomy): domain Bacteria; phylum Actinomycetota; class Acidimicrobiia; order Acidimicrobiales; family Microtrichaceae; genus Dermatobacter; species Dermatobacter hominis. The sequence goes on from NZ_CP085840.1 coordinate 22,083, forward strand.
GTGCGGGTCGGCCCGCAGCGCGGCGAACCGGCGCCGGCGCCGGACGACCACGCCCACCAGCAGCGCGGCGAGCCCCACCGCGACGCCGACGAGCACCCACCGCGCCCAGCCGGCCCCGGGCTCGTCGGCGGCGTCGCCGGCCTCGGGGCCGACGGTCTCCAGTTGGTCCGACGGCACGGTCGTCGGGGTGGTGACGTCGGTGGACGGGGCGGTGGTCGTCGGCGACGTGGTCGTCGACGCCTGGGCCGCCGGGGGATCGGCCTGCTGGGCGGCCACGCCGGTGTAGCTCTCGGCCTGCGGGTTGCCGCGCCCGGTCGTCGGCTCGAACGCCACCCACCCGATGCCGTCGAAGTGGACCTCGGGCCAGGTGTGCGCGTGCCGACCCCGCACGACGAACTCGGTCCCGGCGTCGGGGGCGTCGGGACCGCCGGTCGCCACGGTGTCGCCCTGCGTGAAGCCGACGGCGACGCGGGCCGGCAGGCCGATCGCGCGGGCCATCAGCGCGAACGTCGAGGCGAACTGCTGGCAGAAGCCCCGCTGCTCGTCGAGGAAGGCGGCGAGCGGATCGGGGTCCTCTCGGTAGTCGACGTCGGTGTCGTAGGTGAACTCGTCCCGGAAGTACGACTGCAGCGCCATCATCTTGAGGTACGGCGTCGGGGCCGTGCGCGTGACGTCGCGGGCGACGCGGGCGACGGCGCTCGACACGCCGGCGTCGTCGAGGTACTCGGGGTCCACCGTGTCGCGACCGCGGCTGCCGCCGAGCTCGGCCGGCGACAGCTCGGCCACCTGCGACGCCACCCGGTACTCGGTGCCGGTGTCGACCGAGTCGCTGCGGGTGATCACCGACCCGGTCACCTCGTCGAAGCTGATGTCGGCGTCGATGTCCATGGCCGCCGGCTCGTACGCCGCGGGGAGCCACGGCCCGCCGAGGCCCTCGATCGTGATCACCTGCTCGACCCGGTCCGTGGGCAGCCCGGTCGTGGAGCGGGCGAGCTCGTCGCCGTCCACCTCCTGGTACGAGCCCCGGGACACCCAGATGTCCCTCGACGTGTCGTACTGGGCCAGCGCGGTCAGCCGCCAGTACGCGGGCACCTCGCTGCGGACCCGGAACACGATCTGGTCGCTCTGCTGGCCCAGCAGGTTGCGCACCCCGACGTAGGGGCTGACGACCGTGCGGGCGCCGCCCTCGCGACCGAGCGACCGCAGGTCGACCACCGCCTCGGCGTCGCCGGGCAGCCACGGTCCCGCGACGAGGCCGACGAGGAGCGCGACGGCCACGGCGAGCGCGGCGCCCGACGCCACGGCCCACGTGCCCCGCACGGCCTCGCCGCGGATCCAGCGCCGCTCGCTCGTGACGAGCGCCCGCTGCGTGACCGCGTAGATGCCCATGCCGGCGAGGAAGGCGACCGCAGCGCCGGCGCGGCCGACGTCGCGGGCCAGCACGCCGGTGGCGATGAACGCGGACGCGTAGGGGATCACCGCCTGTACGGGGCCGCGGTAGCGGAACGCGGCGGTGTCGGCGAAGTAGGTGAACGCCCACATGACCGCGGCGAGCACGACGAGGAAGCCGTCGGTGACGCGCACGGGCGCGACGAGGCTCGAGAAGTCGGTGAACGACGCCCGCATCTCGTCGATCAGCGCGCCGGCGGTCGACGGGGTGGGCAGCCCGACCAGCGTCGTGTCGGCGGCGAACACCCACGAGAGCACCAGGACGGCGCCGGCGCCCGACCCCAGGCCCGACCAGCCGACGCCGAGCCCGAGGCGGCGGGTGAGCACCGCGAGCGCCCAGCTCGCGACGACGGCGACGGCGAGCGGGCCGAAGTAGTCCCACCCGACGAAGAGGCGGGAGAAGCCGAGGACGGTGCCGAGCCCGGCGCAGGCGACGCCGAGCTCGGCGGCGACGAGGGCGGCCGGGGTGGCCTCGCGGAGGTCGGGGCGGCTCACGGGACCGTGATCCCCCCGAGTCGCCCGACCGGTCGTCGGGGCGTGGGCGGGGCGGCGGCGCCGACGGCGGCCGCCCAGACGTCGGTGAGCGGCAGGTCGCCGTCCCAGGCGACGACCGTCGCCCCCGGGAGCCGCGGCGCGCCGCCGGCCGCGGTGCAGACCAGGACCCGCAGGCCGAAGCCCCGGGTGCCTCGGCTCCAGCCCTCGAGCTCCCCGTGCTCGAGGTGGCCGGCGCAGGTGACGAGCCGGCCCGACGGCCGGGTGCCGAGGTGGCCGAGGCTCGCCGCCAGCGACGAGCGCGGCGACGGCTGGACCGCGGCCAGCCGGTCGAGCAGCTCGTCGCCGCGGCCCTCGGCCGCCACGAACCCGCTGTCGAGGCCGTCGGTCGTGACGAGCCGGACGATCTCGTGGCGCTCGGTCGCCAGCCGGACGACGCTCGCCGCCGCGGACACCGCCCGCTCGAACGCGGCGCCGGTGCCGGCGCCGGTGTCGCTCCCGTCGGCGCCCGAGCCGCGACGGACGTCGAGGAGGACGGTGGTGCGGCGCTGCCAGGGCTGGTCGTACTGGCGCACGACCGGCTCGCCCACCCGGGCCGTCGTCCGCCAGTGGATGCGGCGGATGTCGTCGCCGACCGTGTACGGCCGCATCGCCGCGAACTCCTCGTCGACGGTCGAGGTCGACGTCAGGACCCGGGTGCCGTGCTCGGGCTCGTCGCCCGCGGCCCGCGGCAGCGGCGCGAGCGGCCACGTCCGGGGCAGCACGATGACGGTCCGGGTGTCGGTGAGCTGCTGGCTCGAGCGGACCAGCCCGAACGGGTCCTCGACCTCGACGGTCAGCGGGCCGACCGGGTGCAGGCCGCGGCGGTGGGTCGGGAAGGAGTAGGTCGCGTCGCGGGACGCGCCCCGCGGGAGCGGGGCGAGGTGCAGGGACGCCTCGCCGAAGCGGCCGACGTCGTCGCGCAGACCGAGCACCGCCGTGCGGTTGCGGCCGACGTTGCGGACCGCCAGCTGGACCTGGCACGGCTCGCCGAGCGCGACGCGCGACGGTCGCACCGTCCGGCGCAGGTCGAGCTCGGGTCGGCTGCGCGCCACCAGCAGGGCGGATCCGGACGCACCGGCGAGGACTGCGGCGGCGGCCACTGCCAGCTCGGGCTGGCCGAACATCCAGGCCAGCAGGGCCAGCACCGGGACCGCGACGAGGGCGACGAGTCCGGCTCGCGTCAGCCGCACCGGCGCGACCTCAACTCGGGACCGGGGTCGTCCGGAGGAGCTCGCTGACGGCCTCCTCCGCGGTCATCCCCTGGAGCTGCGACTCGGGTGCCAGCACCACGCGGTGCGCGAGCACCGGTCGGGCGAGGTGCTTCACGTCGTCGGGGGTCACGTAGTCGCGGCCGTCCGCGGCGGCGTGGACGCGGGCCGCCCCGAGCAGGCCGAGGGCCGCACGGGGCGAGATCCCGAGGGAGAAGGTGGCGGAGCGGCGGCTGCGGTCCGCCAGGTCGACCAGGTAGGCCGCGAGCGCCTCGGCGACGTACACGCGCGAAGCGGCGGCGGCCATGGCCAGCACGTCCTCGGTCGACACGACCGGGCGGAGGCGGTCGAGGCGGTCGCCGTGGTCCTCCTCGACCAGCAGCGCCAGCTCGGCCGTGCGGTCGGGGTAGCCGACCGAGAGCCGCATGAGGAAGCGGTCCAGCTGCGACTCGGGCAGCGGGAAGGTGCCCTGGTGCTCGAGGGGGTTCTGGGTCGCCACGACCATGAACGGGCGGGGCAGGGGATACGTCGTCCCGTCGACGGTCACCTGCTCCTCGGCCATCGCCTCGAGCAGCGCCGACTGCGTCTTGGGGGAGGCGCGGTTGATCTCGTCGCTCAGCACGAGGTTGTGGAACACCGGTCCGGCGCGGAACTCGAACGCACCGTTGCGCTGGTTCCACACCGACGAGCCGAGCACGTCGGACGGCAGGAGGTCGGGCGTGAACTGCACGCGGCCGAAGTGGCCGTCGACGGACCGGGCCAGCGCCTTGGCGATCGTGGTCTTGCCCACGCCGGGGACGTCCTCGATGAGGAGGTGGCCGCCCGCCACCAGGCACGTCACGGTCAGCCGGATCACGTCGGCCTTGCCGTGGACCGCCCCCGCGATGTTGGTGCAGATGGCGTCGAACATCCCGGCGAAGGACCGGCCGGCGGCCGGCGCGGCGCCCTGCTGGCCGGGGAGCCCTCCGGCGCCCTGCGGGCCCTCGCCGGGGCCGTTCTGGCTCGTCGTCGGTCCCGTGGTGGTCATCGGCCGCAGGGTCCTCCCCGTGCCGCCCTGGGGCGGTGCTCGTCGGCGGGCGCCGCCGCGGTCGGGTCGGGCGCCGTCGTGGTCGGGTCAGTCTGCCACCGGGCCGGGCCGCCGGGACGGCGGGTGGCGTGCGGTACCGTCGGCCCGATGGCTGCGGTGCTCGCCCTCGACGTCGGTGGGACGAAGCTCGCCGGCGCGGTGGTCGGCGACGACGGCGCGGTCATCGTCGAGGACCGTCGCCCGACCGCCGGTGCCGACGGCGAGGCCCTGTTCGGCGCGGTCACGGAGCTCCTCGCCGGCGTGCTCGACCGTGCGGCGGACCTCGGCGTCGACCGCTCGTCGGTGGTGGCGCTCGGCGCCGGGTGCGGCGGGCCGATGACCGCCGGCGGCGAGCAGGTGTCGCCGCTGAACATCCCGCAGTGGCGCGGCTTCCCGCTCCGGTCGCGCCTCGCCGACTGGTCCGGCCTCCCGACCTCGGTCGACAACGACGCCAAGGCGCTCGCCGTCGGCGAGGGCTGGGTCGGCGCGGCCAAGGGCGTGCGCGACTACCTGGCCATGGTCGTGTCGACCGGCGTCGGCGGCGGCATCGTGCTCGACGGGCGGCTGCTCGACGGCGCCGACGGCAACGCCGGCCACATCGGCCACGTGATCGTGGAGCCGCTCGGCCGGGCCTGCGTGTGCGGCGCCCGGGGCTGCCTCGAGGCGCACGCGTCGGGCACCGCGATCGCCGCTGCGACCGGACGGCCGGCGTCCGAGGCCACCGAGGAGGAGCGCGTGACGGCGGGCCGGCTCGTCGGCCGGGCCGTGGCGTCGGTGTCCAACCTGCTCGACCTCCGGCTCGCGGTCGTCGCAGGGTCGGTCGCCCTCGGCTTCGGCGACACCTTCTTCGACGCCGCGAACGACGAGCTGGGCCGCAGCGCCTGCCTCGACTACTCGCGCGGCGGGCGCATCGTGCCGTCGGGCTGCGGTCCGCAGGGCCCCATCGTCGGCGCCGCCGCGGTCGGCCTCCGGGGCGTCGGCCGCGACGTGGGCGTGTCGTGACGGACCGACGCCGGTGAGCGCCGGCCCGCCGCGGCTGCCGCTGCGCGCCGTCCTCCCGGTCCTCCGCCGGCCCGACCTCTGGGCGACCGGGCTCCGACAGGCGCTCGTGCTCGCGCCCGAGGGATGGTGGCGGCGGTCGCCCCACCTGCCGCTGCCCGACGCCGACTACCTGCGGTTCCGAATGGTGACGGCCAACGGAGGGGACGGCACGGGCTCGTCCCCGCAGGACCTCGGGCGGGACCTCGTCACGTACCTGGAGTGGTGCCGGACCCGTCCGCTCGGCTGAGCGCGTCGAGCTCCGCCCCCAGCGCCGAGGCGAGCACGGGGAGGTCGGGCCAGGCCTCGGCGTCGGCCACCACCGTGAGCGCGAGGCCGCCGGCGTAGGACACCGCGGTGAACGACACGGTGACGTTGCCGACGGCCATGGCGATCCCGATCACCTCGCCGATCGGCCGGCCGACGAAGCGCAGCGGCTCCTGGGGACCGCGCAGGTCGGTGCTGAACGTGTGGACGACCCGCTGGTGCTCCATGAGCGTGCCGAGCAGCCCGACGCGCCCGAGGGCTCGGAACGCCGGTCCGACGAGCGCCGCCGAGGCGCCCCGGTCGGGGCCGCGGACGGCCGCCGTCCGGCGGTGCACCTCGGTGAGCCGGTCGGCGAGGGTGCCGGTCGCGGGCACCGCGACCGGCACCACCCCGACGTGGTTGCCGAGGTCGCTCGCGTCGGTCCGGCTGCGGCCGGCGACCGGGACCGAGACGACGAAGCTGCCGATGTCCTCGCCGCGCCGTCGCATCGCCGCCCGCAGCGCGCCCGCGATCGCGACGAGCACGGCGTCGTTCACGGTGGCGCCCCGGCCGTGCGCGGCGCGGTGGAGCGGCTCGAGCGGGCGGCGCACGACGGCCAGCCGCCGGTGCGGGCCGGTCGGCCGGTTGAGCGAGCTCGGCGCCACCGGCCGGGCGGTCGGTCGGAGGGCGCGGGCCGCGGCGGCGACCCGGCGCGCCGACGCGGGGAGGCGGCGCAGCCCACCCCACCGGGCGCGCCACGCATCGGCGGCGAGCGTCGCGGGCCCCGGGGCCGGTCGCGGCCATCCCGCCGGCGGGGGAGCGGTGGACCCGTCGGCGAGCCCGGCGAGGACGGCCAGGCCGCCGATGCCGTCGGTCAGCACGTGGTGGAACGCGACCACGACCGCGGTGGCACGGCCGTGCTCGACCACGATGACGGCCCGCCACAACGGGGCGCCCTCGTGGAGCGGCAACGTCACGGTGGTGGCCGCCAGCGCCAGCAGCCGATCCTCCGAGGAGGCGGCCTCGCGGTCGCCCGCCGTGCCGTCGTCGCCCAGCAGCACGGCGACGTCGTGGTCGAGGTCCGCGGTGCGCACGTGGCGCTCGAATCGGAAGGCGGCGTCGTCGACCCACACCGGGCGCCCGCAGCCGGGCGGCGTGCGGACCAGCCGCTGGCGGAGGCGCGCGATGCCGGGGATGCGCTCCCGCAGCGCGTCGGCCACCGCCCGGGGATCGGCCCCGCCGTCGATGCGCAGGACCGCGCCGACCTGGAGCGGCGTCGAGGTGCGCGCCGACGCGAGCGAGACCATGTCCTCGGGGCTCGCTCGATCGACGACCGGGTCCTCGGGGCTCGCTCGATCGATGACCGGGTCCTCGGGGCTCGCTCGATCGATGACCGGGTCCTCGGGGCTCGCTCGATCGACGACCGGGTCCTCGGGGCTCGCCGGACGAGGACCGCCGGCCACGTTCAGCTCCGACCGTGGCTGTGCCAGGCCTCCACGTGGTGGTCGGCCGGGGTGATGTCGATCGGCGAGTCCGGCCAGGTCCCCGACGCGAGGTCCTCCAGGAACTCGACCATCCGGTAGGGGATGGTCCGGGGCCGGTGGGCGATGACGTCCTCGACCGCCCACCACCGCTGCTCGCCGAAGGCGATGGCCTCCAGGTGCTCGAGGCCGCCGGGCCCGTTGCTGGTGCCGTCGCACCGGGCGACGTGGATCCACTCGTCCTGCTCGAACCGCCAGCCGCCGAACGTGTAGCTCACCTGCTGCGTCCAGACGCACGGACCGATCTCCGCGTCGCGGATGCCGGCCTCCTCCCAGAGCTCCCGCCGCACGGCGGACTCGATCTCCTCGCCGTGGTCGACGCCGCCGCCCGGGATCTCCCACCACCCACCGGGGTTGTGGCCGGCGGGGTCACGGCCCTCGATCAGCAGCACGCGGTCCTGGGGGTCGAACACGACCACCCTCGCCGCCCGACGACGTCCCCACGGGTTCACGGCTGGCAGCCTACGCATCGTCCCACCGGCGGCGCCGCCGGTCCGGACGGGCGAGACTGGTCCGGTGGCGGGTGCGCACCAGCGGACGTGGCGGGTCGAGGACCGCGCCGGCACCGCGCAGGAGCTGCACGACGCCGCCGCATCGGAGACGGTCGACGGTCGGGCCGTGGTCGTCCAGCACGTGGCCGCTCCGGCGCTCGTCCTCGGGAGCACCCAGGACCTCGCGGACGTCGACGCCGACCGGCTCGCCGCCGCCGGGGTCGAGCTCGCCCGCCGGCGCTCGGGTGGGGGCGCGGTGCTGCTGCACCCCGACGACCACGTGTGGGTGGACCTGGTCGTGCCCGCGGGCGACCCGCTGTGGGACGTCGACGTCGAGCGGGCCGCGTGGTGGGTCGGCGACGCGTGGGTGCGGGCGCTGGGCCTGGCCGACGACGCTGCGGGGCGCGCCGTCGTGCACCGGACGGGTGTGACCGACCGGGAGGCGGGCCGGGTCGCGTGCTTCGCGGCGCTCGGTCCGGGCGAGGTCGAGCTCGACGGTCGCAAGGTGCTCGGCGTGTCCCAGCGGCGGACCCGGTCCGGGGCCCGGTTCCAGTGCGTCGCCTACCGGAGGTGGGACCCCGAGCTGCTCCTCTCCCTTCTCGGCCGGTCCGAGGTGGCGGCCGGACCGGGACGAGCCGACGCCGGCCGGGGCGTCGTCGACCCGCATGAGGTGGAGCGCCGTGGTCCCGCGGGGAGCGACGGGGTCGCCGGCGACGGCGGCGACCCCGTGCGCCGCGCCCTGGTGGCGCGCGCCGGCGCCGTGGTGACGCCCGGGTGGGGCGTGGTGGAGCAGCTGCTCCCGGCCCTGCCCTGAGCCGGGCCCGGACCTGATCGCCCGTCCGGGCGGGTGCGACACCGGCCGGCGCCGGGCGCACCGGCTGACGGGCCGCCGACGGGGCCCGGAACGGCAGGGCGCGGTCCAGCCGGGGACCACCGCGCCGTCGTTCGCGCGCTTCGCGCGAACTACACCGCTGTAAACGTTGTCTGGTGGTGGTGAGTGGTTTAGGGTGGCTCGAAGTGGAGGAGAGGGGAGCAATGTGGCTCGCCTGGGTGCGGTGAGGCCGTACCCCTCCTCCCGATCTCCCAACCCCCGGCGTCACCGGCCTCACCAGCACGAACCCCAGCAGCGGAGCCCCCGTGGACTTCTACGGAACCCATGAGCACACGATCGATGGCAAGGGCCGCCTGGTCCTGCCGTCGTCGTTCCGCTCCGCGTTCGCCGACGGCGGGATCGCCACGCTGCTCGAGGACTACGCCGCCCTCTTCACCCACGACGAGTGGGACCGCTACCGGCGTCGGATCGAGACGTCGGGCAAGTTCGACCGGGACGACCTCCGCCACCTCTTCTCGATCGCGTCGCCGTTCGAGCCGGACGCGCAGAACCGCATCTCGCTGCCGCAGCGCCTGCGCGACGTGACCGGCCTCGACCGCGAGGTCGCGATCGTCGGCTCGGTCCGCTACGTGTCGATCTTCTCCCGCGAGGAGTGGGCACGCCGAGAGGCGGCGATCGCCGCCAAGGCCGCCGAGGGCCGCTCGCTGGCCGACAAGTTCCGGGAGCTGGACTTCCTGTGATCACCAGCACCGACCTCGTCCACGCAGATCCCGTCCACGCAGATCTCGTCCACGCACATCTCGTCCACGCAGATCTCGCCCACAAGCTGCCGCCGGTGCCCCCGGTGGCCGATCCCCCGGCCGGCGTGAGGGTTGGCCCAGAGCTCCGTCCGCGCCACTCCGTGCCGTCCGGGGAGACATCCCGGCGGTCGTCGCGTCGTCGGGGGATCGACCACCGGGGGCTGCCCGCCCGCCCGTACGGAGCAGGAGCCCGTGGCCGATGACGCGACGCCGCCTGATCCTGGCGGGCCCGGAGAGCCGCGCCCGTTCGTGCACGCCCCTGTCATGGTCGACCTCGTCGTCGACCTGCTGCGTGACGTCCCCGACGGGCTCTACGTCGACGCCACCCTCGGCGGCGGCAGCCACGCCGAGGCCGTCCTCGACGCCCACCCAGGTCTCCGGCTGCTCGGCCTCGACCGGGACGACGCCGCCATCGCCGCCGCGACGCGACGGCTCGCCCGCTTCGGCGACCGGGTCCACATCGTCCGCACCGGGTTCGACCAGCTGGAGCAGGTCGTGACCGAGCACCTCGAGACCGCCGACCCGTCCCACACCCGACCAGGCCACACCCGACCAGGCCACACCCGACCAGGAGGAGCGACTGCCGTGCTGTTCGACCTTGGAGTGTCATCGCCGCAGCTCGACGAGGACGAGCGGGGGTTCTCCTACCGCTCGGGTGCGCCGCTCGACATGCGGATGGACCGCCGACAGGCGTTCTCCGCGGTCGACGTCGTCAACGAGTACTCGTTCCCGCAGCTCGCCCGGGTGATCGAGACCTACGGCGAGGAGCGCTTCGCCGGCCGCATCGCCCGCGCCATCGTCGATGCCCGGCCGATCCAGAACACCGCCCACCTCGCCGAGGTCGTGCGGGCCGCCATCCCCGCCGCGGCGCGCCGCACCGGCGGCCACCCGGCCAAGCGCACGTTCCAGGCCATCCGGATCGAGGTGAACCGCGAGCTGGACCAGCTGGCCGAGGCGCTCGAGGGCGCGATGGCCGTCCTGGCGCCGGGCGGGCGGATGGTCGTGATGTCGTACCACTCGCTCGAGGACCGCATGGTCAAGCAGACCTTCCGCGACGCCGAGACCGGGGGCTGCACCTGCCCGCCCGGCCTGCCGTGCGTGTGCGGCGCCGAGCCGACCGTGCGCCTCCTGAAGCGCGGCGCGTGGAAGGCCACCGACGACGAGATCGCCGCCAACCGCCGCGCCGAGAGCGTCCGGATCCGCGCCGTCGAACGGATCCCGGAGTCGGCGTGACGGCCGTCCGCTCACCTCGCGCCCGCGACGCATCGGTGCACGCGCCCGGACGGGCGCGCACCCGGTCGACGGCCCGGCCGCTCCCCCAGGAGTCGGCCGGGCCGCGCCTCCGCCTGATCCGCCGCGACGGCGACCGGCGTCGCCGCGACATCGGCTGGCGGGCCACCGTCGCCCTCTGCGTCGTCGGCTCGTTCGCCGCGCTGGTCGCGTCGGTCGCCATCCAGAGCCAGCGGATCGCGCTCCAGGAGGAGGCGGACCGCGTGTCCGCCCGGACGGCCGTGGCGGAGGACCGCAACCGCGAGCTGCGCATCGCCGTCGTCCAGGCCGAGTCGCCCGAGCACGTGCTCGAGGTCGCCCGCGACGCCGGACTGGTCGAGCCCGGCCCGATCGCGGTCGTCCCCGCCGCCACGGTGCCCACCTCGACGCCGGCCCTCCCCGCGCCCCCGACCGACGACGGCGGAGCGACGACCGCGGCGCCGAGCACGATCCAGCCCACCGGGGCGACCCCGGCGAAGGCCGGATGACCGCTCGCCGACCCGGTCCCCGGCGCCCCTCGACGACCGGCCGGCGCTCGCCCGGCAGGGGATCCACCCGGGCCGCCGCACCTCGGCCCCGACCGCGGGCCCGCACCCGCAGCGCCGACCAGGCGGCGGACCTGATCCGGACCCGCCGTCGCCTCTGGGGCATGGTCGGCGCCTTCGGCGTGCTCGCCCTGCTCCCGCTGGTCAAGCTCGTCGGCGTCCAGTTCACCGACGCCTCGGCGCTCGCGGCCGAAGGGCTCGAGCAGCGCCAGCGCACCGAGACGATCCCCGCCCAGCGGGGCTCGATCCTCGACCGCAACGGCACCGAGCTGGCCATGTCGGTGCCCCGCACCACGGTGGCGGTGAGCAAGGTCCGCCTGGCCGAGGCCGGCATCGGCGACGACGCGATGCTGCGCGAGTTCGGCACCCGCCTGGCCACGCTGCTCCGGGTCGACCCGGCCCCGGTCGTCGAGGCGATCACCTCGGCGGCGCCCGACGCGAAGTGGGTCATGGTCGACCGGTACGCGGACGAGCAGGTCGCGAGGAAGGCCGCGCAGGCGCTCGCGGCGCAGGACATGGACGGCGTCCTCATGCTCGACCCGGCCTCGGAGCGGGTGCACCCGGGCGGCGAGTCCGGGGTGCGGGTGATCGGCACGGTCGGTCCCGACGGGCCCGGCCCCCGCGCCGGCGTCGAGGCCGCCTACGACGACGTGCTCGAGGGCACGCCGGGCAAGCAGGTGGTCGAGCGCGGCTCGCAGGGCGAGACGATCACCGACGGGTCGCGCGTGATCGAGGCGCCGCAGCCCGGCGAGGACGTGCAGGTGACCCTCGACCGCACCCTCCAGTACGAGACCGAGCAGATCCTGTCCAAGGGGTCCGCCAACGCCCGCGCCGCCGGCGGCATCGCGATCGTGGGGCGCCCCTCCACCGGCGAGCTCCTGGCCGTCGCCGGCGTCGAGCGCGACGAGGAGACGGGGGAGATGCACCTCTCCACCCGGCCGCTGGCGCTGTCGAACGCCTACCAGGCCGGCTCGGTGTTCAAGCTCGTGACCACCGCCGCGGCCTACGAGGCGGGCGTGATCGACGACCACTCGACGTTCTCCGTCGGGCCGACGATCCGCGTCTACGACCGGGAGTTCAGCGACAACGAGGTCCACCCGGTCGAGACGATGAACGTCGACCAGATCGTCGCCGAGTCGTCCAACGTCGGCACGATCCAGATCGCCCAGCGCCTCGGCGCCGAGAAGCTGCACCAGGCGCTCGTCGACTTCGGCTTCGGCCAGGTGTCCGCGCTCGGCCACCCCGCCGAGAGCGCGGGCCTGCTGCCCGACGTCGACTCGTGGACGCCGCCCGACACCGCGGCGGCGTCGATCGGCTCCTTCCAGTCGACGACCGTGCTGCAGCTCTGGTCGGCGTTCAACGTGATCGCCAACCAGGGCATCTACGTCCCGCCCCGGCTGGTCGAGGGGACGATCGGTCCGGACGGACGGCTCGACCCGGCGCGGGCGGCCGACACCCGACGGGTGGTCTCGGCGACCACGGCGGCCCGGGTGAGCCGGGCGCTGCAGGCCGTGGTCCAGGCCGGCACCGGCAAGCAGTGGAGCCTGCCGGGCTACCCGGTGGCGGCGAAGACCGGCACCGGTCGCATGCCCAGCCCCGAGAAGGTCGACGACGAGGACGCGTACATCTGGCCCGACGGGACCTACCACCACGTCACGACCTTCGCCGGGTACCTGCCGGCCGACCGCCCGCAGGTCTCGATCACCGTGATGCTGTTCGACACCGCCCAGGGCCTCACCGGCTCCACGTCGGCCGGCCCGGTGTTCAGCGACCTGGCCCGCCTGTCGATCCGGGAGCTCTCGATCGCCCCCACCGCCGACCCCGCGGCCACGACCGCGGCCGGCAGCACCGACGACGACGGCCTCGTCCGCTCGGTCCCCGCCGGCGAGACCGCCGCCGCCACCGACCGGGCGCTCGTGCCGACCACGACCGCTCCGTCCCGCTCGGGCAGCACCGGGACGACCAAGGGCGGCGCCGCGACCGCGAAGGGCGGCGGGACGGGGAAGGGCACCGGCTCGACCGGGGGCACGGGCTCGGGGGCCTCCACCCGTTCGGGCGCCACGTCGACCACCATTGCGTCCTCCGGACGGAGCACCGCCGCAGGGACGGGCTGACGGCCGGTGACCGACCGGTGGATGGACGGAGGCGGCGTGCGGAGCCCGGCATGAGCGAGACGACGGTGACGATCGCCGACGTGTCGGTCGCCGTCGGCGCGCGCCCGGCCGAGCCGTCCGGTGTCGACGACTCGACGCCCGTGGTGGCGGTGACACACGACTCCCGCCGGGTCGGGCCCGGCACGCTGTTCTGCTGCGTGGTCGGCGGCCGGGCCGACGGTCACGACTTCGCCCCCGCCGCGGTGGCCGCCGGCGCCGTCGCCCTGCTCGTCGAGCGGCACCTCGACCCCTCGACGCTGCCGCACCCGGTCGCGCAGCTGCTCGTCGACGACGTGCGCGCCGCCATGGCCCCGGCGGCGGCCGAGGTCTACGGCCACCCGGCCGAGCGCCTCCGGACCGTCGGGGTGACCGGCACCAACGGCAAGACGACGGTGGTGTCGACGATCGCCCACGTGCTGCGCTCCGCGGGGCGCGAGGTCGGTGCGATCGGGACGTTGACCGGCGCCCGCACGACGCCCGAGGCGACCGACCTCCAGGCGCAGCTCGCGCAGATGGTCGCCGACGGCGTCACCGACGTCGCCATGGAGGTGTCCTCGCACGCGCTGGTCCTGCACCGGGTCGACGCCATGACGTTCGACGTCGCCGTCTTCACGAACCTCGGCCAGGACCACCTCGACTTCCACGGGACGCCCGAGGCGTACTTCGCCGCCAAGGCCGTGCTGTTCGACCCGGGGCGCTCCCGGCGCGGGATCGTCGACGTCGACGACGTGCGCGGTCGCCTGCTCGTCGACGTGGCCCCCGCCGGGCACCCGATGGTCCCGGTGTCGCTGGCCGACGCCGGCGAGATCCGCTTCACGGTCGACGGGTCGAGCTTCACCTGGCGGGGCCGGCCGGTCACCTTCCCGCTGCCCGGCCGGCACAACGTCGCCAACGCGCTGCTGGCGGCCGAGGCCTGCGCCGCCCTGGGCGTCGACGACGACGACATCGCCGCCGCGCTGGCCGGGGTGCCGGCGGTGCCCGGTCGGTTCGAGGCCGTGCGGGCCGGGCAGTCCTTCGACGTCGTCGTCGACTACGCCCACACGCCCGACGCCCTCGAGGCGGTCCTCGAGGCCGCCCGGGAGCTGGCCGCGGGCCGGGTGCTCGTCGTGTTCGGGTGCGGTGGGGACCGGGACACCGCCAAGCGCCCGCGCATGGGCGAGGTGGCGTCCGCGGCTCGCCGACTCGGTCGTCCTCACCTCCGACAACCCCCGCTCCGAGGACCCGCTTCGCATCCTCGAGGAGATCCGGTCAGGATGCGCGGGTGAGCCCGTCGTCGAGCCCGACCGCCGTGCCGCCATCCGCACGGCCCTGTCCGCCGCCGGAGCCGGGGACGTCGTCGTGATCGCCGGCAAGGGCCACGAGCAGGGCCAGGACGTGGCCGGCGTCGTCACCCCGTTCGACGACCGCGCCGTCGCCGCCGAGGTCCTCGCCGAGCTGGACGCCGACGGACGGGGGAGCGCGACGTGATCCGCCTCGTCCTCGCCGCGGGCATCGCCACGCTCGTCGCGCTCGTCGGCACCAGGCTGCTCATCACCGCCCTCACGCGGCGCCACATCGGCCAGCCGATCCACGAGGACGTGCCCGAGGGCCACACCGTCAAGGCCGGCACCCCGACGATGGGCGGCATCGCCATCGTCGCCGGCGGCGTCTGCGGCTACCTGGCGTCGAACCTCTACGACGGCGTCTTCACCTGGACGGGCCTCGCCACGATGGGGGCGATCGCCGGCGCGGGCGGCGTCGGGTTCCTCGACGACTGGATCAAGATCGCCAACGAGCGGAACCTCGGGCTCAACAAGCGCTCCAAGACGCTGGGCCTGCTCGTCGTGGCGGTCGGCTTCGCGCTGGTCATCCTCTGGAAGACCAACGTCCACACGACGATCAGCTTCGGCCGCTTCGACGACCTCGGGTGGACGCTCGGCAAGTGGGTCTGGGTGATCTGGGCGGTGGTGGTGATCTTCGCCTCGTCGAACGCCGTCAACCTGACCGACGGGCTCGACGGGCTGGCGGCCGGGTCGGCGATCCTCGTCTTCTCCGCCTACGTGATCATCGGGTACTGGATCTTCCGCCACCCCGGCATGTACCAGATCAACGTCGGCCTCGACCTCGCCGTCGTCGCCGCCGCGATGATGGGGGCCTGCGCCGGGTTCCTCTGGTGGAACGCCGCGCCCGCGCAGATCTTCATGGGCGACACGGGGTCGCTGGCCATCGGCACGGGCCTCGCCGCGCTCGCGCTGAGCAGCTCGACCGTGATCCTCCTGCCGGTGCTCGGCCTGCTGTTCGTGATGGAGACGGTCTCGGTGATCATCCAGGTCGCCTCGTTCCGCACGACCGGCAAGCGGGTGTTCCGCATGGCCCCGATCCACCACCACTTCGAGCTCGGCGGATGGCCCGAGACGACGGTGATCGTCCGGGGCTGGATGCTGACCGGTGCGACGACCGCCGTGGGCCTCGGGCTCTTCTACCGGGAGTTCATCCGGGCCGGGGGCCTGGCATGAGCGAGCCGGCCGGCGGCGGCCTGCCCGAGCGGCGGCTCCTGCTGCACGGGCTCGGCATCACCAACGCCGCCGTCGCCCGGGCTGCGGTCGCGCACGGGCTCGAGGTCGTGCTGTCCGACGACGGCCGCCCCGCCCTCGCGGGCGCGCTGGGCGACGAGCTCGGGGCGCCGGTCGTGCTGGAGCCGTCGGCGGGTGCGCTGGAGGACCTCGTGCGGTCGGTCGACGCCGTCGTGCCCGCACCGGGCCTCCCCGAGCACCACCCCCTGTTCGTGCTCGCCGCGGCGCACGGGCGACCCGTGCTCAGCGAGTTCGACCTCGCCGCGGCCTGGGACGACCGGCCGGTGCTGGCGATCACCGGCACCAACGGCAAGACGACGGTGACCACGCTCGTCACCGCCATGCTCGAGCGGTCGGGCCGCCGGGCCGCGGCGGTCGGCAACCTCGACACGCCGCTGGTCGAGGCGATCGCCCGCGACGACCTCGACGTCTTCGTCGTCGAGGCGTCGTCGTTCCGGCTGGCCCACAGCCGCCGGTTCGCTCCGCTGGTCGGCACGTGGCTGAACTTCGCGCCCGACCACCTCGACGTGCACCGCACGCTCGACGACTACCGCATGGCCAAGGCGCGGATCTGGCGCGACCAGGGCGCCGGCGACACCGCCGTAGCCGCCGCCGAGGACCCGGTCGTCGACGCCGCCATCGTGGCCCGCACCCAGGTCGCCGCGGCCGAGGACGTGCCCGGGCCGGCCGTGCTCCGGTTCGGGCTCGCTCCGGTCGAGGGGGGCCGCGCCGTGGAGTACCACCAGGACGGCTCGCTGCTGGTCGGGCCGGCGCGCCCCGGCGGCGAGCCGGTCGAGCTCGTCGACGTCGCGGACATGTGGCGTGCGCTGCCGCACGACCGCACCAACGCGCTCGCGGCGGCCGCCACGGCGCTGGCCGGTGGCGCGACCGTCGAGGGCGTGCGCGCCGCGCTGCGCGACTTCCGCGGGCTGCCCCACCGGGTCGAGCTCGTGGGCGAGCGCGACGACGTGCGCTGGTACGACGACTCGAAGGCGACCGCGCCCCACGCCACGCTGGCCGCCCTGCGCGGGTTCGACTCCGTCGTGCTCGTGGCCGGCGGCCGGAACAAGGGCCTCGACCTCGGCGAGCTGCACCTCGGTGCCGACCACGTGCGGGCCGTCGTGGGCATCGGCGAGTCGGGCGCCGAGGTGCTCGCCGCGTTCCCCGACCGGCCGGGCCGGCTCGCCACGTCGATGGCCGAGGCGGTGGCCTCGGCCGCGGAGCTGGCCGAGGGCGGCGACGTCGTCCTGCTGTCGCCCGGCTGCGCCTCGTTCGACTGGTACGGCTCGTACTCGGAGCGGGGCGACGACTTCGCGGCCCGGGTCCGCGAGCTCGTGCTCGCCGGCGACGGGGGTGCGGCGTGACCGCCACCCGCCGCACCGGCACCCGCTCGTCGGGCACGAGCCGGAAGCCGGCCGCTTCCGGCCGTTCGACCGGTCGCAGCGCGACCGCGACGCGGCGCCCGGCCACCGGCACGCGGCGCTCGGCCACTGCGGCTCGACCCCGCCGGCCCGAGGTCGAGGTCGTCCGCCGGGGACCGAGCCCGTCGACGGTCGTCGTCGTCACGGTCTCGCTGCTCTGCGGGCTCGGCCTCGTGATGGTGTACTCCGCGTCGTCGGTCACCGCCGTGCGCACGCTCGGCAACAGCTGGGGGATCGTCGCCCGGCAGGCGATGTGGCTGGGCCTCGGCGTCGGCGCCGCGTTCGCCGCCTCCCGGGTCCCGTGGCGCGTCTGGCGCGACAAGGTGGCGCTGCCGCTGATGCTCGTGTCGGTCGCCGCCCTCGGCTACGTCGCGCTCGGCGTGCTCGTCCAGAAGGCGGCCGGGACGTCGCTGCCGTTCGTCATCACGGTCAACGGCGCCACCCGCTGGGTCGGCGTCGGCTCGATGCAGTTCCAGCCGTCGGACCTCGCCAAGCCGGCGCTCATCCTCTGGCTCGCCAAGCTGCTCTCCGAGCGCGGTCGCGACGTGCGGACCTGGGAGGGGCTCAAGCCGGTGCTCGTGTGGAGCGGGCTGACGTGCGCGCTCGTCGTGCTCGGCGACGACCTCGGCACGACGATGCTGCTCGGCGCCGTGACGTTGGCGATGGTGTTCATGGCCGGTGCGCCGCTGTCCAAGCTGGCCACGATGGGCGGGGTGTCGCTCGGCCTCGGGGCGCTGGCGATCGTCGGGCTGGAGCGGTTCCGGGTCACGCGCATCCTGGCCTTCCTCGAGCCCGACAAGTACCGGCAGGGCGCGGGCTGGCAGCTGTGGCAGTCCCAGATCGGTCTGGCGTCGGGCGGCCTCTTCGGGAGCGGCCCGGGCCTCGCGCGCTCCAAGTGGGGGTTCCTGCCCGAGGCCCACACCGACTTCATCCTCGCCGTGATCGGCGAGGAGCTCGGCCTGGCCGGCAGCCTCGTCGTCCTCGGCCTGTTCGTGGCCTTCATGGGCGCCGGCTGCGCGATCGGGATGCGGGCACGCTCGCCGTTCGGCCGGCTCGTCGCCTTCGGCGTGACCACCTGGATCGGCGTGCAGGCGCTCATCAACATCGGCGTGACGGTCGGGACGCTGCCGACGAAGGGCATCACGCTGCCGTTCGTCTCCTACGGCGGGTCCTCGCTGCTCATGGCGCTGTTCGGCGTCGGGATCCTGCTGTCGGTCGCCCGCGACGCATGATCTGCGTCGAGAGATGACGACGTCACACGCACCGACGACCTCCGACCGATGACCACCACCGACGCCTCCGGAGCGGGCCCCACCTGGGCGATCATCGCCGGGGGCGGCACCGCCGGCCACGTGCTGCCCGGCCTCGCCGTCGGTCGCGAGCTCGTCCGCCGCGGCCACGACCCGGCGTCGATCCACTTCGTCGGCGCCGAGCGGGGGATCGAGGTGCGCCTGGTGCCCGAGGCCGGCTTCGGCCTGACCGTGCTGCCGGGCCGCGGCATCGAGCGGACCGTCAGCCTCCAGAACGTGGTGGCGGTGCTCGGGCTCGTCTCGGCGCTGTGGAAGGCGATCGTGCTGGTGCGACGGCGCCGTCCCGCCGTCGTGCTGGCGCTCGGCGGGTTCGCCAGCGCGGCGTGCGCGATCGCCGCGGTGCTCTGGCGGGTGCCGCTCGTCGTGGCCGACCAGAACGCCCGTGCGGGCGCGGCCAACAAGCTCGTCGCCCGCTTCGCGGCGGCGTCGGCCGTGCCGTTCGAGGAGACCGATCTGCCCAAGGCGGTCGTGACCGGCAACCCGGTGCGCGAGGAGATCCTGGCCGTCGGCGCGGATCGCGACCGGGCCGGCGCCCGGGCCGAGCTCGGGCTGCCCGAGGACCGCACGGTGGTCGTGGCGTTCGCCGGCTCGCTCGGCTCGCGCCGCCTCAACACCGCGCTGTACGGCGCGGTCGAGCGCTGGGCGGACCGCGACGACCTGGCCGTGCACCACGTCATCGGCTCGCGGGACTGGGAGGACCGGCCCGACCTCGCCCGCGGCGCCGGCCTTGGGGACGGCGCCGGGGAGGGCGGGGCGGCCGAGGGCGCGACCGGGCTCGTGTACCAGCCGGTGCGCTACCAGGACCGCATGGACCTCGTGCTGGCGGCCGCCGACCTCGCCGTGTGCCGGGCCGGCGGCACGACCGTCGCCGAGCTGGCGGTGGTCGGCGTGCCCGCGGTGCTCGTGCCCCTGCCGATCGCGACGCGCGACCACCAGACCGCGAACGCCGGCCCCCTGGTGCGCGCCGGCGCGGCGGTGCTCGTCGCCGACGACGAGCTCGACACCGACCGGCTCGTGGCCGAGGTCGAGCGCCTGCTCGGCGGTGGCGGTGGCGGCCTGACGGCGATGGGCGCGGCGGCGCGGTCGGTGGGCCGGCCCGACGCCGCGGCGGCGGTCGCCGACCTGGTCGAGCGCGCCGCGTCCGGCGAGCGGGGCGGGAGCGGCGGCCGGTGAGCGCACCGCCCGACCTCGACCTGTCGGCGCCCCGGCGCGTGCACCTCGTCGCGATCGGGGGCGCGGGCATGAGCGGCATCGCCACCCTCCTCGCGCAGTCGGGGCACGAGGTGTCGGGCAGCGACGCGGTCGACTCACCCGTGCTCGACCGGCTCCGGAACCTGGGCGTGACGGCCTGGGTCGGCCACGACGCCGGCCACGTCGCGTCGCTCGACGAGCTCGACGTGGTCGGGATCAGCACGGCGGTCCCCGACGACAACCCCGAGGTGGTCGCCGCGCACGACCGCGGCGTGCCGGTGCTGCGCCGCACCGGCCTGCTGCCGGCCCTCGCCGCCGTGCGACCGCTCCTGTCGGTCGCGGGCACCCACGGCAAGACCACCACCACGTCGCTGCTCGTCGCCGCGCTGCGCGGCGCCGGCGAGGACCCGTCGTTCCTCACCGGGGCGCCCGTCGCCGCGCTCGGCGGGGTGGCGGCCGCCTGGCGGCCCGGCCCGTGGCTGGTGCTCGAGGCCGACGAGAGCGATGGCTCGTTCCTGTCGGGCCCGAGGGCCGGGGCGATCGTGACGAACGTCGAGCCGGACCACCTGGAGCACTGGGGCGGGTGGGAGGCGCTGAAGGACGGCTTCCGGCGGTTCCTCGCCGGCACCGACGGCCCCCGCGTCGTCTGCGCCGACGACGAGGTCGCCGCCGAGCTCGGCGCCGAGTCCGGTGCGGCCACCTACGGCACCGCGGAGGGGTCGGACCACCGGGTCACCGACCTCGAGCTCGGTCCCGACGGCAGCCGGTTCCGCGTCGTCGGCCCGGGGGCGACGGTCGACGTGGCGCTGCCGCTGCCGGGGCTGCACAACGCCCTCGACGCCGCCGGCGCGCTGGCGCTGGTCGCCGAGCTGGGCCTCGACGTGGCGGCCGCCGCCGCCGGCCTCTCCGACTTCGGCGGGGTGGCCCGGCGCTTCGAGCGCAAGGGCGTCGCGGCGGGGGTGACCGTCGTCGACGACTACGCGCACCTGCCGACCGAGGTGCGGGCCGCGCTCGCCGCCGGCGCGAGCGGGGGCTACGGGCGCGTGGTCGCCGTGTTCCAGCCCCACCGCTACTCCCGGACCCAGGCGCTGTGGCGCGAGTTCGGCGAGGCCTTCGGCGACGCGGACCTGCTCGTCCTCACCGACGTGTACCCGGCGGGCGAGGCGCCCCGGCCGGGCGTCACCGGCAAGCTGCTCGTCGACGCCACGCTCGACCACCACCCGCACCGCCCGCTCGCCTGGATGCCGTCGCTCGACGACGTCGTCCGCTACCTCGTCGCCGCGCTGCGGCCCGGCGACCTCCTCATGACCGTCGGCGCGGGCGACGTCACGACCGTCGGGCCGCGCGTCCTCGAGCAGCTCGAGGCGGCGGGCGCATGAGCGGCGAGGCCGTCTGGCGACCCGACGTCCCGATCGGGCCCCTCACCACCTACCGGGTGGGCGGCGCGGCCCGCTGGTTCCTGACCGTGCACCGGGTGGAGGACCTCCTCGACGTCGCCCGCCGCCTCGAGGGGCGGGCCGTCCTGGTGGTCGGCAAGGGCTCCAACCTCCTGGTCCGCGACGCGGGCTTCGACGGCCTCGTCGTCCAGCTCGGTGACGCGTTCGCCGGCATCGACGTGCTCGACGGGCCCCGGTCCGACGAGGACGTGGCCGGGTCGGCGACCGTGCGCGCCGGCGGCGCCGCCTTCCTCCCCGTCGTGGCCCGCCGGACCGTGGCGGCGGGGCTGACCGGCTTCGAGTGGGCCGTCGGGGTGCCGGGTTCGATCGGCGGCGCGGTCCGCATGAACGCCGGCGGCCACGGCTCCGAGATCGCGGAATCCCTCGTCGGGGTCCGCGTGGTCGATCTCCGCACCGGGGAGGATGGGTCGGTGCCCGCCTCGGACCTCGACCTCGCGTACCGGAGCTCGAACGTCCGCGACGACCAGGTCGTCGTCCACGCCGACCTCCGGCTGCGGCCCGGCGACGTCGCCGCCGGCGAGGCCGAGCTGTCCGAGATCGTGCGGTGGCGGCGCGAGCACCAGCCGGGTGGGCAGAACGCCGGCTCGGTGTTCACCAACCCCGAGGGCGACTCGGCCGGACGCCTGATCGACGCCGCGGGGTGCCGGGGCCTGCGCATCGGCACCGCCGAGGTGTCGACCAAGCACGCCAACTTCATCCAGGCCGACGCGGGCGGCTCGGCCGACGACGTGTTCGCGCTCATGGTCGCGGTCGCCCGGCGGGTCATGGACGAGCACGGCGTCGAGCTGCACCCCGAGACGCGCATGGTCGGCTTCCCGCCCTTCGCGGAGGCGATCGGGGCCGCGCCGTGACCGGGACGATCACGCCGCCCCGCCGGCCGCCGGCCCGCGCTGCGGAGCAGGGCACCGGCCGCGAGGACCCGCGCATGGCGCGACGTCGTGAGGACGTGCAGGCCGCGGCGCGCCGGCGCCGCCGGATCGTGGCCGCCGTGGTGGCCGCGCTCGTCGCGCTGTCGGCCGCGGCGGTCGGCGTGCTGCGCTCGCCGCTGCTCGACGTCGACCGGGTGTCGGTGGCCGGCTCCACCTCCGTCGACGCCGACGCGGTGCGGCGGGCGAGCGGCATCGACCGCGGCGACGCGCTGGTCGACGTCGACCTCGGCGCCGCCCGGCGGGCCGTGATGGCGCTGCCCGGGGTCGCCTCGGCCCGGGTGGCCCGCGACTGGCCGGGCACGGTCCGCATCTCGGTGACCGACGAGGTGGCGCTCGCCGTCCTCGTGGTCGACGATCGGCGCACGGTGATCGGTCGGGGCGGCCGGGTGCTCGGGCCGGCCGCCGGCGATGACGGCGACGGCGGGGGAGCGACCGGCGCGGCCGACGGTGCGGCCGGCGAGCCGGTCGAGGGGGCGGGGCTGCCCCAGGTCGCGGTCGAGGACACCTCGATCGGGGCCCGGCTGGCCACCGGCGACCAGGTGCCCGAGGAGCTCGACGGCCTGGTGGTGGTGCTGGAGCAGCTCCCGGAGCAGGTCCGGTTCCGGCTCGGCACGGTCGAGCTCGCCCGCGACGGCGCCGTCACGTTCGTGCTCGCCGACGACGCCGGACGGGTGATCCTCGGGCGACCCGAGGAGGTGCCGGCCAAGCTCCTGACGGCCGCCAGCCTGCTGGCCGGCGCCCGCCTCGACTGCCTCGACGTGCTCGACGTCAGGGAGCCCGGTCGACCGACGATCAGCCGGCGGGCGGGCTGCGATCCCGGGGCCCCCACGGTGGGCGCGTCGACGACCGTGCCGACCACGACGACCCCAAAGGGCACCGGCGGCGCCGGCACGAAGAAGGGGACGGCGGGCAACGGGACGACCGGTGGCGCGGCCACGAAGGGCGCGACCACGACCACGGCGGCCGGGGGCACGGGGTGACGGTCGTTGCTTCCTGCTCTCAGGCGGCCGTAACCTTGCCGGTCGCATCACCGGGCCACGAACGCGCCCCGGTTTCTGGAGGTGTCTGAGACCGATGGCCCACAACCCGCAGAACTACCTCGCCGTCATCAAGGTGATCGGCGTCGGCGGAGGTGGCTGCAACGCGGTGAACCGGATGATCGACGCCGGGCTCAAGGGCGTGGAGTTCATCGCCATCAACACCGACGCCCAGGCGCTGCTCATGAGCGACGCCGACATCAAGCTCGACATCGGCCGTGAGCTGACCCGCGGGCTCGGCGCCGGCTCCGATCCCGAGGTCGGTCGCCAGGCCGCCGAGGACCACCGCTCCGAGATCGAGGAGGTGCTCCGCGGCGCCGACATGGTGTTCGTCACCGCGGGCGAGGGCGGCGGCACCGGCACCGGCGCGGCGCCCGTGGTCGCCGAGATCGGCAAGTCGCAGGGGGCCCTGACGATCGCCGTGGTCACCCGGCCGTTCGGCTTCGAGGGTCGTCGCCGCAGCGTCCAGGCCGACCAGGGCATCGGGAAGCTCAAGGAGAAGGTCGACACCCAGATCGTCATCCCGAACGACCGTCTGCTCACCGTCGCCAACGACAAGACCTCGGTGCTCAACGCCTTCAAGATGGCCGACGAGGTGCTCCTCCAGGGCGTCCAGGGCATCACCGACCTGATCACCACGCCGGGCCTGATCAACACCGACTTCGCCGACGTGCGCATGATCATGAACGACGCCGGCAGCGCGCTGATGGGCGTCGGCTACGCGACCGGTGAGGGCCGGGCGCTGCACGCCGCCCGCCAGGCGATCTCGTCGCCGCTGCTCGAGGCCGCGATCGACGGCGCCCGCGGGATCCTGCTCAACATCTCGGGTGGCTCGGACCTCGGCCTGTTCGAGGTCAACGAGGCGGCGCAGGTCATCCACGAGGTCGCGCACCCCGAGGCGAACATCATCTTCGGTGCGGTCATCGACGACGAGCTCGGCGACGAGGTCCGCATCACGGTGATCGCCGCGGGCTTCGAGCGCTGGGACGAGTCGAAGGGCAGCCGCCGGCCGTCGGGCGCGGCGAGCGGCGCCGCCCGCGAGGACGACCGCCCGAGCTCCATCGGCGACGTGTTCGCCGACAACGACGAGGACGAGCTGTTCGGCGGGGACGACGACTTCGACGTCCCGTCGTTCCTCAAGTGACCCCGCCCCGGGCCGTCCGGGCCCGAGCGACCAGGGCGGTCTGACCCCCGTGCCGCGCCGGGAGGTCCTCCACACCCCTGGACTGCCCTCCGCGCACCTCGCCTTCACCGACGCCTCCGACGGCGACCTGCGCGTGCCCGAACCGGGCCTGTCGGAGTCGCCCGAGGTCGCCGCACGCCGCCATCGCATCGCCCCGCACCCCTGGACGTGGCTGCGACAGGTGCACGGCCGGCGCGTCGTCGAGGCCGACGCCCCGGGGCTGTGGCAGGGCACCGAGGCCGATGCCGCCGTGTCGGCCACGCTCGGCACCGTGCTGTCGGTCCACACCGCCGACTGCGCCGGCGTCGTGTTCGTCGGCGACGGCGAGGACCCGGCGACCGAGGAGCCCATCCGGGTCGTCGGCGCCGCGCACGCCGGTTGGCGGGGCCTCCAGGACGGTGTGATCGAAGCGACCGTCGACGCGATGCGCCGGCTCGGGGCCAACTCCTTCACGTGGGACCTCGGCCCGTGCATCTCGCCGGCGGCCTACGAGTTCGGCGAGGCCGAGCTCGACCGGTTGTGCGACCAGCTCGGCGACGACCTTCGCGCCACCACGCTCGACGGCGCCCCCGCGCTCGACGTCCGGGCGGGGGTGCGCGCCGCGCTCCGCCGGGCCGGCGTCGACGCCGGCGCCGGGACCGGTCCCGACGTGGTGCCGTGCACCGCGCTCGACGAGGGCTTCTTCTCCTGGCGCGCCCGCCAGGACGCCGGCCGCCAGGCCGCGGTCGTCTGGCTCGCCCCCGACGACCACGACTACCCCTGGCACCCGTGACCACGCCGTCGGCGCCGGCCGACCCCGCCCTCGTCGAGCGCATCGCCGAGCGCGGCGAGTCGCTGCGGCGGCGGATCGCCGAGCGGACCGACCGCGACGTCACGGTCGTGTGCGTCACCAAGGCCCACCCGCCCGCGGTCGCGGCGGCCGCGCTCGCCGCGGGGTTCCGGGACCTCGGGGAGAACTACGCGCAGGAGCTGCGGGACAAGGCCGCGCCGGTGGCCGAGGTGGCCGAGGCGCTCGGGAGCGCCCCCGTGCGGTGGCACTTCATCGGCCGGCTGCAGACGAACAAGGTGCGGCTCATCGCGCCCGCGGTCTCCCTCTGGGAGTCGGTCGACCGGGCGTCGCTCGCCTCGCAGATCGCGGGCCGCGCCCCCGGCGCCGCGGTGCTGGTGCAGCTCGACCTCGCCGGCCTGCCCGACCGCGGGGGCTGCCCGCCCGACGAGGCGCCCGAGCTCGTGGCGCGCTGCCGCGAGCTGGGACTCGACGTCCGTGGCCTGATGGGCGTCGGCCCGCCGGGCGACCCGGAGCTGGCCCGGCCAGGGTTCCGCCGGCTCGTGGCGATGGCCGACGACCTGGGCCTGCCCGAGCGCTCGATCGGCATGAGCGCGGACCTCGACGTCGCGGTCGACGAGGGGGCGACGATCGTGCGGGTCGGGTCCGCGCTGGTCGGTCCGCGTCCGCCCCGGACGTGACCCCGGTCCCGCGGGCCCCGGGCTCGTCGGCCACGGCCCGGGGAAGGAGACGTCGGCGGGAGGTGGCCCGGCGGTCCATCCCCCCAGGGTCACCGCCACTACACTCCGCGGCCGAGGAGCGAGGATGTCGAACTTCATGAAGAACGCACGCTCCTGGCTCGGTCTGGGCCAGGACCCGTACTACGACACCGAGTACGCGGATCCGCCGCTCGACGACGAGTGGGTGGACGACGACGAGCCCGAGGACGACATCGTCGACGTCGCCCCGGCCGCGCCGGCGCCGACCCGGCCCCGTGCGGTGCCGCAGCGGCGGACCGCCGCGGGGCCGAACGTCCGCTCCGTCCCCGGTCCCGCGCCGAGCTCCGAGCCCGACGACGGCGACGGCGGCGTCCGCGTGATCGCGGCCACCCCGGGCACCGGCCCCGAGGTCGACCACACCCGCGGCGTGGTCCGGCCGCTCCCGGGCGTGGCCCGCCCCCACGTCGTGACGCCCCGCAGCTTCAACGACGTGCAGGAGGTGGCCGACACCTTCAAGCGCAACCAGCCGGTCATCCTCAACCTCCAGGGCGTCGACCGCGACCTCTCCCGTCGGCTCATCGACTTCGGTTCCGGCCTCTGCTACGGCCTCGAGGGGAACATGGAGCGCGTCACCGACCAGGTGTTCCTGCTGACGCCGCACGGTGCCGAGGTGTCCGACGACGACCGTCGGCGCATCCGCGAAGGCGGTCTGACCGCCGACGAGCGCTGATCCAGCCGGCGCGCTCCCGATGATCATCATCTCCTGGGCCCTGACGGCCCTGCTCATCCTGCTCGTCCTCCGCGCCGTGCTCAGCTGGTTCCCCCCAGGCGGCCCGGTGTTCGAGCAGATCAACAACATCGCCTACGTCTCGACCGAGTGGCTGCTCGCCCCGGTGCGGAGGGTGGTGCCCCCGCTGCAGCTCGGCGGCGTGGCCCTCGACCTGTCGTTCATGGTGGTGTTCGTCGTCATCCTGCTGCTGCAGGGCGTCGTCGCCTCTGCCGCCTGAACCGGTCACCTGCCGTTCACCCGTGCGGGAGCGCCGGGGGACCCGCTCCCCCCACGGACGGTGACATGACGGTTCGGTGACGGGCGTTCGGTGGGGACTAGCATCGCCCGCATGGATCTCACGCCGGAACTGTTCGAGAAGACCGAGTTCACCGAGCGGCGCAAGGGCTACGACATCGAGCAGGTCGAGACCTTCATGGAGGACGCCGGCACGGCCCTCGCGCAGCTGCTCGTGCGGGTCCGCCACACCGAGGAGCGCGCCGCGGTCGCCGAGAGCCGGCTGTCGGAGGCCGAGTCCCGCGCCGCCGCCGCCGAGGAGAAGGCCGGCGAGGTCCAGGCCCGGGCCCAGGCCGCCGTCGCCGAGGCGCAGGCCTCGGCCCGCAGCGCCAGCGCGATGAGCGAGGAGGCCGAGGTCGAGCAGGCCGCCCGCACGCTGCTGATGGCCCGCCGCACCGCCGAGCAGATGGAGGCCGACGCCCGCGGCCAGGCCCAGAACCTCCTCGTCGAGGCCAAGACGCGCGCCGACCGCCAGCTCGCCGAGGCCCAGGCCGAGGCCGAGGAGCTGATCCGCCGGGCCCGCACCCAGGCCGACAGCGAGTTCGCCGACCGCCGTGGGCGCGCCATGGAGGAGGTGCAGGTCCTCGAGAGCCGGCGCTCCCAGCTGGCCGACGTGATCACGCAGCTCGAGGCCCGGCTCGCCGGCTACCGCGAGGACCTGACCCGCACCGCCGAGGAGCTCACCCTCCTGGCCTCCGACCCCGACCGCCTCGGGGCCCGCCCGACGATGTCGATCCCGCCCGACGAGGTGATCGTCCAGCGCCCGTCGGAGCCGCTGTCAGTGCCCGAGCCCGCCGACGAGCCCGAGCCGGTTCGCAGCAGCGACTCGGTGGTCGAGGTCTCCTCCGTCGAGCCCGACCACGACCCCGTCGGACCGGCCGACGACGAGCCGTCGACCGAGGCACCGTCCACCGGTGCGCCGCAGGCCGCCGCGCAGGAGCGCGTCGTCGACTTCGACAAGGGCGCCGGCGACGGGCCGCCCACCGAGGCGGTCGACGCCGCCGACTCCGACTGGGGTCCGGGCAGCTGGTCCCGGCTCGAGACGTCGGGCGGGGTGCCGCCCGAGGAGACGATCTCCCTCGCCGACGAGCCGTCGCGCCAGACCGCGCCCCACATCATCGCCGAGCCGGTCACCGGCTCCGGCCGTGACCGCTACCTCCAGGACCTCGACGACGCCGTCAACGTGTCCGACGAGGACGACGAGGCGATGACCGCCTTCTTCGAGGGATCGGGCGAGACCCGCAACCGCCGCTTCGGCTGGCGGCGCTGACGCGGACGCGGCGCCCCCGCCCGCTCCCGCACCCGTCCCGTCGACCGGATCGCCCTGCCGCGCCGGTGGTCTGCCGCGCCGCGGGCCCGCGGCTAAGGTGCCCCGACCATTTGGACGACCCCATCACACGACCCGTCAGGGAAGGAGGCCGTTGATGGCGACCAAGCGCGCCGGATCGACCACCGCGAAGGCCCCCGTCAAGGCGACGGCGAAGAAGGCCCCCGCGAAGAAGGCCGCTCCGGCCAAGAAGGCGCCCGCCAAGGCGACGGCGAAGAAGGCCCCGGCGAAGAAGGCCGCTCCGGCCAAGAAGGCGGCGCCCGCGAAGAGCGCAGCGCCGGCGAAGAAGGCCGCACCCGCCAAGAGCGCGGCGCCGTCCAAGAAGCCGCCGGCGAAGAAGGTGGCGAAGAGCCCGTTCGACAAGGCGTTCCTCGACGCGCAGAAGGCGCTGCTGCTCGAGGAGCGGGCCACGCTGCACGAGCAGGCCGTGGCGCTCAAGGCCGAGGCCGACGCGCTGGCGTTCGACCGTGAGCCGGGCGACGTGCAGTTCGACGACGAGTCGGGCGAGGGCGACACGCTCGCCGTCGAGCGCGACTTCGACCTGGCCCGCGCCGCGCAGGCCCGCCAGACGATCGACGAGATCGACGCGGCGATCGAGCGCATCTCGAAGGGCACCTACGGCATCTGCGAGTACTCCGGCGAGCCGATCCCCAAGGAGCGCCTGAAGGCCATCCCGTGGGCGCGGGAGCGGGTCGAGTACAAGACCCGCAGCTTCCGCTGAGCGGATCCGCCATGACGTCCGCACGCAGGTGGACGATCGTCGGGCTCGTCGCGGCGTTCGTGCTGGCCCTCGACCAGCTGACCAAGGCGTGGGCGGTCGACCGGCTCAAGGGCCAGCTGCCGATCCACGTGATCTGGACGCTGCAGTTCAACTACGCCGAGAACACCGGCATGGCGTTCTCCCGCGGCACGGGCGCGGGCCGGTGGATCTCGCTGGTCGTGCTCGCCATCGTCGTCGGCCTCGTGCTGCTCGCCCGCAACGTCCGCTCGACGGTGGGCCTCGTGCTCATCGGCATCGTGGTGGGCGGGGCGTTCGGCAACCTGGTCGACCGCGTGTTCCGCGCACACGACGGGGTGCTGACCGGCGCGGTCGTCGACTGGATCGACGTGCAGTGGTGGCCGATCTTCAACATCGCCGACGCCGCCGTGGTGGTCGGCGGCATCCTCGTCGCCATCTTCCTGCTGCGCGAACCGGTCGAGGACGAACCGGAGCCCGCCGCGGCCTCGGCGGGCGCGCCGCCCGCCGAGGGGGCGACCCCGCCGGCTCCGGCACCGGCGTCGGACCCCGAGCCGAGCGCCGATCCCGGCCCGGCGGACGGGGCGGCCTGATGCCCGACGGTCCCGCCTTCCTCGACGAGACCGTCCCCGACCTCCTCGACGGCGAGCGCATCGACCGGGCGCTCTCGACGCTCGTGCCGTGCTCGCGCTCCGAGGCCGCCGACGCGCTCGCGGCCGGCCACGTGCGGGTCGGCGACCGGGTCGTGACCAAGCCGTCGCACCGGGTCGCCGCCGGCGACCACCTCGTGCTCGACGAGGACCCCATCCGCCGCGAGGAGCCCGTGGTCGCCGATGCGGAGGTCGAGCTGACCGTCCTGCACGCCGACGACGACATCATCGTCGTCGACAAGCCCGCCGGGCTCGTGGTCCACCCCGGGCCGGGCCACAAGGGGTCGACCCTCGTCCACGGCCTGCTGGCCCGGTTCCCGGACCTCGACCCGGCGACCGGCACCCTCGTCGGCGAACCCGACCGGCCCGGTCTCGTCCACCGGTTGGACCGCGGCACGTCGGGCCTGCTCGTCGTCGCCCGCACGCCCGATGCCCACGCCTCGCTCGTCGAGCAGCTCTCGACCCACGCCGTGGAGCGGACCTACACGGCGCTCGTCCGGGGCCACCCCGAGCACCGCCACGGGGTGATCGACGCGCCGATCGGGCGCTCCCGCCGCGACCCCCTGCGCATGACCGTGGCCGCCGACGGGCGCCCGGCCCGCACCCACTACCGCCTGGAGCACCAGTTCCACTCCGAGGCCGGGCCGGGGGACGGCACCGACCGCCCCGCCGAGGTCGCGCTCGTCACCTGCAACCTCGAGACCGGCCGGACCCACCAGATCCGGGTGCACCTGGCCTCGATCGGCCATCCCGTCGTCGGCGACCAGCTGTACGGCGGCCCCGAGCGCCGGCCCCACGTCGGTCGGCCGTTCCTGCACGCCCGCCAGCTCTCCTTCGTCCACCCGGGCACGGGCGACGAGGTCACGTTCACCTCGCCGATGCCGGCCGACCTCGCCGCCGTGCTCGACCGGCTCCGCCCCCCGCTCGACGCGTCGGAGCGGGCCCACGTCGGCGCCTGAGCGGGCGGGTGCCGGCGTTTGACCCGGCGGAGGCGCGGACAGGAGCATGACCCGATGCGCGCGCTGGTCATCCACGAGAGCCTCACCGGCAACACCCGGGCCGCCGCCCGGCTGATCGTCGCCGAGCTGCAGCGGGAGGGCTGGGAGGCGAGCGAGTGCTCCAGCCGCCAGGTCGACCTCGGCGCACTGCAGCAGGCCGACGTCGTGGTCGTCGGGACGTGGGTCGACGGGCTCGTCCTGTTCGGGCAGCGCCCGGGCGGCGCCGGCAAGCTCGCCAGGCTCCCGCTGCTCGGGGGCAAGCCGACCTACGTCTACGTCACCTACGCGATCGACCCCGGCCGCACGCTCGACAAGCTGACGGCCGAGATCACCGAGCGCCGCGGCGACGTGCAGGGCGGCATGGTCATCAAGCGCGGTCGCCTCGAGGAGGGCAGCGCCGAGTTCGCCCGCCGGGTCATCGAGGCGTCGGCCGACCTCGCCGCAGCCGAACTCGACCGGGCTGACCTCGACCCGGCCGACCGGGCGGATGCCGAGCCCGCCGAGGCCTGATCGCGCCCCGGTGGGGGAGGCGCGGGGAGCTCAGACGGGCTCGGCGGCCTCGCCCGGCCAGGCCCGCTCGCCGTTGGCCACGGCGCCGAGGTGGGCGAGCGTGTAGCCCTCGAGCAGCTGCTTCATGCGGCCGCCGACGTCGTGCCACACCGCGAGCAGGACGCACTGGCCCTCGTGGTCGCACGCCCCGTCGGTGTGGGGCTGGCCGAAGTCGCCGGCCTGGATGGGGCCGTCCACGGCCGAGACGATCTGCGCCAGGTCGATGTCCTCGGGGTCCCGCGCCAGCACGTAGCCGCCGCCCACGCCCCGCTTCGAGCGCACGAGCCCGGCGCCCTTGAGCGCCAGCAGGATCTGCTCCAGGTACGGCTGGGGGAGCCCGGTGCGCTCGGCGATGTCGCGGACGGAGGTGGGACCGTCCTCGCGGTGCAGCGAGAGCGACAGGAGGGCGCGACAGGCGTAGTCGCCGCGTGTGGAGACCTTCACCCGGTTCATGGTACGCATGTGTCCGACTCCGCCGGATGACGCCGCTCAGCGACGGCGGCCATTGACGACGGAGTTCGCTGGTGGGCCGCTAGCGTTCATGACGGTTGCCGACAAGGAGCCAGCGGTGGTGGACGATCCGGTGCTGCCCGACTATGAGGGCGCGTGCACCTGCAACGTGATGAGCCCTCTGGTCGAGGATCCCGACCGCGTCCCCGCATGGTTCCCCGACGGGGTCGCGGGCGCCGACCAGGTCGTCCTGTGGGTCCTCGACGGCCTCGGCTGGGAGCAGATGCAGGAGCGCCTCGCCGGCCTCCGCGGCTTCCCCCTCATGAACGGCGTGCCGATCACCACGATCGCGCCGACCACCACGGCGACCGCCCTGACGTCGATCAGCACCGGCCTCCCGCCCGGCGAGCACGGCGTCATCGGCTACCGCATGGCGGTCGAGGGCGACGACAACCTCAACGTCCTCCGCTGGACCACCTCGAAGGGCGACGCCCGCGAGTCGATCCCGCCCGAGTCGGTCCAGCACGACGTGGCCTTCGAGGGCCAGCGCCCGCCCGTCGTGGTGCGGGCCGAGTTTCGCGACACCGGCTTCACCCGGGCCCACCTCGGCGGCTGCCGGCACGTGCCCTACCGGATGCCGTCGACGCTGGTCGCCGAGATCCTCCACCAGGTCCACGCCGGCGAGCCGTTCGTGTACGCGTACTACGACGGCATCGACAAGGTCGCCCACGAGTACGGCCTCGGCACCGTGTACGACGCCGAGCTGATCTTCGTCGACCGGATGGTCGAGTACCTGGTCGAGGAGCTCCCGCCGGGCGTGGCGCTCGTGATCACCTCCGACCACGGCCAGGTCGACGTTGGCGACCGCGTCTTCCCGCCGCACCCCGAGGTCCTGAGCCACGTCCGCCACCAGTCGGGCGAGGCCCGGTTCCGGTGGCTGCACGCCGTCCCCGGCGCCGAGGCCGACCTGCTGGCCGCAGCCCAGCACCACCACGGCCACGAGGCGTGGGTGGTGACGCGCGAGCAGGTCGTCGACGAGTGCTGGTTCGGCCCGAAGGTCCTGCCCGGCCCGCTGTCGCGGCTGGGCGACGTGGCGCTCGTGGCCCGGGCGCCGATCGCGTTCGAGGACCCGATGGACACGGGTCCGTTCCACCTCATCGGCCGCCACGGGTCCATGACCCCGGCCGAGGTGTACGTCCCGCTGCTCGTCGCCCGCACCGGCTGAGCCGACCCCCGCAGCCGCCGACGAGACGGTCCCCGCAGCCGCCGTCGCCGGGCTCCCGGGGCGGTTGGCGCGGCGTGCCGGCCGGGGGAGTGGGCCCGACCCGGCGGGGTAGGGTCCCGGCCATGTCCGACGATCCCACCACGCCGTCCGAGGTGCTCGCGCCCGACTCGATCGAACCGCCCACCGGGGCGCACCCCGTGTCGCCCGCGGTGGCCGGCGCCGCAGCCGACGGGGCGTCGGGCAGGGACGGCGAGGGCGAGGACGAGGTCCCCGACGTCAACTCGCCCGCCAAGATCATCCGCATCGGCGCCATGGTGAAGCAGCTGCTCGAGGAGGTGCGCACCACGTCGCTCGACGAGGCGTCCCGCGGTCAGCTGCGCGACATCTACGAGCGGTCGCTCGACCAGCTGAAGTCCTCGCTGTCGCCCGAGCTGGCCGAGGAGCTGACCGAGCTCAGCTTCGACTTCCCCGAGGGCTCGGTGCCCTCCGAGACCGAGCTGCGCATGGCCCAGTCCCAGCTGGTCGGCTGGCTCGAGGGCCTGTTCCACGGCATCCAGGCCGCGCTCGTGGCCCAGCAGATGTCGGCGCGCCAGCAGCTCGAGGGCATGCGGGGCCAGCTGATGCAGGGTCCCGGCGGCCCGCAGCCCACGCCGACCCCCGGCGGTCCCGGCTACATCTGACCGGCCGCGAGCCCGCCGTCGCCCTGCCCTGGGCGGCACCCCGCTCGGGTGCCCGGCGCCGGCCCTCGCGGGCCCGCGGTGGCGGTGCGGACCGTCACGGTCGCGCGCGAGACTCGGAGCTGAATCACAGCCGTGTCGTTCGTCGGCCGCCGTCCCCCGGACCGCGGCCGGCCGTGAGCCAGGGAGGCCGCCAAGGTGCCGGACTCGTTCGTCCACCTGCACCAGCACACCGAGTACTCGATGCTCGACGGCGCGGCCCGGATCGGCGACGTCGTGGCCTCAGCGGTGGCCGACGGCCAGCCGGCCATGGGCATCACCGACCACGGCAACATGTACGGGATCCTGGACTTCTACAAGGAGTGCAGGAAGCAGGGCGTCACGCCGATCATCGGCACCGAGGCCTACATGGCCCACGACTCCCGCTTCGAGCGGCCGCCCCGCCGCGGCCGCGTCGACGACTCGGGTGGCGAGGTCGACGGCGGCAAGAAGCTCTACTACCACCTGACCCTGCTCGCCGAGAGCGACGTCGGCTACAAGAACCTGATCCAGCTGGCCAGCCGGGCCTACATGGAGGGCTACTACTACAAGCCCCGCGTCGACTGGGACACGCTCGCCGAGCACCACGAGGGCGTGATCGCCACCACCGGCTGCCTCGGCGGCCACGTGCTCCAGTCGCTCATGAACGAGGGCTTCGACGCCGCGCTCGAGAAGGCGGCGCGCCTGCAGGACATCTTCGGCCGCGACAACCTCTTCGTCGAGATCCAGGACCACGGCATCCCCGAGCAGCACCGCACCAACCCGCAGCTGCTCGAGATCGCCAAGAAGATCCAGGCCCCGCTGCTCGCCACGAACGACAGCCACTACGTGCACCGGGGCGACGCCGTCGCCCACGACGCCCTGCTGTGCGTGCAGACCGCATCGCTCATGAGCGATCCGGACCGCTTCAAGTTCCACGGCGACGAGCACTACCTGAAGACCGCCCAGGAGATGCGCCACCTGTTCTCGGAGGTGCCCGAGAGCTGCGACAACACGCTCTGGATCGCCGAGCGCTGCAACGTCGAGATCGACTTCGGCAACCCGCAGCTGCCGAACTTCCCTTTGCCCGAGGGCTTCACCGACGACGCCGAGTACCTCGAGCACCTCACGTTCGAGGGCGCTCGCCAGCGCTGGGGGGAGCAGCTGCCCGACAACGTCGTCGAGCGCCTGGCCTACGAGCTCAAGGTCATCGGCGACATGGGCTTCAGCTCCTACTTCCTGATCGTGTGGGACCTGATCAAGCACGCCCGTGACACCGGGATCCGCGTCGGTCCGGGTCGCGGCTCGGCGGCGGGCTGCGCGGTCGCCTACACGCTGTGGATCACCGACCTCGATCCCATCAAGTACGACCTGCTGTTCGAGCGCTTCCTCAACCCGAGCCGCATCTCGATGCCCGACATCGACATGGACTTCGACTCCCGATACCGGGACGAGATGATCCGCTACGCGGCGGAGCGCTACGGCCGGGACCACGTCGCGCAGATCGTCACGTTCTCCACGATCAAGGCCCGCGCCGCGGTGCGCGACGCCGCCCGCGTGCTGGGCAAGCCGTACATCGTGGGCGACAAGGTGGCGAAGGCGATGCCGCCGCTGATCATGGGTCGCGACACGCCGCTCTACGCCTGCCTGGAGGAGCACCCGAAGTTCGTCGACGGCTACAAGATGGCCGGCGAGCTGCGCGACATGTACCACACCGACCCCGAGATCAAGGAGGTCGTGGACGTCGCCAAGGGGCTCGAGGGCCTGCGCCGGGGCGACGGCATCCACGCCGCCGCGGTGGTGATCACCAAGGAGCCGCTCACCGAGTACCTCCCCATCCAGCGCAAGCCCGAGGCGGGCGTGGACATCGAGGACGCGCCGGTCGTCACGCAGTACGAGATGCACGGCGTCGAGGAGCTGGGCCTCCTCAAGATGGACTTCCTCGGCCTGCGGAACCTGGACGTCATCTCCGACACGCTGGAGCTGATCGAGCGCACCCGGGGCATCACGGTCGACATCGACAACGTGGATCTGGCCGACGGCCCCACCTACGAGCTGCTGCGCCGGGCCGACACGATCGGCGTGTTCCAGCTGGAGGGCGGCCCCATGCGGGCGCTGATCCGGTCGCTCGCACCCACGGAGTTCGAGGACGTCGCCGCGCTCGTGGCCCTCTACCGCCCGGGTCCGATGGCGGCCAACATGCACACCGACTACGCGGACCGCAAGAACGGCCGCCAGGAGATCGCCTACCTCCACCCGGACGCCGAGGAGATCCTCGGTGACACATACGGGCTGTGCCTGACCGGCGACACGACCGTCATCGAGGCGCGTTCGGGTCGGCCGACCCGCCTCGACGAGATCGACCCGTCGGAGGGCTTCTGGGTGCAGGGCGTCGACGGCGATCTGCGCCTCGACGTGCGGCAGGTCACGCACTGGGTGGACAACGGCGTGCGTGACACCGTGACGCTGACGCTCGCGAACGGGATGACGCTGACCGGCACGCCGGACCATCCGGTGCTGACCGCGCGGGGGTGGGTCGGCCTCGGCGAGCTGACCGAGGACGACCGCGTCGCCACGTCGGCGAACTTGTACGTGAGCGACACATGGGAGGCCGGTGGCGTACAAGTCCCACGGGCCCTGGCGAACTCGTACGTGAGCGACCCCGTGGGAGTCGGTGGCGTACAAGTTCCCCCGGCAGGTTCGGGTGGCGCCACGACGCTGGAGCGGGATCGCGGCATCGAGTGGACCGGGGTGACGTCGGTCGTGCCGTCCGGTCGGCAGCGGGTGTTCGACATCACGGTCGACGAGATCCACAACTTCGTCGCCAACGGGATCGTCGCCCACAACTGCATCTACCAGGAGGGGATCATGCGGATCGCGCAGCGGTTCGCCGGGTACTCCCTCGCCGACGCTGACAACCTCAGGAAGGCCTGCGGGAAAAAAGTTCGGGAGCTCATCGCCAAGGAGCGGACCAAGTTCGTCGAGGGGTGCGAGGCCACCGGCTACGGCGCAGATCTGGGCACCGCGTGGTTCGACATCATCGAGCCGTTCGCGGACTACGCGTTCAACAAGAGCCACTCGTACGGCTACGGCTTCGTCGCCTACCAGACGGCCTACCTCAAGGCGAACTACCCGGCCGAGTACCTCTCGGCGCTGCTGACCAGCGTCAAGAGCAGCCTGGAGAAGGCCGCGATCTACCTCGCCGAGTGCCGGGCGATCGGGATCGAGGTCACGGTCCCCGACGTCAACCGCTCGCTGTCGGACTTCGCCCCGGTGGTCCCCGAGCCGAACGGCGACGGCGCCACGGCCGACACCGGATCGAGCCAGATCCTCTTCGGGCTCTCCGCCGTGCGCAACGTCGGCGAGGGCCTCGTCGAGCTGATCCTGGCCGAACGGGACGAGAACGGGCCGTTCGAGGACTTCTACGACTTCTGCCAGCGCGTCAACACCCAGGTGCTGAACAAGCGCACGATCGAGTCGCTGATCAAGGCGGGCGGCTTCGACTCCATGGGTCATCCCCGCCAGGGCCTGCTCACCGTGTTCGAGCAGATCGTCGACGCCACCATCGCCCGCCGCAAGGAGCACGACATGGGCGTCATGTCGCTGTTCGGCGAGATCGAGGACGGCCCGGCGTTCGACGAGCGCATCAAGATCCCCGACGTCGAGTTCGACAAGAAGCAGCGCCTGGCCTTCGAGAAGGAGATGCTCGGCCTGTACGTGTCGGACCACCCGCTGCTCGGGGCGGAGCAGGCGCTGAAGCGCAAGGTCGACTGCAACGTGCTCGAGCTGAACGACCTCGAGGACGGCACGCAGCGCACGATCGGCGGCGTGATCACCGGCCTCCAGCGGAAGTGGACCAAGAAGGGCGACCTGATGGCCGTCTTCGTCCTCGAGGACCTGCAGGGCTCGGTCGAGGTGATGGTCTTCCCGAAGACGATGGCCCAGATCGGCCACCTGCTCGTCGAGGACGCCGTGGTCGTCACGACCGGGCGGGTCGACAAGCGCGACGAGACCGCCAAGTTCATCCCCCGGGAGCTCGAGCTGTTCGAACCCCAGCTCGACGAGCACCCGCCGCTGCGCCTGCACCTCCCGCCGTCGCGCCTCGACGACGACACGATCGTGCGGCTCCAGGAGCTGATCGGCGACTTCCCGGGCGAGTCCGAGGTCCACATCCTGCTCGGCGAGCGCCAGGTCCTGCGCCTGTCCGACGAACACCTGGTGAACACGCAGAGCGGCATCATCGGCGAGCTCCGCGCGCTGCTCGGCCACGAGTCGGTCGTCCTCTGATCCCTGCGCCGGCGGCCCGCATCCCCTGCGTTCTGCGGGGGAGCGACGGGTGCCGCGAGTTGCACAGGGGGTCCCGGGCGGACTGAACTAGTGCAACCACTCGTGCACCCAGAAACGGGTCCACGACCCCCGCGAAGGGGCGTGACGACACCTCAGGGAGAACATGCATGGCGCTCGACGTCACGACCAAGGACTGCACCGCTCTGAGTGATGCGGAACTGGCCGAGATGGCCGACCTCTGCGCCGACGGGGGCATCTGCTACGAGATCGGCACCCTGTCGAAGCAGGTCGCGGACTGGGTGCTCGTCACCCAGGTGAGGGAGGGGAACCTCTTGCGGGGCTTCTCCTTCTCCACGCTGGAGCGGATCGGTGGCACGCCGTGCGTCCTGCTCGGCCTGGCCGAGGTCAAGCGCACCTCCAAGCGGGACAGCGTCCTCAAGGCGGTCATCAGCGACAACCTCCGCCGGGCGCTCATGGCGTTCCCCGACGAGGACGTGCTCGTCGGCACCCGCATGTGCGACCCCGCCGGCTTCGAGGCGTTCAAGGTCCTCGTCGACGTCATCCCCCGTCCGGGCCACAAGGCCTCCGGCGAGGAGCGGGCCTGGGGTCGCCGCCTGGCCAAGCGCTTCGAGATCGATCCCGAGCGCTACGACGACCAGACGTTCACGATCACCGGCGACGGCGCCAGCCCGCTCGTGCTCGACCACGAGTCGCTCAAGCCCGAGAAGACCGATCCCGACGTCGCCGCCCAGTTCGACGGCCTCGACCGCGAGCGCGGCGACTGCCTGGTGACCTTCGGCTGGGTGATGGCCGAGGAGCTCCTCAAGTACGGGTGACCGACCCGAACGCCGGTCCGGCAGACGGCGCGCCGACGTTCGCGTCGGTGCTGGCCGGCCGGCGCATGTGCCGCGACTTCCTGGCCGATCCCGTCCCCGACGACGTGCTCCGGCGCGTCCTCGCCGCTGCGTTCCGCGGACCCAGCGCCGGCAACACGCACGCCGTGGACCTCGTCGTCCTGACCGGCGACGACACCGCCCGGCACTGGGACATCACGCTCCCGCCGGCGCGCCGCGACGACTTCCCGTGGCCCGGGCTGCTGCGCGCCCCGGTCCTGGTCGAGGTCGTGGTCGACCCGTCGGCCTACGTGGAGCGCTACGGGCGCGCCGACAAGGCGGCCACCGGTCTCGGCGACGGCGAGTCGGCGTGGGACGTGCCGTTCTGGTTCGTCGACGGCGGCGCCGCGGTCATGGCGGTCCTGCTCGCCGCCGAGGCCGAGGGGCTGGGCGCGCTGCTCTTCGGGCTGTTCGACCACGAGCGGCCGGTGCTCGACGAGCTGGGGGTGCCCGGCGGTCGTCGAGCGGTCGGCACGGTCGCGCTCGGGTGGCCGGCGCCGGGCGGGCGGCGACCGTCGCGCTCGGCCGGCGCGGGCCGGCCCTCACCCGAGGACCACGTCCACCTGAGCAGGTGGTGAGGCCGCCGCGGTAGGTTCGCCGGCGATGATGCAGCGCTTCTGGTCCTGGCTCGCGGTCAACCTGGGCAAGCACGCCATCGTCGTCACGGCGGTGCTGGCGGCGTTCACGATCCTGATCGGCACGGGCGTCACCCAGCTCGAGTTCGCGACGGGCCAGGACAGCTACCTGAACTCCGACGACCAGGTCTACAAGGACAACGTCGTCTACCAGGACCTGTTCGGCGGCGAGGCGATGCTCTCGGTCATCACGATGGACGAGGGCCACACCGTCGACGAGCTGTTCACGCAGGAGGGCCTCGACACGTTCGCCTCGGTGACGTCCGAGGTCGAGGGCACCGACGGCGTGCAGGGCGTGATCTCGCCCGTGACGGCGCTCCAGTTCAGCTCCGACCTCGTGAAGGCGCCCGAGGGCGGCACGCCGCTCGACTCGATCGCCGCCAAGGCCCTGACCCACGCCACCGAGGTGGCCGAGACGTCGGGTGACACCGCCAGCGCCGAGGCCCGCACCGCCGACACGGGCGAGACGGCGGCCCGGCTGCTCGCCGTCCCCGCGGACCAGCAGGTGCTGTCGAACCCCGAGTGGGTGAAGTTCCTGCTCTACGACAACGAGGGTGGGATCCGGAAGGCGCTGCGGCCGTTCTTCCCCGACGACACCCACGCGCTCATGATCAGCCGCCTCGACGGCAACATGTCGATCGAGGACGAGGGCACGACCTCCGACGCGGTCGTCGCCGCGACCAAGGCTCTGGAGTTCCCGGACACCAGCGTCGTCACCACGGGCGCACCCGTCCTGCTCAAGGACATCAACGACTACCTCAAGGGCGGCATGCTCACGCTCGGCGCGATCGCGATCGTGGTGATGATCGTGATCCTGCTGCTGTTCTTCAGCGTGCGGTGGCGGTTGCTCCCGCTGGCGGTGGTGCTCGTCGGGGTGGTGTGGGCCTTCGGCCTGGCCGGGTACCTGGGCATCCCGCTGACGTTGGTCACGATCGCCGGCCTGCCGGTCATGTTGGGCATCGGCATCGACTACGCGATCCAGATGCACTCGCGGATCGAGGAGGAGGTGATCATCGACCACTCCACGCATCCGATCCAGGAGGCCGCCAGAGGCTTGGGCCCGGCGCTGCTCGTCGTGACGTTCGACGCGGTGTTCGCCTTCCTGGCGCTGCAGATCTCGCACGTGCCGATGGTCCGGGCCTTCGGCTGGCTGCTCACGGTCGGCATCGTCGCGATCTGCGTCAGCTCGATCCTCAACCCGCTCGCCATCCTCGGCATGCGGGAGTACCGGAGCCCGACGAAGGCCCGCGACTTCAGCGAGGGCCGGCTCGGTCGGATGGTCGTGAAGATGGGCAGCCTCCCCGGCGGGTGGGCCATCCCCCTGGCCGTCGTGTCGGTCGCGGTGTTCGTGCTGGGCAGCGTCGTCGAACCCGAGATCAAGCTGGAGACCGACCCGGTCAACTGGGTGAGCCAGGACAGCGACGTCGTCAAGGACCTCCGAACCGTGGAGCGCGAGGTCGGCGGCTCGTCCGAGCTCGGCATCTTCGTGGAGTCCGACTCCGACGGCTCGAGCCTCTACACCGACGACGTGGTGTCGACCTTGGACGAGTTCCAGCGCTCGACGCTGGAGGAGCACCCCGACGTGCTCCTGATCGGCTCGGGGATCATCACGACGCTCTCGGACCTGACCGAGGTGCCGGGCGCGGCCCACGTGTCGCCGACGGCGGAGTCGGTCCAGGCGGCCTGGGACATCGCGCCCGACGGCATCAAGTCGTCGACCGCGTCACCCGACGGCGACGCGCTCAACCTCATCTACCTGACCAAGCCGACGTCGCTCGAGGAGCGGGCCGAGGTCGTCAACGACATCCGGGACGACGCGGTGGCGCCCGAGGGCACCCGGCTGACGCCGTCGGGCCTGGCCGTGGTGGGCGTGGGCCTGCTCGAGAACCTGGAGGCCAACCTCACGCAGCTCACGTGGGTCGCCGCCGGGCTGGTCTTCCTGTTCCTGCTGATCCGCCTTCGGTCCTTCACCCGGTCGCTGCTGTCGATGGTGCCGGTGCTGGTGGCGTCGGGCCTGGCGACGATCGCCATCTGGGCGCTGGGCATCGAGCTCAGCCCGATGACGGCCATCGGCGGCCCGCTCGTGGTGGCCACCTGCACGGAGTTCACGTCGCTGATCCTCCTCCGCTACCTCGAGGAGCGGCGCCGCGGGCTGGAGCCCCGGGCCGCGATCGACGTGACCGCGGCCCGCACCGGCCGGGCGTTCATCGTCTCGGCGCTGACGGCCGTCGCCGGCGTGGCGGTCATCTCGTTCTCGTCGCTGCCGCTCCTGCGCAACTTCGGCATCTTCATGGCGCTCAAGATCACGATCGCCCTGCTGGCGGCGCTCATCGTCCTGCCGCCGCTCATCATCTGGGCCGACAAGCGGGGCTGGGTCTCCAAGGGGATGCTCGACCACGAGGTCGAGCCGTTCCTCGACGTCCCCGACAGCAAGGCCGACGAGCCCGCGCCGGTCTGAGCCCGCTCCGACCAGGGCCGGCTACCAGGGCGGGCGCGGAGGGCGATCAGCGCGGGGCGCGGAGCGCGTCGGCGAGCGCGGCGGGGTCGCTGATCGGCGCCTCGCAGGTGTGGTCCCGGCAGACGTAGGCGCGACCGTCGGCGCCGGAGTCGTGGCGGCCCTCCCAGAGCGGGCCGTCGAGCGGCTCGCCCCACGAGAGCACGGTGATCGGACGGAAGGCCCGGTGGGCGACGGCGACGAGGTCGGGCCGATCGCCGCTGATCACCAGCTCGGTCAGCCCGTACGCCTCCATCTGCAGCGCCCAGAGGAGGTTGCCGAACCCGAGCGGGTGGCGGGCCACGACGGCGCCGAGCGCCCGGAGGATGGCCGCGCCACGCTCGGACCAGCGCGGGTCGCCGGTGAGCGCGCCGAGGCGGAGGAAGCCGGTGGCGGCCAGGCTGGCGCCTGACGGCGTGGCGTTGTCCATCACCTCGCGGGGGCGCACCAGGAGGTCGGGGGCGTCGGTGCCCGTCGACCACACCGTGCCGTCGTCGTCGACGAACAGGGTGTCGAGCGCGTCGGCGACGGCGACCGCCTCGTCGAGCCATCGGCGCTCGCCGGTGGCCTCCGAGAGCGAGAGGAAGGCGTCGAGCAGGGCGCCGTGGTCGGCGGCGTACGCGAGGTGGCGCGCCCGACCGGCCCCGTCGGTGCCCGCGCCGGCCTCTCCGCCGTCCTCGAGGCTGCCGTCTCGGCCGCCGGCCTGCCACGACCGCAGCCACCGCCCGGGCCCGGCCCCGTCCTCGGGTGCGCCCTCGGCGCCCGCCCGCAGCTCCCGGCACAGGAACTCGGCCGTCCGCACGGCCTCGG
This sequence comes from Dermatobacter hominis, assembly GCF_020715685.1. Taxonomy (GTDB): domain Bacteria; phylum Actinomycetota; class Acidimicrobiia; order Acidimicrobiales; family Microtrichaceae; genus Dermatobacter; species Dermatobacter hominis. The sequence goes on from NZ_CP085840.1 coordinate 64,632, forward strand.
CGACCCAGTCCGCGCGCCCGAGCGCCGCGCCCGCCTCGGCCAGCGCGGCGACGAAGAGGGCGTTCCACTCCGTGAGCACCTTGTCGTCGAGCCCGGGTCGGGGGCGCTCCGAGCGGGCGGCGAGCAGCGCGATGCGGGCCGCCTCGATCTCGTCGGGCCGGGCGAGGTCGCCCCGGGCGTGCAGGCGGTTGGGGATCGAGGCGCCCTCGAAGTTCCCGCCCGCGGTGATCCCGTACCACTCGAGCGTCGCCTCGGTGCGCTCGCCGAGGCCGGCGGCGTCGAGCGCCTCGGCGACCTGCGTCGGCGTCCAGACGTAGAACGCACCCTCCTCGGCGTGGTCGCTGCCCGCGCTCGGCAGCGAGTCCGCGTCCTCGGCCGAGTAGCGGCCGCCGTCGGGGTGCGACAGGTCGCGCAGGACGTAGTCGACGATGGCGGCGGCGACGTCGGCGAAGCGCTGCTCGCCGGTGACCTGCGCGGCGTGGGCGTAGACCCGCAGCAGCAGCGCGTTGTCGTAGAGCATCTTCTCGAAGTGCGGCACGAGCCACTGGCGGTCGACCGAGTAGCGGCTGAAGCCGCCGCCGAGGTGGTCGTGGATGCCGCCGGCGGCCATGGCGTCGAGCGACGTGACGACCGCACCGATCGCGGCGGCCGAGCCCGACCGGGCGTGCTGGCGCAGCAGGTGGTCCAGGCTCATCGTCTGCGGGAACTTCGGGGCCCGGCCGAAGCCGCCCCAGTCGGCGTCGAACGCCGCGAGCAGGCCCATCGTCGCCTCGTCGAGCTCCGCGGTCCCGGGCGAGGCGCCCTCGGGCGGGACGCCGACGCCGCGGCGGAGCGACTCCGTGAGGCGCTCGGCCTGCTCGAGCAGCTCGTCCCGGCGACCGGCCCAGGCCTCGTGCACCGCCTGCAGCACCTGCGTGAAGGCGGGCTGGCCGTGACGGGGATCGGGCGGGAAGTAGGTGCCGCAGAAGAATGGCCGGCCGTCGGGGTCGGCGAACACGGTCATGGGCCAGCCGCCGTGGCCGGTCATCGCCTGGGTGGCCTCCATGTACACGGCGTCGACGTCGGGCCGCTCCTCCCGGTCGACCTTGATCGGCACGAACCAGTCGTTGACGAGCGCCGCCACCGCAGGGTCCTCGAAGCTCTCGTGCGCCATGACGTGGCACCAGTGGCAGGAGGAGTACCCCACGGACAGCAGGACGGGTCGATCGGTCTCCCGGGCCAGTGCGAAGGCCTCGTCGCCCCAGGGCCACCAGTCGACGGGGTTGTCGGCGTGCTGGCGCAGGTAGGGGCTCGTCTGATCGGCGAGGCGGTTGGGCATCGCGCCAACCTACGTGCCGGTCCCCGATCCGGGGCGCAGGGGTGGGAATCGCCCGGGACCCCGGCAGGCTGGGTCATGCACAAGCCCGCCGACCTCATCAACCAGGCCGCCACCGTGCTCGCCGGCATCGACGAGCCCATCCGAGCCGCCGGCATCTTCGGCCACGCGAACCCGTCGAACCTGGAGCTCGCCGTCGCCGGCGGGGCGGCGGCGAGCGTCCCCGGCTCGAGCGACCCGCTCCTCGGCGCCGTGGCGAACGTGACGGCCATGCAGGCGGTGGCGACCGCGGATGCCGCCCGGGACGGGCTCACCGTGCGGATGCTCCTCGCCGTCACCGACTCGCGGATCTTCGTCCTGGACTGGGCGACCGGAGACGGCGCGACGCGGGTCCTGGCGACCCTCGACCGGGCCACGACCGACATCGAGGTCCGGCACTTCGGCCTGAGCCGGCGCGTCGAGCTCACCGACCACGCCTCGGGCCGGGTGCTGCACCTCGTCGGGGCGACCGCCGCGTTCAGCCCCGAGGCCGCCGGCGACAAGGCCGTGCTGCGGGTGCTCGACCCGTCCTGAGCGCCCCCGCTCACCTCGTCCCGAGTCGTTCTGTGATGCCAGACACGTCGATCCCGACGTAACGAGCATCACAGAACGGGCGGCGGGGTTCAGGCGGTGCGCTGCGCCTCGGCCATGTCGCTGACGGCGCCGACGAGCTCGACCAGCTCGGGCCCGGCCTTGGCCGGGCTGCCGGCGTCGAACGGCGGCTGCGGGTCGTACTCGATGCCGAGCTGCACCGCCCGGGCGATGTCGTCGCCGGCCAGCGTGGCCGTCAGCGTGAGCGCGAGGTCGATCCCGGCCGAGACGCCCGCGCCGGTCAGGTACTTGCCGTCGGCGACGATGCGGTCCTCGGCGTAGGTGGCGCCGAAGCCCTCGAGCAGCTCGGCGTAGTGCCAGTGCGTCGTCGCCCGGCGGCCCTCCAGCAGCCCGGCGGCGCCGAGCAGCAGCGAGCCCGTGCACACCGACGTCGTCCACGTCGTGGTGGCGTCCGCAGCCCGGATCCACTCGACGATCGGCGTGCCCGGACGCATCAGCGCCCGCGTGCCGAACCCGCCGCCCACCAGCAGCACGTCGGGCGACGGCACGTCGTCGAACGTGTGCTCGACGTCGAGGTGGACGAGCCCGTTGTCGTCGCTCAACCGACCGCGCTCGGCGGCGCAGACGACGACCTCGACGTCGGGCACGAGGGTCAGCACCTGGTACGGCCCGATGACGTCGAGCAGCGTGAGGTCCGGGTACAGGGCGATGGCGATCTGGGTGGGCACGGCGGTCTCCTGGTCGGGTCGGGTGATCGGGACGGTCAGCTGCGGGCGAAGTGCTGGCGGTAGCGGTCGGGCGTGGTGCCGAGGTGGCGGCGCACGGCGCGGTGGAGCCGCTCGGGGCTGCGCAGCCCCACCTCGCGGGCCACGCCGGCGACCGTGAGGTCCGTCGTCTCGAGGAGCCGGCGGGCGGCCTCGAGGCGGAGCGACTCGACGTAGGCGGCCGGGGTCGTGCCGGTCTCGTCTCGGAAGGCCCGGGCGAAGGTGCGCTCGCTCATGCCGGCGCGGTCGGCCAGGGCCGGCACCGACAGGTCGTCCGCGAGGTGGTCGGCCATCCAGTGCTGGAGGTCCCGCAGCTCGCGACGCCGGGCCGGCCGGGCCGTCGTCCGGGCGCTGAACTGCGACTGGCCGCCCGGCCGCTGGGCGAACACGACGAGCCAGGCCGCCACCTGGTGGGCGAGGTCGATGCCGTGGTCCTCCTCGACGAGCGCGAGGGCCAGGTCGATGCCGGAGGTGACCCCGGCGGAGGTCCAGACGTCGCCGTCGCGGACGTAGATCGGGTCCTCCTCGACGACGGTGGTGGGGGAGAGCTCGGCGAGCTCGTCCACCGAGGCCCAGTGGGTGGTGGCGCGCCGATCCCGGAGCAGCCCCGCATCGGCGAGCAGCAGGGCGCCGGTGCACACCGAGGTCACCCGCTGCGCCCGGTCGGCGAGGGCCACGAGCCCGTCGCGCACCGCCTCGTCGCCGAGTCGGTCCCGCACGCCGAGCCCGCCGACCACCACGAGCGTGTGGAGGTCGGCGGCCCTGCCTGCCTCCTGGGCGGCGGCCCGGGCTGCCTCGGGGGCGTCGAGCACGTCGGCGAACGACGCATCGGGCAGCACCGTCACGGCGCTGTCGGAGCGGACCGCCGCACCGTCGGGGCTCACCACGACGTTCCGGTACCGCGGCGAGGCGCCCAGCAGGTTGGCGGTCCGGAACACCTCGACGGGTCCGGCGAGGTCGAGCAGGTGGAGGCGGTCGACGACGACGTGGACCACGGTGCGCTGCGGTGTCTCCCGTACGGCCATGGCTCCATCGTCGGCGCGACGGGCGCTGGCGGCAAGGACAACGATCTGCGCTTTCCTGCCACGGGTCTCCTGCCACGGCGCGCCTGCCAGGGCGCGCCTCGGGAGCCGGTCGGGCCGGCGAGCCGTCGGGGTACGGTCCCGCCCATGGACATCCGGCTCGACGGCAAGGTGGCACTGGTGACGGGCGCTTCGAGGGGGATCGGGAAGGCGATCGCCGCCCGGTTCGCCGAGGCCGGGGCCTCGGTGATGCTGTCGTCCCGCAAGGAGGACGCGCTGGTCGAGGCGCGGCGGTCGATCCGCCCCGACGGCGACGCCCGGCTCGAGGTGTTCGCGGCCAACGCGGGGGACCCCGACGCCGCTGCGGCGTGCGTGGGCGCCACCGTCGAGCGGCTCGGCGGCCTGGACATCCTGGTCAACAACGCGGCCACGAACCCCTACATGGGTCGGATGATCGACATCGACCTGCCGCGACTCGACAAGACCTACGACGTGAACCTGCGGGGCGCCTTCGTCTGGGTCCAGGAGGCCTACCGGCAGGCGATGGAGGAGCGGGGCGGCAACGTCCTCAACATCTCGTCGATCGGCGGCCTGAGCGTCGAGACGTCGATCGGCCACTACAACGTGACCAAGGCCGCGCTGATCCACCTGACGAGGTCCCTCGCCAAGGAGCTCGCCCCCGGCATCCGCGTGAACGCCATCTGCCCCGGGCTCGTGAAGACCGACATGGCCAAGGCGCTCTGGGAGCGCGACGAGGAGGCCATCGCCCAGCACGTCCCGCTGCACCGGCTGGGCGAGCCGGAGGACATCGCCGACGCCGCGCTGTTCCTCGCGAGCGACGCCTCGAGCTGGATCACCGGCACGACGCTGGTGGTCGACGGCGGGATGCTGCTCTGAGACCGCCTTGGCTGGAACCTGCCCGCGACCCGGGTGGTCAGTCCGGGACGGCGCCCACCCAGAACGTCCAGCGCCGGGTGGTGAGGTAGCCGAGCGACTCGTACACCGACCGCCCGTGGTCGCTCGCCACCAGCACGGCGGGGACCGACAGGTCCATCTCGGTGGCGGCCCACGTCAGCGCCCGGCCGACGCCACGCCCGCGCTCGGACTCCCTCGTCGCGACGAACTCGATCTCGACGATGCCGTGGCCGGCGTGCCCGGCGGAGACCCCGACCGGGCGGCCGTCCCGGTACGCCGTCCAGAACCGCGTGCGGCCGCCCAGGATGCCGGCGGGGAACAGCGTCAGCGGCGGTTCGACCTCGGCGCCGGGGGTCGGGTACGCCTCGATCAGCGTGCGCTCCCACTCGGCCAGTCCGTCGGCGTCGACCACCTCGACGAGCTCGATGCCGTCGGGGAGCGGGTGCTGCGCCGCCGCAGGGCCCGGCGGTCGGATCATGAGCGGGGGGTGCCCGTCGTCGACGAGGCCCGCCGCGCTCAGGTCGATGCCCGACCACGGCGAGATGAGGGCGATCGGCGCGCCGGCGGGGAGGGCGGCGCGGAGCCGGTCCGCGACCTCCTCACCCGAGCGGTCCGGCCGGCGCACGATGCCGAGGTTCCCCCAGAACGTCCTGGTCGAGAACACCGGGACGGTCACGGTGTCGTCGTCGACGATCGGCACACCGCCGGCGCGGGCGAAGGACGCGATGCGCTCGCCCCAGCAGCGCAGGAAGTCCGACTCGATGCTGTCGCCGGGCGGTGTCGTCGGCGCCCAGCCGGTCTCCAGCTCCTCGGCCATCGTCGCCCCTTCCCTGGTGGACGACGACCATGCTGCCGCACGGGGGAGCCGCCGCGCCGGGTGGAGGACGGCGCGCGACGGGTGCTGCGATGGCGCGGTTGGGGGACGCCGGGCGGCGCGGTCAGGGGCGGGCGTTCGACGCCAGCACCAGCCGCGTGCCGAGCACGTCGTCGGCGTCGACCACCCAGCGGTTCTCCGCCACCTCCCGGGCGCCGGGGACCAGGCGGGGCTCGTCGAAGTTGAAGAACAAATGGCGCAGGCGACCGGGCCGGTCGCCGATCCACTCGGCGATCGCGGCGTGGGCGCCCTCGAGCAGGCGGAGCCGGCCGGGTCCGTCCCACCCGAGCTCGACCCAGTGGTTGCCGTCGACGGCGGCACCCGACGACATCACGCGCCCGCCGAGCAGGTCGCGGAACAGGCCGAGCGCGCCCTCGATGTCGGCGACCGCGTGGACGACGCGGCCGAGCGACGCCACCGGGTGGTCGTAGGTCATCTCGGGGAAGCCCTCGGGCTCGGGCGGCGGCGACAGCGGGTCGGTGCCCACCTGCGCGAGCTGGACGACGATGCCGTGCGCCTCGTTCGGGCGGAGGAACGCCTCGGACCACGCCGGGTCGGAGCGGTCCTCGCCGACGGGATCGAACCCGGCGGCCCGCACGGCGGCGAGCGCGTCGTCGAGGTCGGCCACCTTGAACGTGAGGTGGTGCGGCCCCGGCCCGCTCCGGTCGAGGAAGCGGGTGAGGAAGTCGGCCTTGTCGGTCTCCTCGGGGTGCAGGCCCTCGACGATGAAGCCGTTGGCGAAGCGCAGCTGCGTCCAGCCGAAGCCGGGGTTGATGCCGCGGTCGAGGTAGGTGCCGCCGAGGACGTCGGCGAAGACGGGCCACGGGTCGGTCAGGCGCCGGACCGCGATCGCGACGTGGTCGAAGCTGATCGAGCCCGCGACGGCCCCGCCCGCGCCGCCTCGTCCGGAGGCCTCGTTCGGTTCGGGGGGTCGATCGGTGGGCATCAGCTGGGTCCCGCCTTTCCTGTGCCCTGATCGTCGGTGGAGGTGCCGGCGAGCTGGTGCCTCGCGATTTTGCCCAACGACGTGCGTGGGAGCACGTCCGTCAGCTCGAGCTCCTTCGGAGCGGCCGCGACGGGCAGGTGTCGACGCACCAGGTCGCGGAGCGCCGGGAGCGTCGGCGGGGCGGCCGGATCGGCGGGCACGACGACCGCGACGACCCGCTGGCCCCACTCGGCGTCGGGGCGGCCGACGACGGCGACGTCGGCCACGCCGGGGTCCGTGCGGAGGAGGTCCTCGACCGGCGCCGGCCACACGTTCGTCCCCCCGGAGATGATCAGGTCGTCGGCGCGCCCCCGGACCGACAGCCGGTCGTCGGGGCCCAGCGAGCCGAGGTCGCCGGTGCGGTACCAGCCGTCCGCGGCCAGCGCGTCGGTCCCGTCGGGGTCCGGTGCGCCGTCGGGCCCGTGCCGGTAGGCCCGCAGCAGCGACGGGGCGCGGAGCTCGATCGGTCCCTCTCCCTGGTCGGGTCCCGCACCGATGCGGACCTCGACGTCGTCGAGCGCGACGCCGTCGTAGACGACGCCGCCGAACGTCTCGGTCATGCCGTAGGTGGCGATCGAGTGGGACGGCCGGTCGGCGGGGATGGCGCTGCCCCCGAGCAGGATCACGCGCCAGCGCGACGGGTCCACCCGGCGGAGCAGCGTCGTCACCAGCGACACGTGGGTCGCGCCGCGGCGGGCCGCATCGTCGATGCGAGCCGCGTCGGCGCCCTCGTGCACCTCGAGCCCCGCGCCGCCGAGCAGCGCCCGCGTCACCACCGAGAACCCGCCGACGTGCGCGAGCGGCAGGCAGGCCAGCCAGCGGGCCGGCGCGCCCGCGTCGGCCCCGATCGCCGCGAGGTGCGCGTCGCAGCCGGCGGCGGTGATCCTCGCCGCGGCGGCCACGCCCCGGTGCGTGTGGACCGCCCCCTTGGGCGCGCCCGTCGTGCCCGACGAGGCGATCACGACTGCGTCACCGTCCCGCACCGGGACCCCCTCGGGCAGCGATCGGCGCTCGCCGTCGGCCTCGACGACCGCGCCCGGCGCCAGCGCCGACAGCACCCGCTCGGTGTGGGCCCGGGGTGCCCGCGGGTCGAGCGGCAGCACCGCGTCGCCCGCATCCCAGGCCCGGCGGAGGGCGTCGACGAAGCCGTCGCCGCCCAGCGCGAGCGCGACGAGCTCAGCCACGACCCACGACCGCGGTGGTGAGCGCCCGGCCCGGCCGACGACGGTCGTCCCCGCCGGGGCCGACCCCGGTCCGCTCCCGTCCTGTGCTCACGTGGTCGAACGGTAGCGTCGCAGCCCGATGGATCCCCTCGCCGCCGTCGACCTCGCCGCCGAGGCGGCCGACGTGGCGATGGCCGGCGCGTCGCTCGTGCTGGCGCTGCTCGGGCTCTGGCTGGTGGTCGCCGTGCTGCTCTCGGCGATCCGCACGGTCGTGGTGCCTCGGGGCGAGCGGCCGGTGCTCACGTCGATCGTGTTCCTCACGGTCCGGCGGGTGATGGATCCGTGGCTGCGGCGCTGCACGCCGGCCCGGCGCGAGCGCCTGCTCCGCCGGTACGCACCCCTGTCGCTGGTCGCGCTCGCTGGTTCGTGGGGGCTGCTCGTGATCGTCGGCTTCACGCCGGTGCACTGGGCGATGGGCGAGCTCAACTGGATCGACGCGATCCAGGTGTCGGGCTCGTCGCTGACGACCCTCGGCTTCATCTCCGCCGAGCCCACGCCGGCCCGGCTCGTCGAGGTGGTCGAGGCCTTCATCGGCCTCGGGCTGGTCGGGCTCCTCATCTCGTTCCTGCCGGCGATCTACGCGGCGTACTCCCAGCGGGAGCAGCTGGTGGCCCAGATGGCGAGCCGGGCCGGCGAGCCGCCCAGCGTCGGCACCTTCCTCGCCCGCATGCAGCGGATCCGTGGCCTCATCAAGCTGGACGACACGTGGGAGGCGTGGGAGGGCTGGTTCGCCGCGATCGAGGAGACCCACACGTCGTACCCCGCCCTCGTGTACTTCCGCTCGGGCGACGACCGCTCGTGGCTCACCGCCGCCGGGTGCCTGCTCGACTCCGGCTCGGTGTACCTCGCCGCGGTCGACGTCCCGCGCAGCTCCGCCGCCGCCCTCTGCCTGCGCTCCGGGTTCCTCTGCCTCCGCGAGGTCGCGGACCAGTTCCTCATCCCGTACGACCCCGATCCTGCCCCCGACGACCCGATCTCGATCACGCGGGCCGAGTTCGACGCGTGCTGGGACGAGCTCGCGGAGGCCGGCCTGCCGATGGTGGCCGACCGGGACCAGGCGTGGCGCGACTTCGCCGGCTGGCGCGTCAACTACGACACCGTGCTGCTGTCCCTGTGCGCGCTCGTCGAACCGCCGCCGGCGCCGTGGTCGTCGGACCGGGTCCACCCGGTCCCGCGCCACCCGATCCGCCAGGCCCGGGCGCTGCGCCGCGCCGCCCGGTCCACATGACCGCCGCCGACCACGGCGTGATCGAGATCCGTCCCGGTGCGCCGGCCCGGGCCCTCTCGGTCCTCGCACCGGTCGTCGCCATCGGGCTCGTGTCGTGGCGGGCGGTCCGCGACGGCCTGGGCTCGGGACCCGACGACCCGGTCCCGCCCTGGATCGTCGCGGTGCTGACCGTGCTGTTCGGGTGCTGGCTGGGCTGGCGTGCGCTGACCCAGTGGACCGAGCTCCGGCCGCACGACCTCCGCTGCCGCAACCTCGTGACGTCGTTCGCTGTCGACTGGGACCGCGTCGAGTCGCTCGTCGTGCTCCGGCGCGGCCCGGTGACCGCGATCGACGTGCGCATCCGCTCGCACCGCCGGCGGCTGCGCATCGGGGCGGCCACGCGGTTCAGCGGTCACGCGGCGGACGCCGTGCTCGACATGTTCCGCGCCCACCCCGAGGCACGGCGGCTGGTCCTCGACGACGAGTGGGAGCCCGACGTCCACGACGAGGATCCCGGCGGCGGACCCGCGGCCCCGTAGCATCGGCGCGCCATGTCTGGATCGAACGCTCCCGCCGCCGGCCCGCCCACTCGACCGCCGCTGCCGACGAACTGGCGCAAGTGGATCCTCGGCGCCCGGCCTCGGACGCTGCCCGCCGCCGTCGCCCCGGTCCTCGTCGGGACCGCCGCCGCGGCCGGTGTGTGCGCCAACCCGACAGGCATCGACGGGGTCACCAGTTGCCTCGCCGTCGGGCGGGCCGTGTGGGACCGCAGCGGACTGCTCCACAACTACGCCCCGAACAGCGGCGTCGCGTTCTCACCGGAGCTCGACGGCTCCGCCAAGGGCCTCACCTGGTGGGTGTTCCTGTGCGCCCTGGGCGTGGCGCTGTTCGTCCAGATCGCGACCAACTACGCGAACGACTACAGCGACGGGAAGCGGGGCACCGACGACCCGGGAGCGCGGGTCGGGCCGCCCCGGCTCGTGGGCAACGGGCTGGCCACGCCGGGCGAGGTCAAGCGGGCGATGCTCGTCGCCTTCGGGCTCACGGCGCTGTGCGGGCTGCCGCTCGTGCTGTTCGTCGACTGGCGGCTCGTGTTCGTCGGCCTCGCCGCCATCGCCGCCGGTTGGTTCTACACGGGCGGGTCGCGGCCGTACGGCTACGCCGGGTTCGGCGAGGTGTTCGTCTTCGTCTTCTTCGGGCTCGTCGCCACGGTCGGCTCCTACTACGTCCAGACGTTGCAGATCGATTGGCTGCCGGTCGTGGCCGGCGCGGCGATGGGCTGCCTCGCCACCGCACTGCTGGTCGTGAACAACCTGCGCGACATCCCCGGCGACACCGAGGTCGGGAAGCGGACCCTGGCCGTCCGCCTCGGCGACAGGAACACCCGTGGCCTCTACGTGGTGCTCGTCGTGATCCCGTTCGTGCTGCTGCCGTTCATGGCGGGGCTGGGGGAGCGGCCGCTCGCCGCGATCGCGTTCGTGGCGCTGGTCCTCGCCCGACGACCGGTCGTCGCCGTGCTGAGCGGCGCGAAGGGCCCGCAGCTGATCGCAGTGCTGGGCGACACGGGGAAGGTCCAGATGGTCTACGGCCTGCTCGTCGCGATCGGGTTCCTCGTCGGCGGCTGACCCGACGGACCCGGCCCGGGTCGGCCGGCACAGCGGGTCAGGCGTACCAGCGGGGGGCGGGGTCGAGCTGGCGCGCCGCGGTGAGCGGGACCAGCCGGTCGCAGAACGGGAGCATGGCCTGGGCGACCGCATCGGGCTGCTCGAGGTGGGCGGCGTGGCCCGCGTCGGTCACGACGGCGACCTCGGCTGCGGGCAGCGCCCGCCCCAGCTCCTCGGCCAGCGCCGTGAACTTCGGGTCCCGCTCGCCGCTCAGGCACAGCACGGGCACGGTGATCTCGTCGAGGCGGTCCCACAGGGGCGCCATCGAGCCCGTCCCGGCGTGGCGCAGGCTGCCGGCCAGCCCGGCCGCGGTGTTCCGCCGCCGCTCCTCCGCGAAGCGGGCCCACTCGGGCAGGCCGGCGAAGAGCGGGCCGGCCAGCCACTCGTCGAGGAAGCGGTCGACGCCCACGGCCTCGACGTGGTCCGCCAGCTCGCGGTCCCTCGCGGCCCGCTCGGCGCGCTCGGCGTCGTCGCGGATGCCGGCCGTCGCTCCGACCAGCACCAGGCCCGACACCACCTCGGGATGCGCGAGGGCGACGTGCAGGGCGACCCGGCCGCCGAAGGAGTAGCCGAACCACACCGAGGGGCCGTCGAGCGTGGGGCCGATGGCGGTGGCCAGGTGCGAGGCCGTGGCCCAGAGGTCCTTCCCGGCCAGCCGGGTGGCGTCGCCGTGGCCCGGCAGATCGGGCCGGAGGACCGAGTGGGTGGGCGCGAGCGCGTCGGCGACGGGGCCGAGGCAGCCGCCCGTCTGGGTGAAGCCGTGGAGCATGACGACCGAGGAGCGGGGCGTTCCATTCGGGTCGGGCACGGTGCTCACCGTAGGCTGGCCCGTCGCCGTCGTCCGCCCGCGACCACCCCGGTGGCCGTGGGCGGGCACCGCCCCGACGGCGCCCGCAAGGACCCATGACCGAACGAGCCTTCCCGACCGAACCGCCCGCGGCCGGTGCCCCCACTGCGCCGGGTGCTCCGGACGCCGCCCCGGACGCGCCGCCCGCCGATCCCGCCGACGTCGCCGCGACCTACTGCGCCACGCTCGTCGACGAGTGGCGCCGCCTCGGCCTGACCGACGCCGTCGTGTCGCCCGGCTCGCGGTCGACCCCGCTCGCCGTGGCCATCGCGGAGCAGCCCGGCCTGCGGGTCCACGTCGTCCACGACGAGCGCTCCGCCGCCTTCACCGCCCTCGGGCTGGGCATCGCCTCCGGTCGCCCCGCCGTGCTCCTGTGCACCAGCGGCACCGCCGCGGCCAACTTCCACCCCGCCGTGGTGGAGGCGCACCAGGCGGCCGTGCCGGTGCTGGTCGTGACGGCGGACCGGCCGCCCGAGCTGCAGGGCGTCGGCGCGCCGCAGACGATCGACCAGCGCGACCTGTACGGCTCGGCCGTCCGCTGGTACTGCGAGCCCGGCCCCGCCGCCGCCGAGGGCTCGGCGTGGTGGCGCGACCTGGCCCGGGACTCCTGGGTCCGCACGCTCGGCACCACGCCGGGGCCCGTCCACCTGGACCTCGCCTTCCGCGAACCGCTCCTCGGCACGCCCGGACCGCTCCCTCCGGCGCGCGAGCCGCTGCCCGCGCCGACGCCCGGGGCGTCCTGGGGGGTCGTCGACGAGGAGCTGGGCCGGCTCGTGGGCGCCCTGTCGGGCCGTCGCGGCATGGTCGTCGCCGGCGCCCGCGCCGCGGTCGACGAGCCCGACGCCGAGGCGGTGCTCGGACTCGCCGAGCGGCTCGGGTGGCCGGTCCTCGCCGATGCCCCGTCGGGCTGCCGGCGCGGGCACCCGTCGGTCGTGACCACCGCCGACCTGCTGCTGCGCCACGGCCCGTTCGCCGACGCCCACCGGCCCGAGTTCGTGCTCCGCCTGGGCGGCCTGCACGCCTCGCGGGTGCTGAACGAGTGGCTGGCGCGGTCGGGCGCGGTCCAGGTCGGCGTCGACCGCTTCGGTCTCGTCCCCGACCCCGACCACCTGCTCGCCCGTGCGCTGCCGGCCGACCCGGCCGAGGTCTGCCGCCAGCTCGGCGCCGGCACCGCGGCCCCGGCGCCCGAGGCGTGGACCACGGCGTGGCGAGCGGCCGAGACCACCGCCCGGGGCGCGCTCGACGAGGTGCTCGGCGCCGGCGGCACGGCGTCCGAGCCGGCGACGGCGCTCGACGCGCTCGCCGCCGTCCCGCCCGGCGGCGTGCTCGTGACGTCCTCGTCGATGCCCGTGCGCGACCTCGAGTGGTTCGCCCCGGCCTGCGACGACGTCCGGGTCGTCGCCAACCGCGGCGCGAACGGCATCGACGGCGTCACCTCCACCGCCGTCGGCGTGGCGCTGACCTGGACGCCCACCGTGCTGCTCACCGGCGACATCGCCTTCCTGCACGACTCCAGCGCCCTCATCGGGCTGGCCCGGCGGGGCGTCAACCTGGCGATCGTCGTCGTCGACAACGACGGCGGCGGCATCTTCAGCTTCCTGCCCCAGGCCGAGCGCCTGGCCGAGGAGCGGTTCGAGCAGCTCTTCGGCACGCCGCACGGCATCGACGTGGTGGCGGTCGCGGAGGCGCACGGCGTGCCGGCCGAGCGGGTCACGAGCCGGGCCGGCCTCCAGGCCGCGCTGAGCGGCGCCGCCATGCGGGGCGGTCCCCGGGTGATCGCCGTGCGGTCCGACCGGACCGAGAACGTGGCCGTGCACCGGCGCCTCCAGGACGCCGTGGCCGCCGCCCTCGCCCGCGCCGCCGGGACGGCGGACGAGGGCCCCGCCCAGGTGGAACGGGCGGACGGCAGCGGTAACGTCGAGTCCTGATGAGCACCTCGGGAGGGAAGCCGGGCGGCGAGCACCCCGACGACGCAGTCGTCGACGCGACCGGTGCCGTCGAGTTCGACGGGCCGCCGATCGTCGAGATCGTGGAGGCGATCAAGCGCGAGGGGGCGCCGATCCCGCGTCGCGTCGGCCAGAGCGTGGTCGGCGAGGACCGCGTGCTCGGCTGGGCCGAGTTCGGCCACCCCGACGGCGACCCGGTCCTGTGGTTCCACGGCACGCCCGGCGCCCGCACCCAGGTGCCGCCCAGCATCCACCAGGCCGCCCTGCAGCGGGGCTTCCGGATCATCACCGTCGAGCGACCCGGCACCGGCGTGTCGACCGACCACCGCTACGAGCGCATCCTCGACTTCGCGCCCGACATCGAGGTGCTCGCCGACGACCTCGGGCTCGACCGCTTCGCCGTCGTCGGGCTCTCCGGCGGAGGGCCCTACACCCTCGCCGTCGCCCACCACATGCCCGAGCGGGTCGTCGTGGCGACGCTGCTCGGCGGCATGGGCCCGACCCGGGGCCCCGACGCCGTGTGGTCCTACACCCGCGTCATGCGCTTCGTCGCGCCGGCGTTCGAGGTGCTGCGCACGCCGGTCGGCTCGGTGCTCGCCTTCGTCATCGACGTGCTCACCCCCGTCGCCGATCCGGTGTTCAACGCCTACGTCGCGCTGCTGGGGTTCGCCGACAAGCCCGTGCTCCGCGATCCGCAGTTCCGCGCGATGTTCCTCCAGGACATCCTCGGGGCCCACGAGATCCGCTCCGTCGCCCACGACATGGCGCTGTTCAGCCGCCACTGGGGCTTCACGCTCGACCAGGTCCAGGCGCCGGTCATCGTGTGGCAGGGCCTGAACGACACGATCGTCCCGCCGAGCCACGGGCACCACCAGGCGGCCCGCCTGCCCCGCGGCGAGCTGCGCGTCCGCCCGGGCGAGGGCCACTTCGCCGGCTTCGCCGACGTGACCACGGTGCTCGACCGCCTGCGCGACGCGTGGGCCGACGAGACGAGCACCCCCGTCGGGGCCGCCGACCTCTGACGCCGAGGCGTCCCCAGGTCAGGGGTGGCCCCGTGCTCAGACGCGGGTGAGGGCGCTGAGCACGGCCTGGGCCTTGGCCCGGGTCTCCTCGAGCTCGGCCTCCGGGTCGGACTCGGCGACCACGCCGACGCCGGCGAAGAGCCGCGCCTCGGCCCCGTCGAGCTGGACGCCGCGGATGCCGACGCCGAACACGCCGTTGCCCGCTGCGTCGACCCACCCGACCGGTCCGGCGTAGCGGCCCCGGTCGACGCCCTCGAGCTCGGCCTGCAGCGCGAGCGCCTCGGCCCGGGGCCAGCCGCCGACGGCCGGCGTCGGGTGGAGCGCGGCGACGAGCTCGAGCACCGACGGCTCGGGCTGCGACAGCCGGCCCTCGACCAGCGAGGCGAGGTGCTGGACCGGCCCGGCGGCGACGATCGACGGCTCGGGCTCGGCGTCGAGGTACGAGCACCAGGGCAGCAGCGTGTCGTGGACCATGTCGATGGTGATCTGGTGCTCGACCCGGTTCTTGTGGCTGCCGAGCAGCTCGCCCGCCCGGCGGGCGTCCGCGTCGGGGTCACCGGTGCGCGGCAGGGTCCCGGCCATGGGGTGCGCGCGCACGACGTCGCCGATGCGCGACACGAGCAGCTCGGGCGTGGCGCCCACGAAGCCGTCGACCGAGTAGGCGAACGACGCCGGCGCGGCCCTGCGCATCCGCCGCAGCAGCGTCGGCGCGTCGAACGGCCCGTCGCCGGTCACCGTGATCTCCCGGGCCAGCACGACCTTGGTGAGCGCGCCCTGCCGGATGTGCTGGACGGCGCGGACGACGCCGTGCACCCACTGCCCGACGCGCCCGCCCTCGACGACGACGGTCCCGGGCTGGCGGTGCGGCGCCACGTCGTCGCCGATCAGCTCGTGGGTCGGGATGCCGGGGCCCTCGATCCGCGTGGTCCAGCGGTCGCCGTCGGACGTGCGGCCGTGGAGGAACGCCGGGACGACGAGCGTCGCGGCGGACCGGCGGTCGTAGGGGAGCGCGCCGAACGCGACCGGACCTCGACCGGGCGCCTGCGGACCCTCGTGCGCGATGGCCTCGAGCGCCTTGGCGACCACGCCGACGTGGTCCGGCCACGGCGCCGGCACCTCGATCCGGAGCGCCTCGCCGGTGCCCCAGAGGCTGCGACGGGGCGACGAGAACGCGACAGCGGCCACGCCCGGCGGCGGCAGCTCGTCGACCGGATCGCCCGGTTCGGTACGGGCGGTCGGCATCAGCCCAGCACCCGGGTCGCGGTGATCAGCTGCGCGATCCCGCCCGACAGGAGCGACCGGTCGACGTCGCGGAACCCGCAGCGCTCGACCATCGAGACGAGCTCGGGCGGCTCGGGCAGGTAGGCCACCGAGCGGGGCAGGTACGAGTACGCCTGCCCGTCCGACAGCAGCCCGCCGATGACCGGCACGACCTTGCCGAAGTAGATGCCGTGGCCCCAGCGCATGATCGGGTTGGGCGGTTCGGCGACCTCGAGCAGGGCCATCCGCCCGCCGGGCCGGATCACCCTCCCGAGCTCGGCGATCGTCGCCTCGAGGTCGGTGAAGTTGCGCAGCGCGAACCCGCAGGTGGCACCGTCGACCGACCCGTCGGCGAAGGGCAGCGCCACGCCGTCGGCCTGCACGCGGGAGAACGGCACCGGCGCAGCCGCCAGCATCCCGAAGCTGAGGTCGGCGCCCACCGGCACGAGGCCGCGCAACGCCATCTCGGCCGACAGGTCACCGGTCCCGCTGGCCAGGTCCACGACCGTCGCCCCGGGCGCCAGCCCGAGCAGGTCGACGGTGCGGCGGCGCCAGCCCACATCCATCCGGAACGTCATGATCCGGTTCACCAGGTCGTAGCGGGGGGCGATCGTGTCGAACAGCGCCTGGACCGACGCCGTCTTGTCGGCACCGGTCGGCAGCGGCTCGTCGGCCCGGGGGATGAGCGCAGCGCGATCGGGGGCGGGGCCGGCGTCGGAGGTGGGGGAGGCCATCGCTCGCAGGCTACGACCCCGGCAGCAGCCCCCGGGAGACGAGGGCGAGCCGGGCCGCGGCGGCGCCGGTGAACAGCTCCGCGTCCCAGCCCACGGCCCTCGCGCCGGCCACGTTCGCCGGCGAGTCGTCGAAGAACAGCGCCTGCTCCGGCCGGAAGCCGAACCGCGCCTCGCAACGTCGGAAGATCTCGGGCTCGGGCTTGCAGACCCGCTCCTCCCCGGAGATCACCACGCCCTCGAGCCGACCGACCGCCGAGAAGTCGTCGGCGATCCCCGTGAACGACACGGCGGACCAGTTCGACAGCCCGACGCAGCGGACGCCGCGGTCGACCAGCTCGTCGATGAGCGCCGCGACCTCGCCGTCCTGCGGGCCGAGCGAGTGGCGGAAGTGCTCGACGTAGCGCTCGACCACCCAGCCGTGACCCGGATGGCGCTCCTCGACGATCGCCCGCACCTCCTCGACCGCGTGGCCGCGGTCGAGGTGCACGTTCGTCTCGAGGTCGAACACCTCGGCGGCCAACCGCTCGACCTCGTCCTCGTCGTCGATGAAGCGGGCGAGCGCACCTCGCCGCTCCCACGGGATGACCACGTTGCCGAGGTCCCAGACGACGACCCGGTCGCCGCGAGCGCTCATCCCTGGTTGGCCCCCTCGACCGACCCGGCGACCGCCTGGTCTCCGTCACCAGCGACCGCCTGGTCGCGTGCCCAGCGGTAGTCGGCCTTGCCCGACGGCGAGCGCTGCAGCACGTCGCGGCGGACGATCGCCTTCGGCAGCTTGTACCGCGCGATGTGGCGCCCGGCCTCCTCGAGCAGCTCCTCGTCGTCCACCTCGGCGCCGTCGGCCAGCGCGACCACGGCGACGACCTCGTTGCCCCAGCGGTCCGACGGGCGCCCGGCGACGACGCAGTCGCGCACGGCGGGGTGGTGGAGGAGGGCCTGCTCGACCTCCTCGGCGAAGATCTTCTCGCCGCCCGAGTTGATCGTGACCGAGTCGCGCCCGAACAGCTCGAGCCGACCCTCGGCGGTGAGGCGGGCACGGTCGCCCGGCACGGCGTAGCGGACGCCGTCGATGACGGGGAAGGTCCGGGCCGTCTTGTCGGCGTCGCCGAGGTAGCCGAGCGGCACGCGACCGGCCTGGCCGAGCCAGCCCATCTCGTCGTGGCCGGCCTCGAGCACCGACGACAGGTCGTCGGACAGGATGCACATGCCCGGCCCCGGCGTGAAGTCCCCGGTCGACGCCTCCTGGCCGGCTGCGGTGAGCTGCGTGCCCTGCTGGCCGGTCTCCGACGCGCCGAGCCCGTCCATCACGATGATCGACGGCATCGCCGCCAGCATCCGCGACTTCACGCCCGGCGACAGCGCGGCCCCGCCCGACGCGATCGCCAGCACCGAGCTGAGGTCGGGGGTCCCGGCCTCGACCGCCGCCTCGATCCCGTCGACGAGCGGCCGGCCGAACGCGTCGCCCACGATCAGCACCACGTTGACGCCCTCGGCCGAGATCGTCGCCAGCAGGTCGTCGACGTCGAGCCGATCGGTCACCGACGGCAGCACGATCGTGTTGGCGTTGGTGAAGAAGTTGAAGGCGACCCAGTGCGCGGCGCCGTGCATGAACGGCGGACCGGGGAGCAGCTTGGCGCCGCCGGCCGCGGCGTTCTCGGCGATCTGCCCGTAGGACGACCACTCCTGCTGGTCGGCGTTGCGGCGACCGCCCATGGCGGCCACGAAGATGTCGCCCTGGCGCCACATGACGCCCTTGGGCATGCCGGTCGTGCCGCCCGTGTAGAGGATGTAGAGGTCGTCGGGCGACCACGACGACACGAGCTCGTCGGGCAGCGTGGTCGGCTGCTCGGCCAGCGCGTCCTCGAGCCACACGGCGCCCGGGAGCAGGTCGTTGCCCGACGCGTCGGGGACCTGGAACAGCACCTCGAGGTCGTCGAGCCGGTCGCGGA
Source organism: Dermatobacter hominis (assembly GCF_020715685.1). GTDB lineage: Bacteria > Actinomycetota > Acidimicrobiia > Acidimicrobiales > Microtrichaceae > Dermatobacter > Dermatobacter hominis. Next base: position 82,950 of record NZ_CP085840.1, read on the forward strand.
CCTCGGCCAGCGTCGGCGCGAAGGCCGAGTGGTAGACGATCGCCCGGGCGCCCGAGTCGCGCAGCAGGTACTCGAGCTCCTCCGCGACGTAGCGGTAGTTGACGTTGAACGGCACGGTGCGGGCCTTGTAGGCGCCGAGCATGCCCTCGACGTACTCGGGGCAGTTGTGCAGGTAGAGCGCGACGTGGTCCTGGCCGGACTCGTGCGAGTCCAGACGGCTGCGCTCGACGACCCGGCCCAGGCCCCGGGCCCGCAGCGCGCCGGCGAGCCGGCGCGTCCGGTCGCCGACGTCGCGGTAGGTCCGACGGTCGACGGAGCCGTCGGCGCGATACGCCACGATGCAGTCGCGGTCGGGCACCGCCGCCTCGACCGCCTCGTGCACGGCCGCAAGGTTGAACTCCGTCGCGGTGGGGGCGCTGTGCCCCGCCTGGTCGTCCACTCGTACCCCCCGGTGTCGATCCGGCGCCGATCGTACGGTGGGTCGGGGCGCCCGTCGAAAGGGCCCCGGCGGGCGGGCCCCGTCGGGATCAGCCGCCGCAGCGGGTGCCGTCGGGCGGGACCGCCAGGGTGGTCAGGTAGGCGTCGACGAGGTCGGTGACGCACGCGTCCACGCCGTAGGCCGTGTGGCCGGAGATGTCGGCCGTGACCAGCACGCCCGAGGCCAGGTGGCTCGCCACCGCCTCGGCGTTGGCGAGCGGCGTGGCCGGGTCGCCGGTGTTGCCGATGACGAGGATCGGCGGTGCGCCCGGGGCGGTGAGGGGCGCCGGCACGGCGTCGGAGCGCACGGGCCAGGTCGCGCAGGGGAGCAGCTCGTTCGCGACCGACCCGCCGAAGCGCGGCGAGCGGGCCCGGGCCGCGTCGGAGAACCGCTGCCACTCGGCGGACGACGCGGGCGGCGGGGTGTCGGTGCACACGACGCCCGCGTAGGCGCCGTAGCCGCCGAGGTCGTGGTAGCGGTCCGAGAGCTCGACCAGGGCCGTCCCGTCGCCGTCGAGCGCGTCCGCGAGCGCCGGGCCGAGCCGCTTCCAGCCGTCGTCCGCGTAGCCGGTGTAGACGGCGGCCACCGCGAGCTCGGCCGGCCCCAGCGTGCGGCCCGGTCCGGCCGGCAGCGGGGCCTGCTCCACCTGCTCGCGCACCTGGTCGTAGGCCGCGGCGAGGTCGACCACGCCGCACCGCCGGGCGTTCGTCCGGCACCCGGCCACGGAGCGCTCGAACGACGCGTCGAACCCGTCGATCTGGCCCATGAGGAAGTCGGTGAAGCCGAGCGCGGGATCGACGACGCCGTCGAGCACCATCGCCCGCACCCTGTCCGGGAACATCTCGGCGTAGTGCTGGCCGATCTGGGTGCCGTACGAGAACCCGACGTAGTTGAGCGCGCCGTCGCCGAGCGCGAGGCGGATCGCCTCCATGTCGCGGGCGACGTCCACGGTGCCGATGTGGGCGAGCAGCGCGGCGTCGCTCGACGCGCACTCGCTCGACACGGCCGCCGCGAGCCGGTCCAGCTCCTGCTGCTCGGTCGGGGTGTCGGGATCGGGGTCGGCGGCCAGGAACGCCGACGCGGTGTCGCTGCCGCAGCGCACGGCCGTCGACCGGCCGACGCCGCGGGGGTCCCAGCTGACCTGGTCGAAGCGCCGCGACAGGGAGCCGCCGAACGGGTCGGCCGCGATGAAGTCCACCCCCGAGCCGCCGGGTCCGCCCGGGTTGGTCAGCAGCGTGCCGATCCGCTCGTCCGCGCCGCCGGTGGCGGGCAGCCTGGCCAGCTCGAGGTCGATGGTCGGCCCCGCCGGGTCGGCCCAGTCGAGGGGCACGGCGAGCGTGGCGCAGCGCGCCGCGGAGAGGTCCCGGCCGTCCGACGGCGGGCACGTCGCCCACTCCAGCGGTGCGGGCTGCCACGTCGCCGGCAGGCCGTCGGGGATCGTCGTCGTGGACGGCACGTCGGAGGTCTCGGCCGGTCGGTCGCCCGACGACATGCGGGGGAGCGCGGTGCCGTCGTCGCCGGCGCAGCCGACCGCGACCAGCAGCGTGACCGCCAGCGCGGCGACGGCCGGCAGCGTCCGACGGCCGCGACGGGCAGCGCCGCGACGGCCGGTTCGGGGGGCGGACGACGGCACCGGCTCACTGTACGGGGGCGCCTGCGAGCACCCGACCCGGGCAGCACCGCTGGTCATAGTCTCCTCAGGATGATCTTCGGAGTGTTCGCGCCGCAGGGTTGGAAGATGGAGCTGGCGGGCATCGAGGACCCCCAGGACAAGTGGGCGGTCACGGTGCGCACGGCGCAGCTCGCCGAGGAGCTCGGCCTCGACTCGATCTGGGTCTACGACCACGTCCACAACGTGCCGGTCCCGGCCCACGAGACCGTGTTCGAGTGCTGGACCACGATCGCCGCGCTGGCGGCGTCGACGTCGCGCATCCGCCTCGGCCAGATGGTCAGCTGCGCGGCGTACCGGAACCCGGCGCTGGTCGCCAAGATCACCTCGACCGTCGACGTCATCTCCGGCGGCCGGCTCGACTTCGGCATCGGCGCCGGTTGGTACGACCAGGAGTTCCGGTCCTACGGCTACGAGTTCCCGCCCGCCGCGGACCGGATCCGCTACCTCCGGGAGACCGTCGAGGTGGTCAAGCTCATGTGGTCCGAGCCCGACGCGACCTACGAGGGCCGCTTCGTCAACGTCGCGGGCGCGCAGTGCGACCCGAAGCCCGTGCAGGACCCCCACCCGCCGATCTGGATCGGCGGCGGCGGCGAGCAGCTGACCCTCCGGGTGGTGGCCCGCCACGCCGACCGCTCGAACTTCGGCGGCTCGCCCGAGGAGTGGGCGCACAAGCGCGACGTGCTGCGCGCCCACTGCGCCGACGTGGGCCGCGATCCCGACGAGATCACGATGACGTGGTCGCCCGAGATCCACATCCGGGAGACCGAGCAGGAGATCGTCGAGGGCGGCAGCCGGAGCTTCTGGGGTGAGCCGTTCGAGTCGTGGCGCGCCGGCAACCTGGTCGGCACGCCCGAGCAGGTGTGCGAGCGCATCGCCGAGTACCAGGCGCTCGGCTGCGGCGGGCTGGTGCCCTGGTGCTCGGACTACCCCGACGACACCACGCTGCGCCTCCTGGGGACGCGCGTCATCCCGGAGCTTCGGTCCTGATCAGCCGCTGGGGTCCGGGTCCGCACGGCGTCGGTGCGACCGGCGCCCGCTCACTCCGCGTAGCGGAAGATGATCTCCGAGACGCAGGCCGGCTTCTCGGCGCCCTCGACCTCGAAGGTGAAGGTCATCGAGATCTGCGACCAGCCGCCGCCGAGGTCCTCGACGCCGTCGAGGGTGGCGCCGAGGCGCAGCTTCGAGCCGACCGGGACGGGCGACGGGAAGCGGACCTTGCCGCAGCCGTAGTTCACGCCCATCTTGACGCCGTCGACCCGCATGATCTGGGGGAACAGCACCGGGCCGAGCGACAGGGTCAGGTAGCCGTGGGCGATCGGACCGCCGAAGGGCGACTCGGCCGTGGCCCGCTCCACGTCGACGTGGATCCACTGGTGGTCACCGGTGGCGTCGGCGAAGGTGTTGACGCGCTCCTGGGTGATCTCGAGCCAGTCGGAGTAGCCGAGGTGGGTCCCCACCAGCTCCTTGAGTCCTGCGATGCCGTTGACGGTGGTGGCCATGACGGCATCTTGTCAGCGCTCGCCGGGGACCGGCCAGCCCGGCCGGAGGGCACGGGAGGGCCAGCCCGGTGGGCCTCAGCGGAACCAGACGCGCTGGTACTCGCGCGACTGCTGGTGGAGCAGCAGCGCGACCAGGGCGTACACGAAGATCGCGTTGATGATCCCGCCCGGCACCAGGATGAACCCGATGTGGTCGGCGATCGGCACGCCGGCCTGGATGACGGCGATGATCCGGATGATGAACGGCAGGAACGCGGCGAGGAGGGCGACCTGGTAGCCGAGCTTGAGCTCGTTCGCGATGCCGTAGGCCCCGTACACGCAGGCGGCGAGGCTGCCGAGCAGCAGCACGGCGCCGAGGACCGAGCCGAGGATGCCGCCGGTCAGCACCGCGAGCAGCGCCCAGAAGGCGTCGAAGTAGAGGAGCCACTGGCTGACGACGAGGGTCTGGGGCAGTCGGGGGTTGTACCAACGACGTTCGGAGAGGGCCGGCATGGCTGACAGTCTGGCGGAGCGGGCGCGCGGTGTGGTGCTGGCCGGCGTCGTCCTGAGCGCCGGCGAAGGACGGCGGCTCCGACCGCTGACCGACCTCCGCCCGAAGCCGTTGTGCCCGATGGGCGCGACCACGCTGCTCGACCGTGCGGTCGCGCAGGTGGGCGCCGTGACCGGGACGCCGGTCGCGGTGAACGTCCACCACGGGCGCGACGCGATGCTGGCCCACCTCGCCGACCGCCACGACGTGCACGTGTCGGAGGAGGAGCCCGAGGCCCTCGGCACCGCCGGCGCGCTGGCGGCGCTCGTCGACTTCCTCGACGGGCGCAGCGCGCTCGTCGTCAACGCCGACACCGTCCACGCCGAGGACCTGCGGGCGTTCGTCGCCGGCTGGGACGGTCGGCGAGTGCGGGTGCTGGCGACCCCACCGCCGGGCGCGCCGGACGAGCCGTTCGGCCCGAGGAGCGGGATCGTCGCCTCGATCGCGCCGTGGGACCTCGTCCGGGAGCTGTCGGCCGAGCCGTCGGGGCTGTGGGAGGTGCTGTGGCGACCGCAGCTCGAGGCCGGCGCGCTGGACGCGGTGGCGGCGACGGGACCGGTCGTCGACTGCGGCACGCCGGAGCAGTACCTGGCGGCCAACCTCTGGCTGAGCGGCGGCCGACCGGTGATCGGCCAGGGCGCGGTGGTGCGGGGCACCGTCGAGCGGTCGGTCGTGTGGCCCGGCGCCGTCGTCGGCCCCGACGAGCACCTGGTCGACGCGATCCGTGCCGACGCCCACCACACCGTGCTCGTCCGCCCCGCCGAGATATAGGGGTGCACAGCGACAACCCTTGTCGCGATCCGGACCACAGAAACCCGACGGCCGGTCGACGGTGGCGTCAGGAGCGGCGGCGGGGTGGCGCGATCGGCTGCGCCTCGTGGCCGGCGCGCAGCTGTCCGCACGCGGCGTCGATGTCGGAGCCACGGGTGTCGCGCAGCGTCACGTTGACCCCCCGTCGCCGCAGGTCCTCGGCGAACGCGTGGACCCGGTTGCGCGACGAGCCCTGCACCGCGTACCCGGGCGTCGAGTTCAGCGGGATCAGGTTCACGTGCGCCCGCAGGTCGTTGGCGATGCCGGCGAGGCGGGCCGCGTCCTCGAACCGGTCGTTGACGCCGGAGATCATCGCCCACTCGAAGCTGAGCCGCCGACGGGTCCGGTCGACGTAGTCCCGGCACGCCTCCACCAGCTGGTCGAGCGGGTAGCGCCGGTTGATGGGGACGAGCTCGTCGCGCAGCTCGTCGTCGGCCGCGTGCAGCGACACCGCGAGGTTCACCGGCAGGTCGGCCACCGCGAGCCGGCGGATGCCCGGCACGAGCCCGACGGTCGACAGCGTGAGGTGGCGGGCCCCGATCCCGATGTCGTCGTGCAGCCGGTGCACGGCCGCCCACGTCCGGTCGTAGTTGGCGAGCGGTTCGCCCATGCCCATGAAGACGACGTTCGACACGCGACGGTCGCCGGCCTCGCGCCGAGCCTCGACGACCTGCTCGACGATCTCGCCGACGCCGAGCTGGCGCTCGAAGCCGGCCTGCCCGGTCGCGCAGAAGCCGCAGGCCATGGCGCACCCGGCCTGGGTGGACACGCACACGGTCGTGCGGTCGTCGTAGTGCATGAGGACGGTCTCGATGCGCGAGCCGCCCTCGAGCTCCCAGAGGAGCTTCACGGTGCCGCCGTCGTCGGTGGTGACGCGGGTGACCTCGGTCAGCGCGGTCGGCAGGTCGGACTCGAGCCGGGCGCGCAGCGCCTTCGGCACGTTGCTGAGCTCGGACGGGTCCTTGCCCTGGCGGTAGAGGCCGTCCCAGATCTGGTCGACGCGGTACGACGGCTCGCCGGCGAGCAGCTCGTCGAGCTCCGCCCGGCCGACGTCGTAGCGGGTGCGCTGCGACCCGGCGGCCATCAGCGGGTGTACGCCGCGTCGGAGTGGTGGACGACGAAGCCGAGCCGCTCGTACAGGCGCAGCGCCGGTGTGTTGGTGGCTTCGACGTAGAGCATGCCGACGTGCAGTCCCCGTCCGGCGAGGTGGGCCAGCCCGGCGACGGTGAGCGACCGGCCGAGCCCCCGGCCGGCCGTCGACGGGTCGGCGGCGATCACGAAGATCTCGCCCATCGCCGGGTCGTCGCCCGACGCCGGGTGCTCCCGCGTCCAGCAGAACCCGTCCATGCCCTCGGGGCCCTCGTGGACGAGGAACCCGTCGAGGCGGACCCAGGGTTCGGCCAACCGGGCCGCGAGGCGGTCGCGGTCCCAGCCGCCCTGGTCGGGGTGCCACCGGAACGCTCGGTTGTTGACCCCGAGCCACCCGTCCTCGTCCCCGGCGCGGAACGGCCGGACGTCGATCGGCGTGGTGGCGTCGACGACGGCGGCGGAGAGCGGGAGGTCGCAGCGCATCTGGTGGAGCAGGCGGACGAGCGTCCGCCCCTCGGCCCGCATGTCGGCGTCGACCTCGGCGGTCACCGGCGAGATCCACTCGGGCTCCGGGCGCACCGGCGCGGCCGTCCCGGCGGCGGCCGTGCCGTCACCGGGGGAGGGGAGCGCCTCGTCGGGGGCCATGGGATCGGAAGCTACCCTGCGCCGATGGCCCGGCCCCGTACACCCAGCGGCCGGGCGCGGGTCACGAACGAGCGGCTCGCCCTCGAGTACCCCGACGCCCTCTGCGAGCTCGACCACCGCAACGCCTTCGAGCTGCTCGCCGCCACGATCCTGTCGGCCCAGAGCACCGACGCCCGGGTCAACCTCGTGACGCCGACGCTGTTCGCCCGCTACCCGACACCGCAGGACCTGGCGCACGCGGATCCCGCCGAGCTCGAGCAGTTCATCCACTCGACCGGCTTCTTCCGGGCCAAGGCCCGCAGCCTGATCGGGATGGCGACGGCGCTGGTCGACCGGTTCGACGGCGAGGTGCCCGGGAGGATGGCCGACCTCGTGTCGATCCCCGGCGTCGGTCGCAAGACGGCGAACCTGATCCGCAGCGTGGCCCTGGACCTGCCCGGTCTGGTGGTCGACACGCACGTGCTCCGGGTGAGCCGCCGCCTCGGTCTGACCGACGAGCTCTCCGACACCGAGGCCAAGGACGCGGTCAAGGTCGAGATGGTGCTCAACCCGATGGTGCCGGCACGGGAGCGCGGCGCGTTCAGCCTGCGCCTGATCCTGCACGGTCGGCGCGTCTGCGTGGCCAGGGCGCCACGCTGCGACGCCTGCGTCCTCGCGGACTTCTGCCCCTCGGCGCACCTCCTCGCACCGGCCTGACCCGGGCGCGCCGTCCGGCGCCGCAGCGGGGGCCGGACGCGCTCCCGACGGCCGGCCGAGCGGCCCTCCGGGGCGGGCGGAACCGGTGTGGAATCGGTCACGCGAAGTCGTGGACAGCCCCTAGCGGGTGTGCTGAACTGACCCGCGCCAGGTTCCCGCCACCTGGTATCGGCGACCACTGGGCTCCCGCCGCCCGGGTCGCCTGCCCGACGCCCCTTCGGGGGCGTCGGGTGCTTTTCGAACCCGTCGGTGCCGTGCGACGACGTGAGCCGTCGTCTCGCGCCGGTCGGACCTCGTCGGGTCAGTCCGCAGGCGAGCTGCCGGCGGTCGAAGCGTGTCACAGTGTATCCGTATCCTCTCGAACATGTGTTCGATCGACCGGCCGGGGTGGTCGGAGGGCTGGAACCGCTCCGAGCCCGAGCCGGGGGATGGGTCGGCAGGCAGTGGGCGGCCCGGCGGGGTGACGGGCGTCGAGTTCGTGCCGCCGGCCGCTGCGAAGGAGCTGCTCGACGCCGTGCAGGCCGTCGGGGCGCTCGACCCGTCGACCCTCACGGAGGACGAGCGGTTCGGCCTGCTCGACGCGCTCGAGCACGCCGAGCGCGTCCTGACCGCGGCCGGCATGACCACGTTGATCGCGACCGAGGACCGCGGCGGGTTCGACGTCCGCTTCGGCATGACGCCGGGCGCCTACTCCGAGCAGCGCCACGGTCGCGACCGGCTCTCGTGGACGCGCCGGATCCGAGTCGGTCGCAAGCTCGCGGCCCACCTCCCGGAGGTCCACCGGGCGCTGTGCGAGGGCCGGATCTCGGTGGAGCGGGCGATGGTGCTGGCGAACGCGATCAACGTCCGCAACGCCTCGCTCCTCGGCGAGGCGCAGGCCTCGCTGCTGGACCTCTCCGAGCACACGCCGCGCTTCTCCGACTTCCTCGCCCAGGTCAGGGACCTCGCCGCGGTGGCCGACGTCGACGGGCCCGAACCCGAGCCGGAGCGCTCGAAGGGCAAGGTGTCGCGCACCGGGGACCACGTCGCGATCGTCATGGACCTCTACGGCACCGACGCCATCGCCGCCGAGCAGATGCTCGAGGCCGAGGTGGACCTGCTCTGGAAGGCCGAGCACGACGAGGCGGAGCGCATCCCCGACCTCGTCCCCCGCTCGCGGGCCGAGCTCCGCGCAGCCGCGTTCGTGGAGCTCCTCCGCCGTGGCGTCGCCGCTCGATCGGGCGGGTCCCGGCGGCCGTCGGTGGAGCTGTCGCTGGTCGTCGACGCCGACCGCGTCGACGACCTCCACCCGACGCTGGCCGCGGTCGTCGCGGCCACCGCCGGCGGCGACGAGCACCACGTGGAGGGCGACCACGTCGAGATGCCCGGGCGCTTCGCCGGGGTCACCGTGGCCGTCGCTGCGCCCGATGGCAGCCGTCGCATCCTCAGCCAGCAGCAGTGGCAGTTGCTGCTGTGCGACTCGTCGATCTCCCAGGTGCTGCTCGACGCGCTCGGCGAGCCGCTCGCCGTCCGCAGCCTCGACCGCTTCGCCGACCCGGCCATGCGACGGGCGCTCACGGCCCGCGACGGCGGGTGCGTGTTCCCCGGGTGCGACGCCGCGCCGTCGTGGTGCGACGCCCACCACGTGGTCGAGCACCAGGTCGGCGGCGAGACGGTCATCGTCAACCTGGCCCTGCTCTGCCGTCGCCACCACGGCGTGGTCCACCGATCCGGCTGGCGGATGATCCGCAGTCCCGACGGGTCGGCGGACGGCGGCTTCTTCACGATCACGACGCCGACGGGCTGCGCCATGGCGACCCAGCACCGGCCCAGACCGGGGCCGACCGGGACCCGACCGTCGGCACCGCCCGGTCGACCACCCGGGCCCGCCTGAGCAGCGCGGGACCCGACGCCGACCTCGAGTCAGTCCAGCGACTCGGCCGCTTCGAGCGCGCGCCGCAAACGACGCTGCGCAGCCTGCAGGTTCCGCTCGATCTCGTACAGGTCGCCGAGCAGGTCGTCGCGATCGGTGCCCCGCACGACCTGGCTGGCCTCGTCGACGCGGACGAGCACCTGGTCGAGCGTCGACTGCATCGAGGCCAGGTCGGCGTGGAGGCTCACGGCCCGATTCCTACTACTGGCGCGACGGGCCCCACCACTACCGTGAGCGGCCGTGCTCAACCGACTCGACCTCCGCGGCGTGGCCGATCCCGGCGGCTCCCTGCCTCGCCCGAGCGTGGACGGCGACGAGCCCGTCGCCGCGGTGCGGGAGATCCTCGCCGACGTCCGGGAGCGCGGCGACGGCGCCCTCCTCGAGCTCACCGAGCGCTTCGACGGCGTGCGCCTGGAGTCGCTGCGGGTGCCGGCCGACCGGATCGAGGCGGCGCTGGCGGCCACCCCGCCCGACGTGCGGGCGGCGCTCGAGCTGGCCCGCGACCGCATCCGCTCGCACCACGAGACGCAGCTGCGGCCCGAGGTCGCACACGACACCGACGGTGTGCACATCCGCTCGTTCCACCGGCCGGTCGACCGCGTCGGCTGCTACGTGCCCGGCGGTCGGGCCGCCTACCCGTCCACCCTGCTGATGACGGCGGTGCCGGCGCAGGTCGCCGGCGTCCCCGAGGTGGCCGTGTGCGTGCCGCCCGACAGGGAGACCGGCGAGGTCACGCCGGTCACCCTTGCGGCCGCGGCCGTCGCCGGGATCGACGAGGTGTACGCCATCGGCGGCGCCCAGGCGATCGGCGCCCTCGCGTTCGGCACCGAGCAGGTGCCCGCGGTCGACGTCATCTGCGGACCGGGCAACAAGTACGTCGCGCTGGCCAAGCAGGAGGTCGCCGGCACCGTCGGGGTCGCGGCCGCGTTCGCCGGACCGAGCGAGGTCGTGGTCGTCGCCGACGGCTCGATCCGGCCCGACCTCGCCGCGATCGACGTCATCCTGCAGGCCGAGCACGGCCCCGACGGCCTCGCCTGGCTCATCTCGTGGGATCCGGACGCGCTCGACGCGATCGACGCCGAGCTGGGCCGGCTCACCGAGGCGGCGCCCCGGCGGGCCGAGATCACCGCCACCCTCGCCGAGGGCGGCTACGCCGTGCTCGTCGACTCGCCCGAGGCGGCGATCGAGGTCGCCAACCAGGTCGCCCCCGAGCACCTCGAGCTGCTCTGCCGTGGGGCCGCCGACCTCGTCCCGCTGGTCCGCAACGCCGGCGCCATCTTCATCGGCCCGTGGTCGCCCGCCTCGGTCGGCGACTACCTCGCCGGCCCCAGCCACGTGCTGCCCACCTATGGCACCGCACGCTTCTCGTCCGCGCTGACCGTCGACGACTTCCTCAAGCACCACCACGTGATCACCGTCGACGGCGAAGCCTTCGACCAGATCGGCCCGGCGGTGCAGGCGCTGGCCGAGGCGGAGGGCCTCGACGCCCACGCCGAGTCGATCCGCCTCCGCCGGACGTTGCGCGCCGACGGCCTCCCCGGCACGACGGGAGCTCCCGCATGAGCCGCCCGACGGTGCGCGACGACGTCGCGCTGATGGAGGGCTACCACTCGCCGCAGGTCGACGTGCGGGTCCGGCTCAACACCAACGAGGCGCCCGAGCCGCCGCCCGAGGAGTTCGTCGAGGAGCTCCGCGTCGCCCTCGACACCGTGGCGTGGCACCGGTACCCGGACCGCGCCGCCACCGTGCTGCGCGCCCGGATCGCCGAGACCGAGGGCGACGAGGTCGACGGCGGCATCACCGCCGCGAACGTGTTCGCGGCGAACGGGTCCAACGAGGTGCTGCAGTCGCTGTGCCTGGCCTACGGCGGGTCCGGCCGCCGGGTCGCCACGTTCGAGCCCACCTACGCCCTCCACTCCCACATCGCCAAGGTGTGCGGGTCGACGGTCGTCAGCGGCGGCCGCCACGCCGACTTCACCCTCGAGGTCGAGGAGGCGCGCCGGCTCCTGCTGACCGAGCGCCCGACGATCACGTTCCTCTGCTCGCCGAACAACCCGACCGGTCGGCTCGAGCCCGAGGACACGGTCCGCCAGGTGCTCGAGGTCGTCGAGGAGGTCGACGGCCTGCTCGTGGTCGACGAGGCGTACGGGCAGTTCTCGCCGTGGTCGGCGCTGTCGCTGGTCGACGAGGACCGCCCGATCGTCGTCACCCGCACGTACTCCAAGACCTGGTCGGCCGCCGCGCTGCGGCTCGGCTACCTCATCGGCCCGACCTGGGTGGTCGACGACCTCGAGCGCGTCGTGCTGCCGTACCACCTCGACTCGCTGACGCAGCTGGCCGGCGTGCTCGCGCTCGACCACCTCGCCGACATGCGCCGCCGGGTCGCCCACCTCGTCGAGGAGCGGGGCCGCGTCGAGGCGGCGCTCGGTGACCTGCCGGTCGACGTGTGGCCGAGCGCGGCCAACTTCATCCTCTTCCGCCCCCGGGACCGCGACGGCGCCGACGTCTGGCAGGACCTCGTCGACCGCGGGGTGCTGGTCCGCAACTGCGCGTCGTGGCCCGGCCTCGAGGGCTGCCTGCGCGTGACCCTGGGCACGACCGACGAGGACGACGAGTTCCTCGCGGCGCTCACGGCCGCGCTCTCCTGAGCGCCCCGGCGCCGGGTCGGGTCCAACACGTGCTGGCCCGAGGGCCCGGGTGCGCGATCCTGTGTGTCGTGAACCCACCAGCCGTCAGCGAGACCTCCGCCCGGACGGCGTCCGCCGAGCGCATCACCAAGGAGACGAAGATCTCCGTGCAGCTCGACGTCGACGGCAGCGGCACCACCGACTGCCGCACGGGCCTGCCGTTCTTCGACCACATGCTCGACCAGCTCGGTCGCCACGGCGGCATGGACCTGACGCTGCACGCCGACGGCGACCTCGAGATCGACGCCCACCACACCGTCGAGGACTCGGGGATCATCCTCGGCGACGTCCTGCGCCAGGCGCTCGGCGACAAGCGGGGCGTGCGGCGGTTCGCGTCGATCCGCGTGCCGCTCGACGAAGCCGTCGTCGAGGCGGTGCTCGACCTGTCGGGCCGCCCGTTCCTCCACTACGAGATCGATCCGCCCGGGGCGAAGATCCTCGGCGATCCGCCGTTCGACCCCCAGCTCATGGAGGAGTTCTGGCGGGCGTTCGTCACCTCGGCGGGCATCACCCTCCACCTCACGATGGTGCGCGGTCGCAACACCCACCACATCGTCGAGGCGTCGGTGAAGGCCGCGGCGCGAGCGCTGCGCGACGCGGTCCGGGTGGAGGGCTCCGAGCTGCCGTCCACCAAGGGCACCCTGTGACCGACCGACCCGCGCCGCGCATCGCCGTCCTCGACTACGGCATCGGCAACCTGCGCTCGGCCGAGAAGGCGATGTCCCACGTGGGCGCGGACGCCGTCCTGACCGCGGACCCCCGGGAGGTCGAGCGCGCCGCGGCCGTCGTGCTGCCCGGCGTCGGCGCGTTCGGTCGGTGCCGGGAGGCGCTGTCGGCGACCGGTCTCGACGAGGTGGCGCTCGAGGCCGTCGCCTCCGGCCGCCCGTTCCTCGGCATCTGCGTCGGCATGCAGCTGCTCTACGAGGAGTCGGAGGAGTCGCCCGGCGTCACCGGCCTCGGCGTCCTGAGCGGCAAGGTCACGCGCCTGCCCGCGGGCACCAAGCACCCGCAGATGCAGTGGAACCGGCTCGACCCGGTGACCGAGTCGCCGCTGCTCGACGGCCTGGGGGAGCGGCCGTGGATGTACTTCGTCCACTCGTTCGCCCCCGAGGTCACGGCGGACGTGATCGCCACCTGCGACTACGGCGGCCCGGTCACCGCTGCGGCCCAGCACGAGATGGTCATGGCCACCCAGTTCCACCCCGAGAAGTCCGGCGCGCCGGGCCTCGCCCTCCTGCGCAACTTCGTCCGCCTGGCCGCCTCGGTCCCGGCCGGCGACTGACGCGACCCGAGCCCCAGAGCCCCAGAGCCCCGAGACCCAGAGATGGACCTGTACCCCGCGATCGACCTCCTCGACGGCCGCTGCGTGCGGCTCTACCAGGGCGACTACGACCAGAGCACCGTGTACGGCGACGACCCGGTCGCCCAGGCGCTCGCCTTCCAATCCGAGGGGGCGCCCTGGGTGCACGTGGTCGACCTCGACGCCGCGCGCACCGGCGAGCCCCGCAACCGCGACGTCGTGGCCGCCATCGCCGGCGCACTCGACGTCCCCGTGCAGACCGGCGGCGGTGTCCGCACCGCCGAGGCCGCCGAGGCGCTGTTCGCCGCCGGGGTCGGGCGCGTCGTCCTCGGCACGGCGGCGCTCGAGGACCCCGACCTGGTCCGCCGGCTCGCCGCCGAGCACCCCGTGGCGGTCGGGCTCGACGCCCGGGGCGCCGAGGTGGCGGTCCGGGGCTGGCTCGAGGGGTCGGGGGCCGACGTGCTCGACCTCGCCGTCGCCTACCAGGACGCCGGTGTCGACGCCCTCGTCGTCACCGAGATCAGCCGGGACGGCACGCTGGCCGGTCCCGACCTCGACGGCCTGTCGCGGGTCCTGGCCGCCACGACCGTGCCGGTGATCGCCTCGGGCGGCATCGGCACGCTCGACGACGTGCGGGCCCTCGCCTCGTTGACGGCCGGCGGCCGCGCCCTGTCGGGCGCCATCACCGGTCGCGCCGTCTACGAGGGCGCGTTCACCGTGGCCGACGCCGTGGCGGCGACCGCCGACCGACCCGTCGACGGAGCCCGCTCGTGACGGCGGTCGCCCGGGTGATCCCGTGCCTCGACGTCGACGCCGGCCGCGTCGTGAAGGGCGTCAATTTCGTCGCGCTGCGCGACGCCGGCGACCCCGTCGAGCTCGCGGCCCGCTACGACGCCGAGGGCGCCGACGAGCTCGTGTTCCTCGACATCACCGCATCGTCCGACGCCCGCGAGACCACCGTCGAGATGGTCCGCCACACCGCCGAGGAGGTCTTCATCCCCTTCACGGTGGGCGGCGGGATCCGCAGCGTCGAGGACGCCCGGCGCATGCTGCGCGCCGGCGCCGACAAGGTCGGCGTCAACACCGCCGCGGTCGACCGGCCCGAGCTGGTGTCCGAGATCGCCGAGGAGTTCGGCGCCCAGTGCGTCGTCGTCGCGATCGACTCGCGCGGCCGCCGACCCGGCGAGGACGGCGGGCCCGGGAACGGCCCCGAGTTCGAGGTGTACACCCACGGCGGTCGCATGCCGACGGGCCTCGACACCGTCGAGTGGGCCGCCCGGGTCGTCGAGCTGGGGGCGGGGGAGATCCTGCTGACCTCGATGGACCGCGACGGCACGAAGGACGGCTTCGACGTGCCGGTCACCGCCGCGGTGTCGTCGACCGTGAGCGTGCCGGTCATCGCCTCGGGCGGCGTCGGCACCGTCCGCCACATGGTCGAGGGCATCACCGAGGCCGGCGCCGACGCCGTGCTGGCCGCCTCGATCTTCCACTTCGGCGAGCACTCGATCGCCGAGGTCAAGGCGGCGATGGCCGACGCCGGCATCGCCGTCCGCCCGGTCTGACCACCGGGCCGGGCAAGGCCGGCGCCGCAGCGGGGTACGTTGCGCCGATGGAGCTCCGCATCTTCACCGAACCCCAGCAGGGCGCGACCTACGACCAGCTGCTGGCGGTCGCCCGGGCGGCCGAGGAGCTGGGCTTCGGCGCCTTCTTCCGGTCGGACCACTACCTGGCGATGGGCGACATCTCCGGGCTCCCCGGCCCGACCGACGCCTGGATCACGCTGGCGGGCCTGGCGCGCGACACGAGCTCCATCCGCCTCGGCACGCTGGTCACCGCCGGCACGTTCCGGCTCCCCGGTCCGCTCGCCATCTCGGTCGCCACGGTCGACGCCATGTCGGGCGGGCGCGTCGAGCTCGGCATCGGCGCCGGCTGGTACGACGACGAGCACACCGCCTACGGCATCCCGTTCCCGCCGCTGGGCGAGCGGTTCGACCGGCTCGAGGAGCAGCTGCAGATCATCGAGGGCCTCTGGACCACCCCGGCGGGCAAGACGTTCGACTTCGACGGGCAGCACTACCGGGTGTCCGACTCGCCGGCCCTGCCGAAGACCGTCCAGCGGCCCCGGCCGCCGGTCATCATCGGCGGGTTCGGCCCCACGCGCACGCCGTCGCTCGTCGCCCGCTTCGCCGACGAGTACAACGTGCCCTTCGCCGGCGTCGACGCGGTCCGCAGCCTGAACGAGGGCATCGACGCCGCGTGCTCCGCCGCCGACCGCGACCCAGCGACGGTGGTCCGCTCGGTCGCCCAGGTCCTGTGCTGCGGCGCCGACGAGGCGCAGGTCGCCCGTCGGGCGAAGGCGATCGGCCGCGAGGTCGACGAGCTCCGGGAGAACGGCCTGGCCGGCACGCCCGACGAGGTCGTCGCCACGCTCGAGGAGTTCTCCGCCGCCGGCATCACCCGCGCCTACCTCCAGGTCCTCGACCTCGACGACCTCGACCACCTGGCCCTCGTGGCCGAGCGCGTGCTGCCCGCCGCCTCGGCCCTCCCGGGCTGACCGCCTGTCGGTCCCGTGCGGCGCACCGGTAGCGTGTGCGACCCATGAGCGAGCCCGCACCCGAACCGGTCCCGCCGGCGGACCCCGCCCCTCCGGGACCGGCGACCGCGTCGGCGCGCTCGCACGAGAAGCTGCCCGTGCGGATGCTGAACGACCGCATCCTCGTGAAGGTCGACGCCGAGGGCGACCGGCGCTCGACGGGCGGCATCCTGATCCCCGCCACCGCGCAGATGGGGCGCCGCCTGGCGTGGGCCGAGGTCCGCGCCAAGGGCCCCAACGTGCGGGCGGTCGAGGAGGGGGACCACGTCCTGTTCAACCCCGAGGAGGTCTACGAGGTGGAGGTCCGCGGCGACACCTTCATCATCCTCCGGGAGCGCGACATCCACGCGCTGGCGTCCGAGCGCCTCGAGGCGGGCCACACCGGGCTCTACCTCTGAGCGGTCAGGACCCGTCGTCGGGGTACAGCTCGCCCATGCGGTCCTTCGTGAGACCGTTGGGGAGCTCGCCGAGCTCGACGAGGCGTGCGAGCTCGGCCTCGGCGACGTCCTCCGGGACGTCGGTCACCGGGTGGCCGCCGTACGCTGCGCCGATCTGCACCAGGACCGAGTGCCAGTCGATGAGCCGGGTGAGCTCGGGCCGGTCCGGCGAGCCGGTCACGATGGTGACGCCTTCGACGACGACCGTGCGACCGGTCGGTTCGAACCCCAGGAACCGGACGTCGTGCCGGCCGGTGTAGCGCCACGCCATCGAGGCGGCGACGTCGTTGGCCATCACGCCGAACTCGTCGAGCAGCTCGACCGATCCCGCGATCGGCAGCAGCAGGCTCCGGTCGGCGCTCGCCTCGTTGAACGAGGCCGTCAGGTCCTCGACGATGATGTCCCTCACGCTGCCCTCGTCGAACTCAGGCATGGCTCCTCCTCGCCTGTCCTCGTCGGCTGCTCACAGGACGCCGCCGTCGGGCCAGCTGGGACTGACGGCGACGACCGGTCCGACGCCGCGCCAGTAGTCGGCCGGCGGCGGCGGGATCGCCCCCTTCGGGGACCTGGTGCTGAGCTGGGTCGGACCACCGCGGACGAACGTGTGCAGCGCGTGGGTCACCACGACCGTCCCTCGGGGCCCGCCCGGCGTCGGGGGGTTGAACCCGTAGTTCGGCTCGGTCGCCTGCGGCTGCTCGCTCGCCGGCGCCAACGAGGCCAGCGGCGACGGCCGGACCGGGGTCCCCGCCGTCGGCGTGCACAGGAGGACGGTGACCTGACCGGTCGCACCGTTGCGGCGCCACGTCACCCAGCCCTCGAACCAGTTCTGGCTGCAGTGCCAGAACAGCTCGATCGGCCACGGGTCCTGCCGCCCGGCCCCCGGCTCGTCGGTGGCACCGATCCCGAGCGAGACCTCGCCGGCCCGGATCATCGTCCAGCGCATGATCTCGTAGACGTCGCCGGCGTAGGCGTGCCACCACGCCCACTGGCCGTCGCTCTGGACCATCGGCTCCTGGGGGTCCGCATCTCGCTTCCAGGTGCCGTCGGGGGCCTGCGTCTGCTCGAACCAGTGCTCGTTC
Source organism: Dermatobacter hominis (assembly GCF_020715685.1). Taxonomy (GTDB): domain Bacteria; phylum Actinomycetota; class Acidimicrobiia; order Acidimicrobiales; family Microtrichaceae; genus Dermatobacter; species Dermatobacter hominis. The sequence continues at coordinate 100,376 of NZ_CP085840.1, forward strand.
AGGTGCTGGACCCGTGCGGCCGGACCGGGTCCCCTGCTGAGCTTCGGGGACGCGGTCCCCAGACCGACCTTCGTGGCGATCTGCGAGATCCAGGCTCCGGCGTTCGGGTGGTTGCGCCGCAGCTCGGTGAGCAGGACCGGCCCGCCGGGGCCCAGCACGAACTCCTCGATGAACTGGAACTGCGGGCCCTTCTCCACGTAGAACGGCATGCCGGGCATGGGGACCTCCGTCGTCTGCCGACCTCGCTCGACGCGTCGTGCCCGCTCCCACGCCGCTGACCGATGGTCAGCGTTCCTCTCTGCGGGGGAACGTAGCAGCACCACGGGTGCACCGGAAGCCCCCGATCGTCACGGCGCGGGCGAGCCGGTCAGCCCACCGCCGCGCTGACGCGGTGGACGGCGACCGGACCGGGCAGTCCCTTGAGGTCGAGCTTGCCGACCAGCACGGTCAGCCAGCGGTCGGGATCGAGCTCCCGGACCACCTCGTCACCGGCCAGTACCTGTCCGCCGTGGGCCCGGTCGCAGATCCGTGCGGCACGGACGACGGCCAGGCCGAACAGGTCGCCCTCGTTCTCGAGGGGCACGCCCGCGGCCAGGCCCATCCGCACCTGGAGGCCCATCTCGGGCTCGGCGCGCTGCAGCACGTCGAGGTCGTGCTGGACGGCGAGCGAGTAGCCCGCTGCGTCGTCGGCGTTGCGGAACCACGCGGCGATGCCGTCGCCGGTGTGCTTGAACTCGGTGCCGCTGAACTCGCGCAGCCGCCCGCGCATCAGGTCGTTGTGGGAGCGCAGCAGCTCGAGGAACGTCGCGTCGCCGACCTCGGCGTTGCGGCGGGTCGACTCGACGATGTCGGTGAACAGGATCGTCCGCGACAGCGGGCTCGGCGCCGCCGAGGGCCGGAGGGCGTCGCCGAGGCCGGCGACCCAGCGCTCGGCCCGCACGGCGAGCGCGAGGGCGTCCATCCGGTGGAACTCGTCGAGCGCGGCGCCGGCGAGGGCGCCGGCTCGCTCGGGGTCGGACGGGGCGATGACCTCGGCGCGGTCCATCGTCGCCCGCGCCGCCTCGACGGCCAGGCCCAGGCGGGCGGCCCGCTCGGCGGCGCCGGCGAGGCGGTCGGCGACGGCTGCCTGCGGCGCGTCGGGGTTGGTGTAGGCGCTGAAGCGGTCGACGAACAGGTTCACGAACGGCACGCAGCGGGTGCCGGCGTTGGCGACGGCGGTGAGCTCGCCGGCCAGCGACGCCAGGCCCTCGGCATCGCCGCGGTGGCGGGCCATCTCGGCGCACCCCGCCAGGGGGAGGATCGAGTTGATCGTGACCATCCCCTCGGGCGTGCGCAGCGTCGGGCCCCGGTCGTCGTCGGGGGCGAGCGCGGCGCGGATCACCGCCGAGGTGAGCCCGACGCCGCGCGCTCCGGTGGCGGCCCAGTCGTCGAGCGCCTCGCGGCTGCCGGTCCAGTCGCCCCGCACGGCCCGTGACCACGCGAGCTGCGGGAACACCATCAGCGGCCCGAACGTGTAGTCTGAGCGCTGCACGAACTCGGCCGCCTCGAGCGCCCGCTCCTCGGCGTCGTGGAACTCGCCCCGGAGGTTGGCGGCCCAGGCGGTGCAGGCGAGCGCGATGGCGTGCTCGGCCCAGTTGCCGAGGGTCGAGGACGCGGCGGCGGCGATCCGGGCCGCCGTGTCGCCGCCCTCGACGTCGCCCCGGAGCAGCAGGACGAGCGCGGTCCGCGTCAGGCCCCACAGGCCGACCCACGTGTCGCCGGCCTGGAGCGCGTGGTCGTGGCTCCGCCGGAACAGCTCCTCGGCGCGGTCGAGCTGCAGCGCACCCATGAACTGCAGGCCCTCGGCGAAGTCGACGAGCGCGAGGACGTCGGGGGCGTCGACGGCGAGATCCCGGGCCCGTTGGATGCACGCGAAGCCGTCGCCGTAGTCGCCGGCCGAGAAGGCGATCTCGGCCAGCAGCTCCTGGCAGCGGGCGCCGATCTCCGAACCGTCCGACCCGAGCGCCTCCACGAGCGAGTGCAGCTCGTCGATCGGGGCCCGCTGCAGGAGGTGCTCCGAGCCCGAGGTGAGGCGGGCCCGACCGAGGCCCAGCGCGGCCCGGGCCCACCGCTCGGTGTCGCCCGCCGCCCGGGCGAGGTCGATCGCACAGCCGTAGTGCTCCGACGCGGTCGGCGCGTCGTGGTCGTGGGCGGCGGCGTGGCCGGCCCGGAGCTGGAGCTCGGTCATCGTGTCGGCGTCGACGCCGATGCGCTCGGCCGCCGCGATCGCCCGCTCGTACGCCAGCGACGCGTCCGACCAGGCCGCGGTGCCGAGGCTGCCGTCGCCGACGGCGCGGGCGACGTGGAACACGATGCGCGGGTCGACGTCGTCGCCGCCGAGACGGAGCTGGCGGTCGACGAGCGCGATCGTGTCGGCGTTGCGGGGGAGGGCGTCCCACAGCGCGAGCGCGGTGCGGCAGTGCAGCTGGGCGCGGAGCGGGCGGGGCCGGGTGCGGAGCACGGCCCGGTGGACCTCGGCGTGGCGGAACCGGAACCAGTGCTCGTCGACCTCGATCAGCTCCTCGACCTTGAGCAGCCGCTCGACCGGGAGGTCGCCGGTCGGGGCGATCGGCGCCGCGGCGGCCTGGAGCGTGGCGGTCGCGCCCGCCGTGCCGAGGCAGGCGGCCACGACGAGCAGCTCCCGCTCCTCCTCGGCCAGCACGTCGAGCAGGTCGACGACCTCGTCGTCGAGCGTCCGGTGGGCGCTGCGCGACTGGTAGCCCGGCCCGTCGACGAGCACGCCCCGGCGCTCCTGCACGTCGCCGCGCGCGATGGCGCCCCGGACGTGCATCTCGGCGTGCAGGGGCCGGCCGCCGGTCGCCGAGTGGACCGCCCGGAGGAGCCGCGGCGACGGCCGCACCCCGAACCGGTCCGACAGGATCTGGCCCAGCGCCGCCTCGGACGGCGCCTGCAGGAGGAGGTGCCGGCTGCCAGGGTAGCGCCGCAGCGACGCCAGCCGCGTGCTCGTCCCGACGGCGTCCTCCGCGACGCGACCGGCCATGACGACGAACAGCGGCAGGGGCCCGTCGCCGCCGGCCTGGACGAGCCCGGCGAGCAGCAGCCCGAGCAGGTCGATCGACGGTCGGTCCGCCCACTGGAGGTCGTCGAGCCCGATGGCGACGGGGCGCTCGCGCGCCGCGTCGACGAGCGCCCGCGCCGTGCCGGTGAACAGCTCGGCCATCGTCCGCTCCGGCGACCGCCGCTCGACGTCGTCGACCGCGTCGAGGCCCCGGTCGGGGAGGGCGTCGGGCGGCAGGACCGGCCGCAGCGCCTCGACGACGCCCCGGTGGGCGACGTCGGCGGGCTGGAAGGTGCCCCGGCCGACGACGGCGCCGCGGGCGGCCGCCAGGTCGAGCGTCGAGCGCAGCAGCGTCGTCTTGCCGACGTCGGCCTCGCCCTCGACGAGCAGGACGCGCATCCGCCCGCCGATCGCCTCTCCGAGCCACCGCTCGCAGAGGTGGAGCTCCTCGTAGCGGCCAGACGGTCGCGCGGGACCGTCGGGGTCGGTCGCGTCCATGGTCCTCCCGTCCCGCGTGGCGCGTCGGGACGTCCCTTCCGGGTCGGAGCCTACGCCTGCGACCTGCGGGCGCCACCACCTCGTTCCCCGCGCCCGTCCCGACCGGTGGGGCGGCCGATCCGGACGGGCTCCGCCGTGCGGATGTCGTTTCGAGCCGCCGGTTCGCCCCTCCTACGATGGCGCCCCATGGCCGACACCCCCGGACCCGCCGTCACGCCCGTCGAGGTCCGCGACGAGGACCTCGAGCAGATCCGCTACGACGGCGACGGGCTCGTGCCCGCGATCGTCCAGGACGTCGACACGCGGGCCGTGCTGATGATGGCGTGGATGAACGCCGAGACCCTGCGGATGAGCCTGGAGCAGGGGCGCACCGTGTTCTGGTCGCGCTCCCGCCAGGAGGTGTGGCGGAAGGGCGACACGTCCGGCGACCGGCAGTTCATCCGCTCCGCCCACTACGACTGCGACGGCGACGCGCTGCTCTTCCTCGTGGAGCAGGAGGGGAAGGGTGCGTGCCACACGGGCGCGTACACCTGCTGGTTCCGGTCGTTCGGCACCGACGACCAGACCACCGAGCGCCCCGGCCCCACGTGAGCACGACCGGTCCGGCGACCTCGGTGCTCCCGACGAGGGAGCAGTTCCACGCGCTGGCGCGACGGTTCCGCGTCGTCCCCGTCACCCGCACGCTGCTCGCCGACCTGACGACGCCGGTCGCGGCCTTCGCCCGCTGGTGCGGCCCCGACACGACCGCCGACGGCGGCGCCGGCCGGCCCGGGTTCCTGCTCGAGTCCGTCGACCACGGCGGGCGCTGGAGCCGCTGGTCCTTCGTCGGTCGCGACCCCCGGGCGCGGCTCGTGGCCCGGGGCCGCCAGGTGGCCCTCAGCGGCGACCTGCCCGACGGCATCGAACCCGACGAGGTCCCCACCGACCAGGGGATCCTCGCCGCGCTCGAGGTGCTGCTCGACCACCTCCGCGCCCCGAGCAACGAGCAGTTCGCCGAGGTCGTGCCCGACGCGCCCGAGCTCCCGCTGCTGCACTCCGGCGTGATGGGGTACCTCGGCTACGACGTCGTCCGCGAGGTGGAGCGCCTCCCCGACGTGCCGACCGACGACCGGGGCTGGCCCGACGCGGTGCTGTCGGTCATCGGGGAGGTCGCGGCCTACGACCACTGGTCCCAGAAGGTCACGCTCGTCGCGAACACGTTCCTGGCGGACGGGGCCACCGACCAGCAGATCGACGGTGCGTACGACGACGCCGTCGCCCGGCTCGAGCGGATGGCGGACGACGGCGCGACCCCGATCGACGAGCCGCTGGTCGAGCCGCCGAGCCGCGGCGACGAGGCGGTCGAGGTCCGCTCCTCGATGTCGGGCGGGGCGTACGAGGCGGCGGTCGAGGCGGCCAAGGAGCACATCCTCGCCGGCGACATCTTCCAGGTCGTGCTGGCCCAGCGCTTCGACTTCACCACGTCGGCCGAGCCGCTCGACATCTACCGCACGCTCCGGCAGGTGAACCCGAGCCCGTACATGTTCCTGATGCGCGAGGAGGACCTGACGCTCGTCGGCTGCTCGCCCGAGCCGATGGTCCAGCTCCTCGGCGGCCAGGTGATCTCCCGGCCGATCGCCGGGACCCGCTTCCGTGGCACCACCGACGAGCACGACCGCAAGCTCGCCGCCGAGCTGGTGGAGCACCCGAAGGAGCGGGCCGAGCACATCATGCTGGTCGACCTCGCCCGCAACGACGTCGGCCGCGTCGTCGAGTTCGGCACCTGCCACGTCGACGAGCTCATGACGCTGGAGCGCTACAGCCACGTCATGCACCTCACGTCGCAGGTCTCGGGCACCCTCGCCGAGGGCCGCACCCCGATCGACGTGCTCCGCGCCACCCTGCCGGCCGGCACGGTCTCCGGGGCGCCGAAGGTCCGGGCGATGGAGATCATCGACGACCTCGAGCCCGTGAAGCGGGGGCCGTACGCGGGCATCGTCGGCTACGTGGACTTCTCCGGCAACATCGACACCGCGATCGCGATCCGCACGATGCTGGTCGACCCCCCGGGGCCCGACGGCCGCCGGGCGGCCTGCGTGCAGGCCGGCGCGGGGGTGGTGGCAGACTCGGTGCCGTCCGACGAGGAGCTCGAGACCCGCAACAAGGCCAAGGCGCTGCTGTCCGCGGTGCCGGCGGCGGAGCGGATGACGGCCCAGCGCCGGGCCGCGCTGCGACCCTCGTCCTGAACCGGGGCGACCACCCGGAGGTGACCGTGCAGGCTGATCCGATCGACGCCGCCGCGGTGGCCGATGCCGTGTCCACGGCCCGCACCGACGTGGCCGCGTTCGAGTACCACCGCGACGTCCTCCGGATCACCGGCGCCGACGCCGTCACCTACCTCCAGGGCCAGGTCTCGGCCGACGTCGGCGCGCTGGCGGTGGGGGAGAGCAGCTGGTCGCTCGTGCTCGAGCCGCAGGGCAAGGTCGACGCCTGGTTCCGCCTCACCCGGACCGGCGAGCAGGAGCTGCTGGTCGACGTCGACGGCGGCTGGGGCGAGCGCACCGCGGCACGGCTCCGGCGCTTCCTGCTCCGGGTCGACGTGTCGATCGAGCCCGCCGCCCGGCGCTGCCTCGCCCTCCGCGGCCCGCTGGCGGCCGCGGCCGCCGCCGACGTCTCCGACGCGGAGCTGACGCTGGCCACCGACTGGCGGGGCCTCCCCGGCGTGGACCTGTTCGGCCCCGAGGACGGCGCTCGGCCGACGGCCCCCGCCGCCGTGCCGTCGCCCGATCCGCTGGCGCTCCACGTGCTGCGGGTCGAGCAGGGCTGGCCGGCCATGGGCCACGAGCTCGACGCGACCACCATCCCCGCCGAGGCGGGCCGGTGGCTCATCGACGCGTCGGTCAGCTTCACGAAGGGCTGCTACACCGGCCAGGAGCTGGTGGCCCGCGTCGACAGCCGGGGCGGGAACGTCCCGCACCACCTGCGCGGCCTGGTGCTCGACGGGGGCACCGGCGACGTCGAGGTCCCCGCGCCGGGGACGCCGGTCGTGGCCGACGGCTCCGAGCGGGCCACGGTGACCAGCGCCGCCTTCTCGCCGACCCTCGCCGCCCCGATCGCCCTCGGCATGCTGCACCGGTCGGTCGAGGTCGGCGCCGCGGTCGAGGTCGGCGGCGCACCGGCGACGGTCGTCGACCTGCCGTTCTCGCTCGCCTGACGGGCGGCGCCCGCCCGACGCCGGCCCACCCGACGGCCTGCCCACCCGACGGCCTGCCCGCCCGAGGTCGGTCGGCTCAGTCCGGCAGCGGGTACCGGGCCCCGAGCGGCTCGTACTCCGGCCAGTCCTCCATGCCGGGCATCTCGGTCCCGCGGAGGACCGCGTCGAGCCGGTCGAGGTAGTACTGCCAGCCCGGCCCGACCGAGGTGGCGTCGTACGGCTCGGCCAGGCGGTGGACGAACACGAGCGTGGTGACGCCGTCGGACTCCGACAGCTCGACCGACAGCGGCCAGGCGCCCTCGGGGCTCGAGACGACCACGGCGAGCTTCCGGGGCGGGTCGCACTCGACGATCGGCGTCGGCTCGTAGCTGCCGTCGCCCTCGATCGAGCAGAGCTCGACGGTGCCGGTCGACGGGTCGCCCCGCCACGTCCCGAACCAGGTGCCGAGCTCGTCCGGGTCGGTCACCGCGGCCCAGACCCGCTCGATCGGGTCGGGGAACGTGCGGACGAACTCGAGGCGCAGGCCCTCGTCGTCACGGACGACGGTGCCGAGCGGGGTGCTGATCGTCATGGTGCGGCTCCTTCGTCGGGTCGTTCGGGGTCTCGCGTGCTCGGGTCGCGTCGCGTGCTCGGGTCGCGGCGAGGTGGCCGTCGAGGCGCGAGAGCGCGGTCGCCCACCGGAGGCGGTACGGCGCGAGCCACTCGTCGAGATCCCTGAGCGCGTCGTCGTCGAGGCGGTACAGCCGCTGCTTGCCGTGCGGCCGGACCTCGACCATCCCGGACTCCCGGAGCACCCTGAGGTGCTTGGAGACGGCGGGCTGGCTGGCGTCGAGGCGCTCCACCAGGTCGGTCACGGAGGCCTCGCCCCGGCGCAGGACGTCGAGGATCCCGCGGCGCCGGGGTTCGGCCAGGACGGTGAACACGTCGAGCACGGCGTTCACATGACCACAGGTTCATATGAACGTCAAGGCATGTGAGTGGCCGACCGGGTCCAGCCCAGGCTCGAGAGCATCGACACCACCAGCGCCACGTTGACCACGACGGCCAGCCCGCCGACGTTCGCGATGTGGGCGACCGGCCAGAGCACGGCGGCGGCCAGGACCACGATCGCGGGCCACCGGTGACCGAGTCGGGCGAAGGCCAGCGCCACCAGCGCCAGCGAGAGCGGGAAGAGCAGCCCGAGCGGCTTGATCAGGACGGCGGCTCCGGTCTGGTCCACGAGCGGGACGTCGCCCAGCGACTGGTGGATGGCGTCGAAACCGTACGCGGCGTTGCCGACGGCGCCGGCGACCGCGGTCAGCAGCAGTCCGGCGCCGAGCAGCGAGCCGCCGGGGACCCACGTCGCCACGCGCACGACGAGCAGGCCGTACGCGATCGCGCCCAGGACGTGGAGGACGGCGGCGGCCGGATCGTCCCAGCCGGCGACGGCGTAGACGGTGTCGGCCGCCAGGTACAGGATCGGCGCGACGACGAGGGCCGCGGTCAGCAGCCGGTCGGTCGGAGAACCGGCCGGTGCGAACGGCGAGCCGGCCCCGGTCGGGTCGGCGGGTCGGGTGGTGGGGCTGATGTCGGTCACGGGGTCCTCCGGATCGTGGATGTGGTGTCGACGATCCGTCCCGAGCGGCGTGCCGCACCACGGGGGAAACCCTGGAAGTGCCGGATCGCAGGGTTCGCCCCTGGTCCGACCGGCCTCCTGCTGCGATGCTCCTCCGGTGGATCGGCCCGACGACCGGCGCGGCCAGGCGCTCCTCCCGCTGCTCCTCCTGAGCGGGGTGGTCGTCGCGACGGTCGGCGGCGCCGCCCTCGGCCTCTGGGCCGGCAACGTCCACAACGGCGTGCTGGCGCTGACGTTCACCCCGGTGGGGGCCTTCGTCGTCCACGACCAGCCCCGGAACCGGTGCGGCGCCGTGTTCCTGGCCACCGGTGTGGTCGAGGCGGTCATGTTCCTGGGGCGGCAGGTGGCGCACGACCCCGGGCCCGGCACGAGCCCGTGGTGGGGGTGGTTCGGGACCTGGCCGCTCGTCGTCGGCCTGGCGCTGGTCACGCTGTCGGTGATCCTGTTCCCCGACGGCCGGCTGCCGTCGCCGGGGTGGCGCTGGGTCGTGCGCACCGGCGCGGCGCTGACCGCCGTCCTGGCGGTGGTGTCGGCCGTGTGGCCCGTCGGCACGACGTCGGCCGGCGTCCTCACGCCGTACCCGTTCTCCGTCGGAGGCGACGACGCTGCGGCCTCGCTCTGGGACGCGCTGTCCCGGCCGACGTTCGTGGCGTTCCAGGTCCTGTGGCTCGCGGCGGTCGTCGCTCGCTGGCGCGTGTCGGGACCGACGGTCCGCCGTCAGCTCACCGTGGTCGGCCTGGCGGTCGGCGCGTCGCTCGTGGCCCTGTGCGTCGGCCTGGTCGGCTGGGGCACGCCGACGCCGGGGCTCCTCGCCGTCTGCCTCGTGCCCCTCGCGGCGGGGTGGGCGATCGTGCACGGCCAGTACCTCGCGACCCACGCTGCCTTCACCTGGCTGGTCGGCCGCTCCCCGGACGACGACTCGTTGCCCGCCGACCTCGCCCGGGCCGTGGCCGGCGCCCTCGACGCCGAGGCGGCGACCGTGTGGGTCCGCCGCCACGGCCGGTTCCACGTCGCCGGCACCTGGCCGTCGTCATCCCGCCCCGAGCCCGCGGAGGACTTCTCGGCCTCGCCCGGCCACCTGGTGCGGTGGATCGGCGAGGCCGGTGGCGCGACGGGGGCGATCACGGTCGTCCGGGCGCTGCCGCCGTCCCGTCACGACGAGCGGCTGCTCGACGGCTTCTGCGCACAGGCTGCGCTCGTGCTGGCCCACGTGGCGGCCGCCACGGGCACCGCTGACCCCACCGCCGGGGGACTCGACCACCTCACGGACCGGGAGCGGGAGGTGCTGGGGCTCATGGCCCGCGGGTACACGAACGCGGCGATCTGCGACGAGCTGCACCTGAGCATCAAGACCGTGGAGCCCGTGGTCAGCTCGATCTTCGGGAAGCTCGGCCTCCCGGCCGACCGGGCCAGCAACCGCCGGGTCCTCGCCGTGCTCGCGTACGCCGACGCCCGCCGCGACGACGATCGCTGATCGGCCGCCGGGTACCGTCGAGGGTCCCATGGCCACCTACCTCGACGCCATCGTCGCCCGCCACCGCTCCGACGCCGCGCAGGACGCCCGCTCCACCGACGAGCTGGTCGAGGTGGCCCGCGAGCTGCCGCCCGGCCGGGGCTTCCGCGCCTCGCTCGCCGCCAGCACCGAGCTCGCGGTGATCTCCGAGGTGAAGCGCCGATCGCCGTCCAAGGGCGACCTCTTCGTCGACCTCGACCCTGCCGCGCTGGCTGCCGACTACCAGGCCGCCGGCGCGACGTGCCTCTCGGTGCTCACCGACACCGAGTCCTTCGGCGGCTCGACCGACGACCTCGTGGCGGCCCGCACCGCGGTCGAGCTCCCGGTCCTGCGCAAGGACTTCACCGTGTCGGCCAACGACGTGTGCGACGCCCGACTGATGGGCGCCGACTGCGTGCTGCTGATCGTGGCCGCGCTCGACGACGCCGAGCTCCGCGACTTCGCCGCCCTCTCCGGCGAGATCGGCCTCGACGTGCTCGTCGAGGTGCACGACGAAGCGGAGCTGGAGCGGGCGCTGGCCACGACGGCGGGCGACCTCGTCGGCGTCAACCAGCGCGACCTGGTGACGTTCGAGGTCGACCAGGCCCGGGCGGTGCGGATGGCCGGGGTGATGCCGGCCGACACGATCCGGGTGGCGGAGTCCGGGGTCCGGGGCCGCGACGACGCGGTCGCCCTGGCCGAGGCCGGCTACCACGCCGTCCTCGTGGGGGAGCACCTGGTGACCGCGGCCGACCCGGTCGCCGCGCTCGCCGAGCTGCGGGTGCCCCTCGCCTGAGCGGCGGGGAGCGGGGACGAGCGCTGAGCGGCGGGGAGCGGGGACGAGCGCTGAGCGGCGGGGAGCGGGGACGAGCGCTGAGCGAAACCCTCCACGGGGTGACCGTCGCGCGCCGGTAGGTTGCGAGCGTGTTCGTGAAGATCTGCGGCATCACCAACGAGGAGGACGCGCTGATGGCGACCGCCCTGGGCGCCGATGCCGTGGGCTTCGTCTTCGCCCCGAGCGCCCGCCAGGTCTCGGTCGGGACCGTGCGCGACATCGTGAAGCGCCTGCCCCCCGAGATCGTCACGGTCGGCGTGTTCCGCGACCAGGCGCCGCAGCTCGTCATCGACACCGTGCTGGCCACCGGGCTGCGCGCTGCGCAGCTGCACGGCCACGAATCGCCCCAGGACGCGGCCGAGATCCGCCCCTACGTGCAGGCGCTCATCGTCGGGCTCGCCGTCGGCGATCCGGCCCTGGCCCACGTCGACTCCTACGGCGCCGACGCCCTGCTGCTCGACTCGCCCGTGCCGGGCTCTGGGAAGGTCTTCGACTGGGCGCTGGCCGAGGGCGTGCCGGTCGGTCGGCGGATGATCCTGGCCGGCGGCCTCACGCCCGAGAACGTCGGCGACGCCGTCCGCGAGGTGCAGCCCTGGGGGGTCGACACCTCGACCGGCGTGCAGGCCGACGGCGACCCGCTCCGCAAGGACCCGCTCAAGGTGCAGCGCTTCGTCCGCAACGCCCGGGCCGCCGCCCCCCAGCCCTACCACCCCGAGGGGCACGGGCCCTTCGACTGGGCCGACGCCGGCCTCTGAGGCTTATCGATTCGGTGGGGTGTCGGGCGGGCACTACCGTGCGCCGACGTGACCGACGCCCACGACCCCTCGGCGGCCCCCGTCATGGGGGAGCCCGACGAGACGGGTCGCTTCGGGCGCTTCGGCGGCCGGTTCGTCCCCGAGTCGCTCATGCCGGCGCTCATCGAGCTCGACGAGGCGTTCCGTGAGGCGTGGGCGGACCCGGGGTTCCGGGCCGAGCTCGACGAGCTGCTCCGCAGCTACGCGGGCCGCCCCAGCCCGCTGACCGAGTGCCACCGCCTGTCCGAGGAGCTCGGCTGCCGGGTCCTGCTCAAGCGCGAGGACCTCAACCACACCGGGTCGCACAAGATCAACAACGTGCTCGGCCAGGCGCTGCTCGCCCAGCGCATGGGCAAGACACGCCTGCTGGCCGAGACCGGCGCCGGCCAGCACGGCGTGGCGACCGCGACCGCGGCGGCGCTGCTCGGCATGGACTGCCTCGTGTACATGGGCGAGGTCGACATGGCCCGCCAGGAGCTCAACGTGTTCCGCATGCGGCTCCTCGGCGCCGAGGTCACCCCGGCCCGGTCGGGCAGCCGGACGCTGAAGGACGCGGTCAACGAGGCGATGCGGGACTGGGTCGCGTCCGTCGAGTCGTCGCACTACTGCCTGGGCTCGGTGATGGGACCGCACCCGTACCCGTGGATGGTCCGGGAGTTCCACCGGGTGATCGGCGTCGAGGCCTCGGCGCAGTGCGACGAGCTGCTGGGCGGGCCGCCCGACGTCGTGGTCGCCTGCGTGGGCGGCGGGTCGAACGCGGCGGGCATCTTCTCGGGGTTCGCGGAGGTGCCGTCGGTCGATCTCGTCGGCGTCGAGCCGGCGGGCGGGGCGGCGGTGGGCGCCGGCGTGCCGGGCATCGTCCACGGCATGCACAGCTACCTGAAGCAGGACGAGTTCGGGCAGGTGATGGAGGCCGAGTCGATCTCGGCCGGGCTCGACTACCCCGGTGTCGGACCCGAGCACTCCCACCTGTCCGACGCCGGCCGCGCCCGCTACGTGCCCGTCACCGACGCCGAGGTGGTGGAGGCGTTCGTCCTCCTCAGCCGGACCGAGGGCATCATCCCCGCCCTGGAGTCGGCCCACGCCCTCGCCTGGGTGGCGCGGGAGCGGGCGTCGCTCACGGGCCGCAGCGTGCTCATCAACCTGTCGGGCCGCGGCGACAAGGACGTCGCCCAGATGATGGACGTCCTGGCGGACCGCCTGTGACCGCCACGACCGGCACCGCCGGGGCGCTGCCGACGCTCGACCTCGAGGCCGGGCTCCGGGCCCGTCGGGCCGACGGTGGCAAGTGCCTGGTGCCCTACCTGACCGGCGGCCTGTTCGCAGGGGCCGAGGGCGACTGGACCGACGTGCTGCGCGCCGTCGCTGCGGCGGGCGCCGACGGCATCGAGGTCGGCATCCCGTTCTCGGACCCGGTCATGGACGGGCCGGTGATCCAGGAGGCGTCGGAGCTGGCGCTCGGGCAGGGGGCCACCCCGCCCGGCGTCCTCGAGGCGCTGTCGCGGGCCGACATCGGCGCCCCGCTGGCGGTGATGACCTACGTGAACCTCGTCTACCGGTTCGGCTACGAGCGCTTCGCCGCCACGGCCGCGGCGAGCGGGGTGTCCGCCGTGATCCTGCCCGACGTGCCGCTCGAGGAGTCGGGCGACTGGTGCGCCGCCGCAGATGCCGCCGGCGTGCAGACCGTGATGCTCGCCGCGCCGACCGCGCCCGACGAGCGGCTCGCTCGCATCGTCGAGCGGGCGAGCGGCTTCGTCTACGCCGTCGGCCTGATGGGCGTGACGGGGGAGCGAGCCGCCCTGGCCGGCACGGCCACGGTGATCGCCCGCCGGCTCAAGGACCTCACCGACACGCCTGTGCTCGTCGGCGTGGGCATCTCGACGCCCGAGCAGGCGGTCGAGGTGTGCGAGGTCGCCGACGGCGTGGTGGTCGGCTCCGCGCTCGTCCGCCGGGTGCTCGAGACGCGCGCTCCCGACGCCGCGGCGGACCTCGTCGGGTCGTTCCGCGCCGCCCTCGATCGGGGCTGATCGCGTCCCGCGAGCCCGGTCCGCGCGCCCGCGACGGGGTCCGAGGTCCCTCCGGAGCGGTCCGGCGGAATCGCGCGGAGCGCGCGAATCCTTGGAATTGCAGGGGAATAGCTCGCTTCAGGGCCCCCGACGTGATAGTTACATCGTCGTAATTCACCGTCACCGTCGACCAGTCCTCCGGGGCGTCGACCAGGAGGAACCATGAACAAGACCGAACTGGTGGAGACGATCGCCCAGCGCACCGACATCGCCAAGAAGGACGTGCAGTCCGTGCTCGACACCTTCGAGGACATCGCTGGCGAGATCGTCGCCAAGGGCAAGGACTCCCTCACCATCCCCGGCTTCCTGAAGTTCGAGCAGACCCACCGGGCCGCTCGGACCGGTCGCAACCCGCAGACGGGCGAGACCATCCAGGTGCCGGCCGCCAACGCGGCGAAGGTGACGGCGGGCGCCAAGCTCAAGAACCGCGCCAAGACCGGCAGCTGAGCCGACGCCCCGAGGGGGGCCTACCGTGATGACGGAGCCGCCCACCCGGGCGGCTCCGTCGCGTCCGCCGACGTCCCGCGCCGTCGGGGCGGCCACGTAACCTCGCCGCCATGACGAAGCTCGAGATCGGTGACACGGCCCCGGCGATCGGCCTCAAGGACCAGCACGGCGACACCGTCCGCCTGTCGTCCTACAAGGGGCGCAAGGTGCTCGTGTTCTTCTACCCGAAGGCCAGCACGCCCGGCTGCACCACCCAGGCCTGCGGTCTGCGCGACGTGGCCGACCAGGTCGGCGACACCGCCATCGTCGGCATCAGCCCCGACGCGCCCGACAAGCAGGCGAAGTTCGACGAGAAGTACTCGCTGGGCTACCCGCTGCTGGCCGACACCGAGCACCAGGTCGCCGACGCCTACGGCGTGTGGGGCGAGAAGAAGCTCTACGGCAAGACCTACATGGGCATCATCCGCTCGGCCTTCCTGATCGACGAGAAGGGCAAGGTCGCCCAGGCCTGGTACAAGATCAGCCCGAAGGACACGCCGATCAAGCTCCTCAAGGCCCTCCAGGCCTGACGCCCCGGCCCGCCGCGCTGTCGCCGACCGGTCTTCACGGCCGGGCAACAGCCACGTAACAGCCCGGGGGCAACCTCCGGGGCATGGCGCTCCCCACGGCCGCGGGCACACCCGAGCGAGCCGCCGCGATCGACGCCGTGCGCGCCGACGTGCCCGACATCCCGATCAGCGACGAGGCCGGGCTCGTCCGGCGCCGCTCGACGGACCGCTCCGCGCTGCTCGGGCCGCACATGGCCGTCCAGACCTCGTCGTCGCTCGCCGAGGCGGTGGCGACGCCCACCGACGAGCCCCAGGTGGTGGCCCTGCTCGCCGCCTGCGCCCGCCGCCGGGTGCCGCTGGTGCCCCGGGGTGCCGGTACCAGCAACTTCGGCCAGACGATCCCGCTCGACGGCGGGATCGTCGTCGACCTCAGCGCCCTGACCGGCGTGACCGCCGTCGGCGACGGCTGGGTCCGGGCCCGGGCCGGCACGATGCTCGACGACGTCGACGAGGTGCTCGTCCCGCACGGCGCCGAGCTGCGCATCCACCCGTCGAGCAAGCGCATGTCGACGATCGCCGGGTTCGTCATCGGCGGTCACGGCGGGGTCGGGTCCATGCGGTTCGGCGGGCTCGCCGACGTCGGCAACATCACCGGGCTGCGGGTGGTGACCGCCGAGGAGTCGCCCCGGGTCCTCGAGCTGCGGGGCGCGTCGACCGGGCTCGTGCAGTTCAGCTTCGGCATGAACGGCGTGGTCACCGAGGTCGAGGTGGCCACCACCGTCCGCCGGGAGTGGCGCGACGTGATGTTCAGCTTCGACGACCTCGGATCGGCCATGCGCTTCGGGTGGGACATGACGGTGTCCGACGGGTTGGAGCTCAAGAACTGCATGCCCGTGAACGCGGCGATGGCGGCCCACCTGACCCCGCTGCAGGAGTTCCTGCCGTCGGGCCGGGCCGCGGCGCTGGCGATGGTGGCCCCGGCGTCGGTCGAGCCCGCGGCCGACGTCGCCCGGCGCCACGGCGGCCACGTGACGATGGACGTGCGGACCGGCGAGGGCCCTCGGGGGTTCCCGGGCTACGAGTACACCTGGGGCCACGCCATGTGGTGGCTGCGCAAGGGCCAGCCGACGCTGGCCGAGGTGCTGTTCCTGCTGCCCGAGGTCCGGCCGGTGGAGTCGCTGCTCGAGCTCGTCGAGCGCACGCCGGGCGAGCCCTGGGTCTCGTCGACGTGCCAGCGCATCGGTGGCCGGCCGTCGCCCCAGGTCGCCTACGGCATCGACGGATCGGTGCCGGGTCGCCTGGCCGAGGTCAGCGCGATCGCCGAGGAGCTCGGCTGCCTCGTGGTCAACATCCACCGTCCGAAGCTGACCAGCGCCTCGATCCGGGGCTTCTCGGCGGAGCAGCGGGCGTTCAAGGCCGACGTGGACCCGTTCGGCATCCTCAACCCGGGCAAGCTCGAGGATCCCGACCCCGTCGACGGTGCGGGCGCGACCGGGACCGAGGCGGACGCGCTGACGGCGAGCGGCTGGGCCAGCCGTTTCGAGACCGCCACCGCCCACCCCGCTGCCGGCCCGACGGGCCCGGCATGACGACGCGCGTCCTGCGGGGCGGCGTGGGCGCCGACGGCGAGCCGTTCGAGCTGCGGGTCGACGACGCCGGCGGGACGATCGTCACCGCCGGACCCTCGGTGGTCCCCGCCGAGGGCGAGGAGGTGGTCGACTGCGCCGGGCAGGTGGTGCTCGCGGCGCCCGCCGACCCGCACCTCCACCTCGACAAGGTCGACACCTCCTGGCGGCTGAAGAACCCGACGGACGAGCTGGCCGACGCCGTCCGGGTCTGGACGGGCGGGATCGACCTCCTCGACGCCGACGAGGTGCGCGACCGGGCCGTCGCGACCATCGACGACTTCGTGGCCAACGGGTGCACCGCCCTCCGCTCCCACGTGAACCTCGGCCCCACGTCGGGCGACGCGCCGCTGAAGGGCCTGCTCGCGGCCCGGGACGAGGTGGCGGACCGCTGCGACGTCCAGCTCGTCGTCCTGGTGAAGGGCCCGCTGCGCGGCGACGGCGACGGTCCGGTGGCGGCCCGGGCGGTGATCCGCAGCGCGGTCGACGCCGGTGTCGACCTGATCGGCGGCGCGCCGCACTCCGCGCCCGACCCCGCATCCGACGTCCAGGTCCTCTTCGCGATGGCGGCCGAGATGGGCGTGGGGGTCGACCTCCACACCGACGAGACGCTCGACCCGGCGGCCACCTCGCTGTCGGTCATGGCCGACGAGACCGAGCGCCACGGCTGGGGTGGCTGCGTCACGGCGAGCCACTGCGTGAGCCTGTCGATGCAGCCCGAGGAGCACCAGGCCGCCGTGGCGGCCCGCCTGGCCGAGGTCGGCGTGGCCGTCGTGGCGCTGCCTGCGACGAACCTCTGGCTGCAGGGCCGGCACGACCCGGTCGGCACGCCGCGCGGCGTCACCGCGGTGCGACGGCTGCTCGATGCGGGGGTCGTGGTCGGCTCGGGCGCCGACAACCTGCGCGACCCGTTCTGCCCCGCCGGGCGGGCCGACCCGTTCGAGACGGCGACGTTGCTGGCGCTGACCGCGCATCTCTCGCCGGCCGAGGCGTGGTGGGCCGTGACCGGCGGGGCCCGTCAGGCCATGGGCGTGGGCGGCGGCGCGCTCGACGTCGGCGCGCCGGCCGACGTGCTCGCTGCGAGAGGCCGCGACCTGGAGGACGCGATCGCCCGGGCCTCGGCCGAGCGGACCGTGCTGCGGCGCGGCACGGTCGTCGCCCGCACCTCGGTCACGCGCTCGATCGCACGCTGAGCCGCGCGAGCCGCTCGGGCCGTCGCGTCAGTCGCGCTCGGCGTCGAGCTCCTTGAGGCGCTGCTCGAAGTCCTTGTCGGCGGAGTTGAGGGCGATCTTGCGACCGGCGGCGATCGCGCCGATGGCGAGGGCGATCAGCACCAGCCAGCGCAGCCAGTGCGAACCGCCGCCGGTCTCGTCGTTGGAGGCGTCAGCAGAATCGGTCATGGCCGACACGCTACGGCATCCCGCTAGAGTTCCGACGCTCGCCCGGGTGGCGGAATGGCAGACGCGGCGGACTCAAAATCCGCTGTCCGAAAGGGCGTGTGGGTTCAAGTCCCACCCCGGGCACTCCCGCTGCTCCGACCCGTCGAGCGCTCAGGCCGGCGGGTACTGCGGGGTCGGCGTGAGGTTGGCCACCTCGACGCCCTTCGCCGCGGCGCGGTCCACGAGCTCGTCGTACAGCTCGGGCGTCACGGTGCGGGTGCGGGACAGCAGGAACCCGCTCAGGCCGGTCGGGTCGCTGACGATCGCCCACCGGTAGTCCGGGTCGAGGTCGACGATCCAGTAGTTCCCCGGCGGGTCGGCGCCGTTGGCGCCCGTGAAGGACACGTTGAGGCGGGCGTTCGTCGAGTCGACCGGGACGGCGGTGCCGACGATGCGGGACTCGAGGCCGTCGGGCGAGAAGTAGTTCCCGCTGTTCTCCACCCGGATCGACCCGTCGGGCAGGAGCGAGTACTGCGCGGTCGTGTTGACCAGCCCGACGGAGAAGAACTGCTTGATGCTGCCGACCTCGTACCACGTGCCGAGGTAGCGCTCGACGTCGACGGACGGCACGGTGCTCGTCCTCGGGGGGATGGCGGTGCACGCCGCCAGCACGACGACGAGGGGGACGAGGACGGTCGCTCGGAGCAGCTTCATGTGGGTTCCTTCGGCTGCGAGCGCCGGTCGGATGCGCGGTCGGCACTGCGAGCAGCTCGGCCCGGGCGGTCGGCACGGCAGCGCAGGATGCGACCGATGCGGAGCCGGTTGCTGCGCTGGATGCAGATGAACGGCGAGTGCGCGACGACGCCGAACGCCACCATCGCGACGCCCAGGCGCAGCGGGCACCAGATCAGGAAGAGGGGGCCGGCCGCGAGGTTCGCCCAGTGGACGAGCTCGGCCCGCCGGGTCTCGGCGGCGAACCGCAGGAGGTCGGCGTCCGACGAGCCGCCGAGATGCCGCTTGGACGTGCCGCCGGCGAAGATCGCCCCGCCCTCGGGCAGCGTGTCCTTCCACCGGTTGATCCGCAGCGTCCGCTGGTAGAGGCGCCCGTCGCGCTCGATGCGCCTCGGTCGGGTCAGCCAGGTGTCGTGGTCGATCCGCCGCTCGGGCAACCGGTTGCCGACGAAGCCCGTCACGACGCCGATCACCGCCCATGCCGCGCAGGACACGAGGACCGCGGCGATGTCGTCGAGGGGGAGGGCCATGCGTTCGGTGGACGTCGTGGGTGAGCGGCGGGGCAGCGGACCGGCGTGCGGGTCGGGACCGGAGGGGCGTCCCGACCCGCACGGGGGGTCACCGGGTGGTCGGGATGGTGCTGATCAGGGCCTGGAGCGTGCCGTCCGCGGCGGAGCCCACCACGTAGACGTTGGTCAGGACCTTCCGCTGGAGGCGCACGTCGTCGAGCGACAGCACGACCTGGTCGGTGCCGGCGACGCGGACGTCAGCGGTGTAGGCCAGCCAGGTCGGGAACACGAACCGGGCCTGCGCGCCGTTGGGAGCGGCGGTGACCGCCTGCAGCTTGAGCCAGGTCAGCGTGCGGCTGAGGGGGAACAGACCGAGGTCCACGTCGACGGCGGGGGCCGCCGCGGCGTGGTGGAGGGCGATCGCCCCGAAGCCCGGCCAGGGGCGGCTGGTGTCGTTCGAGAAGACGTTGATGCCCGGCGTGCCGGCGGCGTCCACGTAGCTCGCCACGAGCGAGAAGCTGCCCTTGGCGGGCACGGCGACCGACCGGTCGATGAGGGTGGTCGCCCCGTCCGGGGTCCGGATCTCGACGTCGTAGGTGCCGGCGGGCAGGGTCACGGGGCCGGCGGTGGAGCCGAAGGTGAAGTCGTCGAGCAGGCGGTCGCCGTCGACGTACACGTCGACGGGGGTGCCGGGCCCGGTCGCCGAGTCGGGGAGGGGGAGCCCGTGCACGACGTACACCTGGGCGCCACTCGACGGTGGGGACCCCTTCGAGGCCGTCGCACCGGCGGCGGCGGGGAGGACGAGCACGGCGGCAAGTGCGGCCATGAGTCCGATCAAGGTCTTGCGCATGGTTGCTCCTCGGATCGATGGGACCGCCGGTCGGCGGTCTCCCGGTCCTTCGATCCGGCGGCACGGTCGGATGCAGGTGCACCCGGATCGTGTGCTTTTGACCCGATGCATCCGGACGGCCGTCGGCGACGAACCACGAGATGTGCTCGCCGGTGCCATCGCCCCGACCTCCGACCTCCGCCACCCGATGGACGCCGGGTCGCGGACGGCCGGTAGTGTCCGGCTGATGAGGACCCGGACGTCCGACGACGACGTCGCGGAGGCGTTCGTCGCCGGCGAGCCCGATGCGCTGCGCCGGGTCTACGACCGCCACCAGCGTGCGGTCTTCACGTACTGCCGCCGGTTCGTCTCGGACCACGCCGCGGACGTGACGCAGGAGGTGTTTCTGGCCGCGTGGCGGTCGCGGCAGCGGTTCGACCCGACGTCGGGCTCGCTCGCCGGGTGGATCATGGGGATCGCCCGCTTCAAGGTGATCGACCACGTGCGGGGGACGTACCGGAACGCATCGGTGGCGGCCGGCGACCTCGTCGACCTGTCCGCCGACGGCAGCTCGGCCACCACCGACCCCGCCCTCGAGCTGGTCGCCACGCGCATCCTCGTCGCCGAGGCGCTGGCGCACCTCGAGGAGCCGGGCAGCACGTGGATCCGGCTCGCGTTCATCGACGGGCTGTCGCACTCCGAGATCGCCGAGCGCACGGGCGCGCCGCTCGGGACCGTGAAGAGCTCGATCCGCCGGGGGTTGGAGCGGATCCGTCGAGACCTGGAGGCGTTCGATGGCGAGGCCTGACGTCGGCGGCGGCGGTCCCGTGGGTCCCGGACCCGACGACGGGTTCGGACGCGAGGCCGACCTCGTGCGCTCGCTGGGCGACGAGCCCGTCGAGCTGGTCGACGCGCCCGACGGCCTGTGGGACCGCATCGCCGCCGCGGTCGAGGCCGAGGACGCGCCCGGCCGAGCCGGCGCGTCCGAGCAGACCGGGCCCGGCGCAGGTGCCGACTCCGACCGGGTCCGCTTCACCGTGCACGACGGCGAGGGCGCGGCCACCACGTCCCGCACCGCCGCTGCCGGTGCCGACCGGGGCCACCGCTGGCGCACGGTCGTGCTCGGCGCCGCCGCGGTGGTCGCGGTGCTCGCCATCGGCGCCGGCGTCGTCGTGGCCACCCGGGACGAGGGCCCGACCGAGGTGGCGGCCGCCGAGCTGGCGCCGTTCGACGGCGCCCAGGTCGGCGCGGCCGGCGGCCGGGTCGAGCTCATCGAGGACGGCGACCAGGTCCGCCTCCGCGTCGACATGCACGACCTGCCGGCGCCCGCGCCGGGGACCTTCTACGAGCTGTGGCTGCTCGACCCCGAGACCGGCGAGCCGGTCTCCATCGCGACGATGAAGGACGGCTCGAGCGACGTGACCACCGACATCGACGTCCCTCCCGGGACCGACACGGCGCGGTTCGACGTCGTCGACGTGTCGGTGCAGGAGGAGGCGGCCGGTCCGGAGCACTCGGGCGACAGCGTCCTCCGGGGCACGCTCTCGGCCTGAGCCGTCGCCGGTGCACCCGATGGGGCCCGTGCACATGATCGCCGGCGTGCCGGACGCCTGAGCGGGGAAGGGTCGGAGCATGTCCTCTGTACTGGTCGCCGGCGCCACCGGCTACGTCGGCGGCCGTCTGGTCCCCGAGCTCCTTGCCGCGGGCCACGCGGTCCGCTGCGTCGTCCGGGACCCCGCCAAGCTCGGCGACGCCTGGTGGCGGGACCGGGTCGAGGTCGTCCGCGGGGACGTGACGGACGCGGCGTCGATGGACCGGGCGCTCGACGGCGTCGACGTCGCCTACTACCTGGTCCACTCGATGGCCGGGTCCCGCGACTTCGAGGCGCTCGACCGGACCGCGGCGACCTGCGTGGCCGAGGCCGCGGCGCGGGCGGGCACGGGTCGGATCGTCTACCTCGGCGGCCTCGGTCGGGACGACGACCCGCACATGTCGCCGCACCTGGGCAGCCGCCACGAGGTCGGCCGCCTGCTGGCCTCGGGCCCGACCCCGGTGACCGAGCTGCGAGCCGCGATCATCATCGGATCCGGCTCGGCGAGCTTCGAGATGCTGCGCTACCTCGTCGAGGTGCTCCCGGTCATGGTCGCCCCGAGGTGGGTGGACCGGCGCTGCCAGCCGATCGCGGTCCGCGACGTGCTCGCCGGCCTCGTGGCGGCGATCGACGACGACGCCGAGGGCCACCACGTGGTCGAGGTCGGCGGGCCCGACGTCCTCACCTATCGGGAGATGATGAGCCTGTACGCCGAGGTCGCCGGCCTGGCGCACCGCATCGTCATCCCGGTGCCGGTGCTGACGCCGCGCCTGTCGTCGCTCTGGGTCAGCCTGGTCACGCCGCTGCCGGCGAACCTGGCCCGGCCGCTGGTCGACAGCCTGGTGGTCGACGTGGTCGTCACCCGCCCGCCGGGTCCGCCGTTCCCCGACCCGGCCACGTCTCTGCCGTTCCGCGACGCGGTGGCGCTCGCACTGCAGCGCTCGGCGAGCCTGCAGGTGGCGACGCGCTGGTCCGACGCGTCGCTGCCCGGTCGCTCGCCCTCGGATCCGATGCCGACCGACGCCGCCTGGGCGGGCGGCTCGATCCTGGTCGACGAGAAGGTGGTCGAGGCGCCGGGGGCGACCCCGGAGTCGCTGTTCCGGGTCGTTGCGGGCATCGGCGGCGACCGAGGCTGGTACGTCACGCGCCTGCTGTGGGAGGCACGCGGCTGGATCGACAAGCTGGTGGGCGGCGTCGGCATGCGGCGGGGCCGGCGGCACCCCGACGAGCTGTGGATCGGCGACGCACTCGACTTCTGGCGGGTGGAGGCGGTCGAACCGGACCGGCTCGTGCGGCTCCGGGCCGAGATGCGGCTCCCGGGCCAGGCGTGGCTGGAGTGGCGGATCGAGCCCGACGGCGCCGGCGGCCGTCTCGAGCAGCGCGCCATCTTCGCCCCGAAGGGCCTGGCCGGCCGGGCCTACTGGTACGCCCTGCTTCCGTTCCACGCCGTGATCTTCGGGCGGCTCGCCGCCCGGCTCACGGCCGCCGCGACCGCGGCGTCGGGCCCGGCGACGGTCAGCGGGGGCGCAGGTCCATGAGCGTCGTGGCGATCCGCCGCCGGATCGGCTCGGGCACCAGGCGCGCCAGCGCCGGGAGCGAGGAGCCGAAGCCGACGCGCACGTGCGCAGGTGGGCGGTCGTCGAGCGCGGCGCCGGCGATCGTCCTGGCGACGACGGCCGGGTCCTCGAACCGAGGCTCGAGCAGGTCGACGAGCGTGCTCCACCGCTGACGGCCCGCCGCGGTCGTCGCGTCGCCACCCGCGGTCACGTCGGCGCCGGCGTCCTGCCACACGTCGGTGGCGATCGCGCCGCACTCGACCACGACGATCTCGACCCCGCGGGCCTCGAGCTCGAGCCGCCACACGTCCGACAGCGCCTCGAGCGCCGCCTTGGCCGCGGCGTACCAACCCGTGAAGGGCACGAGGCCGTCGGAGACCATCGAGCTGACCTGCACGATGCGGCGACAGCCGCCCACGGCGATCGCCTCCCGAGCCAGGCGGACCGGACCGACCACCAGCGCGTCGAGCTGGTGGCGGGCGTCGTCGTCGTCGATGTCGACGACCGCACCCAGCAGGGCCGAACCCGCGTTGTTCACCACGACGTCGGGACGGTGCCGGACGGCGACCTCCCGGCAGCCGTCGGCGTCGGTCACGTCGAGCCGGTCGACGGTGAGGCGATCGTCGGCCAGGTCGGCGGCCCTCAGGCCGTCGAGCCGATCGAGCTCGGCGCGGAGCTCGTGCTCGGCGTCGTCGCTGCGCACGGTCGCCACGACCCGCGCCCCGCGGCGCAGCAGCGCCGCGACGATGGCCGTGCCGAGCCCGGAGTTGGCGCCGGTGACGAGGACGGTGGTCACGATCCGGGCCGGCGGCGCGTCGCCGTCGCGTCGGCGGCCGCCTCGGCCCGTGCCGCCACGCCGCGCACGACGACCGCGAGCTCCTCGGCGACGCGCCGCTCCACGCCGAGCCGTCCGGCCAGGCGGCCGAGCGGGCCGAAGGGCAGCTCGTAGGTGGCCGACACGGTCAGTCGGGTGCGGCCGTCGTCGAGCTCCTCCAGGTCCTCGGCGAGCCGGTAGCCGGTGCCGGGCGCGATCGAGCCGTCGACGACGAGCCGGCGCGGCTCGTCGAGCTCGAGGACCGTCCAGTCCGACGTCCAGCGCCGCCCGGCCAGGCGGACCGTCTGGCGGAACCGCTGGCCGACCTCTCGCAACGGGCCGTCGACGACGACGTCGGTGGTGCTCTCGGACAGCTCGGGGAGCACCGAGACGTCGGCCAGGACCTCCCACACCGCAGCGATCGGGGCGTCGACCACGCGCGCCTCGCGCAGGGTGCCCATCAGCTCGTCGCCTCGCCGGGCCCCGTGGTGCGGAGCACCGCGATCGCGCCGAGCGGGTCGACGCGGTGCACGTCGGCCTCGACGAGGTCGGTCCCGCCGCGCCCGATCACGACCGGTGCGGGGTCGTCGTCCAGGTTGGCCACCCAGTCGGAGCGGCGCCGCACCGTGCCGACCACCATGTGGCGGCCGGCCCGCAGAGTGAGGAGCGGCCGGAAGCTGCGCTCGCCGCTGCGGCGGCCCGTCGCGCCGAGGACGACCAGGCCTGCGCCGAGCGGTGCGGGGGCCAGCCAGCCGCGTCGGACGACGGGCTCGACGACGGAGTTGAGAGCCTGGAAGGCCAGCGCGGCGCAACGGCGGATCGGTGGGGCGTCCATGGGCGTTCCACTACCCGCTCACGCCCCGGGTGAACCCGACCCCGCCACCTGTCACCTCCGCGGCAGCGGCTCGGCCGTCAGCGGCGCCGGACCCGGCTCGCGACCGCTGCGGTGGCCCCCGCCACGGCGGCCGCGGCCGCGATCCGGCGGCCGGTCCGGACGCGCACGCCGAGCAGCGCCGCCCGCGCCGCGTTGGCGCCGCACGCGCCGTGCACCGATCCGCCGGGGTGGGCCGACGCCGAGGCGAGGTACAGGCCGGTCACCGGCGTCTCGGGGCGAGCCAGGCCGGGCACGGGTCGGAAGACGAGCTGCTGGTGCAGCTGGGTGGTGCCGCCGCTGATGTCGCCGCCCACCAGGCTCGGGTCGTCCCGCTCGAGGTCCCTCGGACCCTGGACGTGGCGGGCGACGACCGCCGATCGGAAGCCGGGGGCGTGCCGCTCGATCCGGTCCTCCATCCGGTCGACGAAGGCCTCGAGCGCCCGACCCGACAGGAGGCCGTCGCCGACCTCGATCCGGTCGGGCCCGGAGCGGGCGTCGTCGACGATCCGCTGGGGGACGTGGGTGTACATCCACAGCGACTCGGTGCCCGGCGGCGAGCGGCGGGGGTCGGCCGTGGTCGTCTGGCCGACCAGGAGGAACGGATCGGCGGGCAGCCTCGACGACGACAGCTGCGCAGCCGTCGCGGTCAGCTCGTCGAGGGAGTCGGCGACGTGGACGGTCCCGGCGCCGTGGGCCTCGTCGTCGGACCACGGCACGGGGCGGGACAGCGCGTAGTTGACCTTCACCGTGCTGCTCGCCCGCTCGAACTGGCGCATCCGGGCGAGGAAGGCGGCGGGCAGGTCGTCGTGGTCGAGGAGCGAGCCGTAGAGGATCTGCGCGTCGCAGGCGGCCAGGACGGCCCGCCGCGCCTCGACCGTGCCCTGCGGGGTCGTGACGCCGACGGCACGCCCGCCCCGGACGACGATCCGTTCCACCGGTGCGTCGGTGCGCACCTCGCCGCCGGCGGCCCGGAGCCGGTGCAGCAGGGCGTCGGTGATGCCGCCGGCGCCACCGGCGGGCACCGGGAACCCGACGGTCTGGCCGAGGCCCACGAGCATCCACCCCAGGAAGGCGCTCGGCGCGGCCTCGGGCGTCACGTCGGCATGCAGGGCGTTGCCGGCGAGCAGCAGCGGCGCCCCGACCCCCTGGAACAGCTCCGCGCCCATCGTGCGCACCGGCAGGATCGCCCGGCGCGCCAGCTCCCACAGGTCGAGGCGGGCGGCGACCGCGAGCCGGGCCGCGGCGGTGACCGGGGGGAACGGCGACAGTAGGGCCGCCATCATCTGCTCGCCGAAGCGGTCCCACTCCGCGGCCAGCCGGCGCCACGCCTCGCCGTCGGCCGGGCACTCCGACTCGATCCCCGCCGCGGTCGCCTCGACGTCGCGGTGCAGCACTGCGGCGGGTCCGTCGGGACGGACGTGGGCGAGCACCTTGGGGGCGTGCACCCACTCCAGCCCGTGGTCCTCCAGGGCGAGCGAGCGGATCACCGGCGACGCCGCGGTCATCGGGTAGAAGGACGAGAACAGGTCGGTGGTGAACCCGGGCGCCAGGACCTCCGCGGACTGCACCGCGCCGCCCGGGCGGGGCGTCGCCTCGAGCACGACCACGTCCCACCCGCGGTCGGCGAGCAGGTTCGCCGCGACCAGGCCGTTGTGGCCCGCGCCGATGACGACGGCGTCGCAGGCGGTGGTCACGCGCGGATCCGACGGCGCTCGGTCATCGTGCTGCCACCTTCCCGCTCATGCACCGCTCACCTCCCCGTGCGCCCGGGCATCGATGCACGGCCCGGCGTCACGTCGGCGTCCCGGACCCGGACGCGACACGGCCGCCCGACCCGGTGGGTCGAGCGGCCGGCCGTGCCCCTTCGCCGCCCCCTCAGGAGATCGCTGCTCACCCCGCCCGCTGGCGGACCGTCGCCGGTCCTCCTCCCCATGGGCTGCCCGCAACGTAACAGATGTCACAGCGCGGTGTTGAACGGATGTTCACGGCAGCGGGGCGTCACCCCGCTGCGGGCCTGTCTGGGACCGGGTCCGGCCGCTGCTCTCGCATCCCGGCCGCCAGGTCCGCTGCGCCGGCGACGTCGAGCTCCTCCACCAGGGCGGGGAGGGGGATCCGCCAGTTCGGGTGCTCGTCGACCGTGCCGGGGAGGTTCGGGCGGGGCACCTGGCCGACCGCGTCCTCGAGCGTCGCGATGACCAGGTCGCTGCCGGCGCCGGCCAGGGCCCGGTGGGCCGCCACCGAGACCGCGTGGGCGCCGGCCCGGTCGGGCGGCGCGCCTGCGGGGTCGTCGAGCCCGCCGATCGACGCGAGCCGCTCGAGCCGGGCCCGCAGCTCGGCGTCCTCCTCGGGCTGGTCGGGAAGACCGGCCTGGGCGCGGTCGGCGGCATCCGCGCCGGTCCAGAGGCCGGCCACGGTCGGCAGGTCGTGGGTCGTCAGCATCGCCACCGTCGTCGACGGCCACGACGCGGGCGGGTCGTCCTCGAACCAGCCGACCGAGTAGCCGTAGACGCCCCGCGAGCCCATCGCCTCGCGGACCTCGGGCTCGACCGTCCCGAGGTCCTCGCCGAGCAGGACCGCGCCGGCGCGGGCCGCCTCCATGCAGGCGAGGTCGAGCAGCTCGGTGCCGGACGCGTACACGTACGCGCCGCCGAGGGCGGCTGCGCCGGGCGGGATGCAGTACAGGCGGAACAGCCCCATCGCGTGGTCGATGCGGAGCAGGCCGGCGTGGCGGAAGATCCGCCGCAGCGTGTCGATCCACGGCCCGTAGGCCGCGGCCCGCAGCCGCCAGGGGACGTACGGCGGCAGGCCCCAGTCCTGGCCGAGCGGGCCGAGGTCGTCAGGGGGTGCGCCGATCCGGCACTCCAGCGCGAGGAGGTCCTGGTCGATCCAGGCGTCGGAGCCGTCGGGGTCGAACCCGACCGGGAGGTCGGCCATGAGCGCGGCGCCGGCCTGGGCCGCGGTGGCGAGCTGGCCGGCGGTGAGCAGCTGGATCCAGCGCCAGCGCTCGACGTCGTCGGCGAGCTCGGCGGTCGCCTCGGCCGCACCGGTGAGGCCGGGGTGGCGCGCCTCGGCGGGGAAGCTCGACCAACCGCCGCCGTAGCGCTCGGCCAGCGCGCAGAACCGGGCGTGGTCGCGGAGCGCGTCGTCGCCGTCGGCCGCGGCGAGCAGCGTCCTCGTCCCGTCGGCGTGGCGGACGCGCTCCCAGATCGCGCGCAGCGCGGCCGACTTCAGCGCCCACACCGAGTCGCGGTCGATCGTGCGCAGCGCGGTGAGCTCCCGCCCGGCGCGGGCGGCGGAGGTCAGCTCCTCGCCGAGCAGCTCGGAGCCGGGCACCTCCTCGATGCGCAGGTACAGCGGCGACCAGAAGCGGCGGGTCGACGCGTAGTAGGGCGACGGCTGCTGCGACTCGAGCGGGATCGGCGCCCCGAGCGGGTTGTGGGCCAGCACCGCGGCGCCGCGGTCGGCCGCCCATCTCGCCAGCTCGCGGAGGTCGCCGAGGTCGCCGTGGCCCCAGCTGTCGGTCGAGCGGGTCTGGGGCAGCTGGACCGAGAAGCCCCACGACCGGTCGGCGGCCCGGCACCGGCTCGGCACCGAGAACACGTGGGTCACGTGGCCGCCCTCGGAGGTGAGGGTGTGGGCACCGAGCGGCAGGTCGTGGGGGAGCGCGTCCACCACCTCGAGCTCGGCGCCGTCGTCGAGCTCCAGCAGGCCCGGCGACCACACCGACCGGTCGTCGCCCGGGCGCACGAACCACAGCGACGGGCCCTCGGGCGGTCCGTCGGGGTGCTCGTCGCCGCCGAGCGCGCGGCGCAGCGCGGCGCGCGACGCCGGGTCGGCCTCGTTCCATCGACCGTCGGTGCCCCACCAGCCGTCGGCGATGCCGAACGCGTCCCGCCCTGAGCTGTCACCCTGCGCCACTGCCACGTTTCTACACTTCCCCCATGCCGTTCCTGGTCGAGCGACGCCTCAGGGCCGTGGGTCGTCGGCTGGGCGCGCTCCGCGAGGAGCTGGCGATCGCGGACGAGCAGCTGGCGCACTTCGCGGACATCTCGGACGACTCACGTATCCGCTCGCTCGTCTCCGAGACCCCGCTCGCCGACCAGGAGCACCGGGACGCCGAGCGGACGACCGCCGCGATGGCCCGCCACCGCGCCGACCTGGTCGAGCAGATCGCACGGCTGGAACGGGAACAGGACGAGCTGCTCGACCGCCTACACTGACCCTCTCCCCGGCGACGTCGCACGGAGCAGGGGGACCCGGGACGGGCCCAGAGACGAGGACGGTGGGCAACGGTGCCAACCAAGGTCGTGGTCGCAGAGGACGAGGCCATCATCAGGATGGACCTGCGGGAGCTCCTCCAGGAGGAGGGCTACGAGGTCGTCGCGGAGTGCGGGCGGGGCGACGAGGCCGTGCGCCTGGTCCGGGAACTGCGGCCCGACGTCGCGCTGCTCGACATCAAGATGCCGGGGATGGACGGCATCTCCGCCGCCCGCGAGATCTCGGTCGACCGGCTCGCCGCCGTCGTGCTCGTCACCGCCTTCTCCCAGCGTGAGCTCATCGAGGAGGCGAGCGACGCCGGCGTGCACGGCTACGTCGTCAAGCCGTTCGAGCGCCACGACCTGGTGCCCGCGATCGAGGTCGCCATCTCGCGGTTCCGGTCCGAGGCCATGCTCGTCGACCAGGTGGCGTCGGCCGAGGGCCGGCTCGAGGCCCGCAAGGTGATCGACCGGGCCAAGGGCATCCTCATGGACGCCCACGGCATGAGCGAGCAGGACTCCTACGGCTTCATCCAGAAGACGGCCATGAAGGACCGTCGCCAGATGCGCGACGTCGCCCAGGACGTCATCGACGGCGGGCTCGCCCCCGCCGAATCCGCCTGACACCCCGCCCTCCCCGTTTCTGACGCCACAGGGTGGGCCCTGTGACGCAGGATCGACACGAGAACCCGACGGCGGGCCCTCCGGAGCTGTCACAGCCGTTGGCGTAGCCTCCGGTCGTGCCGACCGTGATGCTCGTCGACGGGAACTCGCTCACCTACCGGGCCTTCTTCGCCCTGCCGACCGACCTGGCCACCGCCTCGGGCCAGGTCACGAACGCGGTGTTCGGCTTCACGTCGATGCTGCTCAACCTGGTGCGCGACCACCGGCCCGACCAGGTCGTCATCACCTTCGACCGGCCCGAGCCCACCTTCCGCCACGAGCGGGTCGACACCTACAAGGCCAACCGGGAGTCCGCCCCCGACATCCTCCGGGAGCAGATGGGGCTCGTGCGCCAGGTCGTGTCGGTGCTGCAGCTGCCGGTCGTCGAGATCGCCGGCTGGGAGGCCGACGACGTGATCGCCACGCTCACCGACGCCGCGGCCGACCGCGGCGACGACGTCATCATCGTCACCGGCGACCGCGACAGCTACCAGCTGGTCAAGGACCCGCACGTCAAGGTCCTCTACAACCGCCGGGGCGTGTCGGACTACGCGCTCTACGACGAGGCCGGCATCCTCGAGCGCACCGGCGTCCGCCCCGACCAGTACGTCTGGTACGCCGCCCTGCGCGGCGACCCGTCCGACAACCTGCCCGGCGTCCCCAAGGTCGGCGAGAAGACGGCGGCCAAGCTCGTGACCACCTACGGCGACCTCGACGGGATCTTCGCCCACACCGCGGACCAGACCCCTGCGCTGCGCAAGAACCTCGAGGAGAACGAGCAGCAGGCCCGCACCAACGCCGAGCTGATGGCGCTGGTCCACGACGTCCCGCTCGAGGTCGGCCTCGACGACCTGGCCCGGGGCGACGTCGACGTCGACGAGGTGCTGCAGCTGTTCGGCCTGCTCGAGTTCCCGAGCCTGGTGCCACGCCTGGCCGAGGCCTGGCCCGACCTGTTCGGCGACGGCGCCGCGGTGGTGGCCGACGCCCCTGTCCTCGAGGCCGAGGTGACCGACGCCGCCGAGCCGACCGAGGCCGCGGCCGCGCTGCAGCGCCTCGCCGGGCTCGACTCGGTCGCGGTGGCGGCCGGCTGGGTCGGCGTGCCCGGGCGCACCGCCCTCACCGGGCTGGCCCTGGTCGCGGACGCGGAGTCGGGCGAGGTGATCTGGCTGCCCGCCGGCGTGCTGCACGAGGTCCCCGACAAGCTCGACGCCGTGCTGTGCGGCGCGCCGGGCATCGTCGGCCACGACGTGAAGCCGCTCATCCGGAGCCTGCTGGGCCTGGACCGCGACCTCACCCGGCTCGTTCTCGACACGAAGCTCGCGGCCTACCTGCTCGACCCGGCCGACACGGCGTACTCGCTGGCCGAGCTGCTGCGGCGCCACGCCGGGATGGAGCTCGCCACCGACGACGCGGCCTCGCAGGGCCAGCTCGACCTCGACGGCACCGGGGTCGAGGAGTCGCAGCTGATCGCGCGCCAGGCGCTCGCGGTGGCGAAGGTGGCCGGTCCGATCGCCGAGTCGATGGAGGCCCACGGGCTCACCGCGCTGAACGACTCGATCGAGGTCCCGCTCGTGCGGGTGCTCGCGCACATGGAGCACGTCGGCGTCGGCGTCGACGTCGAGGTGCTGCGCAAGCTCAACGCCTCGCTGACCGCCGAGTGCGAGTCCGAGCGCGCCGCGATCGTCGAGGCGGCGGGCGAGGAGTTCAACGTCAACTCGACGCCGCAGCTGCGGGCCGTGCTGTTCGACCAGCTCGGCCTCACGCCGCAGAAGAAGACGAAGACCGGCTACTCGACCGACCAGGCCACGCTCGAGAAGCTGCAGGGCGAGCACCCGATCATCGACCACCTGCTCCGCTACCGCGAGGTCGAGAAGCTCCGGTCCACCTACGGCGAGGGCCTGCTCTCCGAGGTCGGCCCGGACGGGCGCATCCACGCCACGTTCAACCAGACCGTCGCCCGCACCGGCCGGTTGAGCTCCGACGCCCCGAACCTGCACAACATCCCCGTGCGGTCCGAGGAGGGGCGCCGGTTCCGGGAGGCGTTCGTGCCGGCGCCCGGCCACGAGCTGCTCGTCGCCGACTACAACCAGATCGAGCTGCGGGTGATCGCCCACCTCGCCGAGGACCCGGGCCTGATCGAGGCCTTCACCACCGGCCAGGACATCCACAACACGACCGCGGCCCGGGTGTTCGGCGTCGAGCCGTCCGCCGTGACCGTCGAGCAGCGGTCGAAGTCGAAGATGGTCTCCTACGGGCTCGCGTACGGCATGGAGGCCTACGGGCTGGGCCAGCGGCTCAACATCCCGACCTCGGAGGCCCAGGTCATCCTCGACGCCTACTTCGTGGCCTTCCCGAGCGTGAAGGCGTTCATGGAGCGCACGGTCGCCGAGGCACGCGACCGGGGCTACACCGAGACGGTCTTCGGCCGCCGCCGTCGGATCCCCGAGCTCAGCTCGAACCAGCGCAACGTGCGGATGGCAGGGGAGCGCCAGGCCATGAACGCCCCCATCCAGGGCCTGGCCGCCGACATCTTCAAGGTCGCGCTCGTCCGGCTCGACGCCGCGCTGGCCGACCGCGAGCTCGGCAGCCAGCTGATCCTGCAGGTGCACGACGAGGTGCTCGTCGAGGTGCCCGACGGCGAGCTCGACGCCGCGACCGATGCCGTCACCTACGCCATGTCGGGCGCGTTCGACCTGCGGGTGCCGCTGGAGGTGAACCTGTCGCACGGCACGAGCTGGGCGGCGGCCAAGGGATGAGGGCGGGCGTCGTGGGGGCACGGCGGTGACCGAGCCCGACCGCCACTGGTTCGAGGACATCGCGGACCACGTCGGCCCGGCCTACCTCCGGTACTCGTTCACGATGGGCACCGAGCAGGAGGTCGCCTTCCTGGTCGAGCTGCTCGGGCTCGAACCCGGCATGCGGGTGCTCGACGTCGGCTGCGGGCCGGGTCGCCACGCGATGGCGCTGGCCCGGCGGGGGATCGAGGTCCTCGGCGTCGACATCAGCGAGCGCTTCGTCGAGGTGGCCGTCGAGGTCGCCGACCGGGAGGGCCTGTCCGACCTGGCGCGCTTCGAGCGGGCCGACGCCCGGGCCATGCAGGGCGACCCTCGGTTCGACGCCACGGTGACGGCGGAGCCCGGGTTCGATGCCGCCATCTCGCTCTGCCAGGGCGCCTTCGGGCTGGGCGGGCCGCCCGACGTCGGCGACCCGCAGAACCTCGGCGCCGACACCGCCGTGCTGGCCGGCATCGGGGCCGCGCTGCGGCCCGGCGGGCGCTGCGCCGTGTCGGCGTTCTCGTCGTACTTCCAGGTGCGCTGGCTCGAGGAGACCGACACGTTCGACGCCGCCGGCGGCGTGAACCACGAGCGGACCGAGCTGCTCGACAGCGAGGGCGCCCGGGCCGAGGCCGACCTGTGGACGACGTGCTACACGCCGCGGGAGCTGCGGATGGTGGCCGAGCGCTCGGGCCTCGTCGTCGACCACATCTGGTCGGTCACCCCGGGCGGCTACGACATGACCCCGCCGACGATCGACACGCACGAGTTCCTCCTCGTCGCCCGCACCCCCACCTGACCCCAAATCCGGTCTCCGACCCCGCACCCGGTTTCTGACGCCATCAGGTGGGCGCGGTGACGCACGATCGACATGAGAACCGGCGAGAAGGACCGCCCGGGCGGGCGCTGCCACGCGACGAGCCGGTGGAGCAACGGGGACCGGTCCCCGCTGACAGGGCCGGGCGCCGTCCGTCACCGTGCTCGACGTGGCGGACCGGAACCCGAGCACATCACCCGACCTCCGACCCGACGCAGCCGTCGCTCGCCTGGCGGCGACGCAACACGGCCTGATCACCCGTCGCCAGGTGACGACGCTCGGGATGACGCCCGACATGGTCCGGCGGCGGTTGGGCAACGGGCAGTGGGAGCGGCTGGCGACCGGCGTGTTCACGATCGTCGGCGTCCCCGACAGCCGGCCCCGCACGCTCTGGGCCTCGGTCCTCCACGCCGGGACGGGATGCGCGATCGCGAGCCACACGGCGGGACGGATCCACGCCTTCGAGGAGGCGCTCGAGCTCGATGAGGTGCACCTCAACGTCCGCGTCGGCCGCCGCCACCCACCGGAGGGCGTGGTCTGGCACCGGCAGGTCGACATGGTCGACGACGACGTCGTCACCATCGACGGGCTCCCGGTCACGTCGATCCCGCGCACGGCCTTCGACCTTGCCGGCGACCCCAGGGTCTCGAGGACCCGCCTGCGCCGCCTCGTCGAGTCCGCGATCGTCCACCGCGGGTTCGAGGCGGCGACGTTCGCCGTCGTGCTCGCCCGTGTCCGTCGCAGCGGCAAGCACGGCGTGCTCCTGATGGAGCAGGTGCTCGACGACGTCGGACCCGGGACCGATCTGCCGACGACGGAGCTGGAACGCCTCCTGGACGTCGTGATCGAGCTCGCCGGCCTGCCGGCCCCGGTCCACGAGCACCCGCTCCCCGGCGCCCGGGACCGGGCCGGCTACGTCGACCGGTGCTGGCCCGATGTCCGGCTGGTCGTCGAGGCGGACGGACGTCGCTGGCACACCCGCCGCCAGCAGATCGCGATCGACCACGACCGCACGATCGACGCCCAGACCGTCGGCTACCAGACGACCCGGTTCCTCTGGGAGCACCTGCAGGGCGACCCGGAGGGCTCGGCCCGCCGGCTCCGAGCGATCTACGAGCAGCGCCTCCGGGAGACGGCTGAGCGGTGAACCGGCCGACCCGGCGTCGACGCCGGCGCCGACCCAGGTTCTCGTGTCGATCCTGCGTCACACAGCCCACCTGGTGGCGTCAGAAACGGGGTGGGGGAGCCAGGCGGGGCCTTTCGGCCGGGGGCGTGGGTCGGGTAGGGTGGCACGTTCCATCCCTGGGCGCGTCGCGCCCCCGATCAGAAGCAGTCTCACGTGTCCGACACCACCATCGCCGACTACACACCCCGCCAGATCATCGAGGACGACCTCGGTGGCATGTCCTTGGACGACGCCATGGCCGCGACCATGGTCGACGTCGAGGACGGCCAGCTGGTGACCGGGACGGTGGTGAAGGTCGACCGGGACGAGGTCCTCCTCGACATCGGCTACAAGTCCGAGGGCGTCATCCCCAACCGGGAGCTCTCGATCCGCAACGAGGTCGACCCCAACGAGGTCGTCTCGATCGGCGACGAGGTCGAGGCCCTGGTCCTCCAGAAGGAGGACAAGGAGGGCCGCCTGATCCTGTCCAAGAAGCGGGCCCAGTACGAGCGGGCCTGGGGCACGATCGAGAAGATCAAGGAGGAGGAGGGCGTCGTCTCCGGCCCTGTCATCGAGGTCGTCAAGGGCGGCCTGATCCTCGACATCGGCCTCCGCGGCTTCCTCCCCGCCTCGCTCGTCGAGCTCCGCCGGGTCCGCGACCTGCAGCCCTACGTCGGCCGCAGCCTCGAGGCCAAGATCATCGAGCTCGACAAGAACCGCAACAACGTCGTCCTGTCCCGCCGTGCGTGGCTCGAGGAGACGCAGAAGGAGCAGCGCGAGGACTTCCTCGCCAACCTCAAGCCGGGCGAGCGCCGCAAGGGCGTCGTGTCGAGCGTCGTCAACTTCGGCGCCTTCGTCGACCTGGGCGGCATGGACGGCCTCATCCACGTCTCCGAGCTGTCCTGGAAGCACGTCGACCACCCGGGCTCGGTCGTCGCCGTCGGCGACGAGGTCGAGGTCGAGGTGCTCGAGGTCGACCTGGACCGGGAGCGCATCTCCCTGTCGCTCAAGGCCACCCAGCAGGACCCGTGGCAGGAGTTCGCCTCCAACCACCAGGTCGGCGAGCTGGTCTACGGCCGTGTCACCAAGCTGGTGCCCTTCGGTGCGTTCATCCAGGTGGGCGACGGCATCGAGGGCCTGGTGCACATCTCCGAGATGTCCGCGCACCACGTGGACCTGCCCGAGCAGGTCGTCACGCCGGGTGAGGAGCTCTGGGTCAAGATCATCGACCTCGACCTCGACCGTCGCCGGATCAGCCTGTCGATCAAGCAGGCCGCCGAGGGCGGCATCGTCGCCGCCGAGTACCAGGAGCACTTCGGCGAGCAGAACTACGACGCCGAGGGCAACTACATCGGTGCGCCGGTGGGCGACGAGACCACCGAGGGCCAGGAGGCGTGGGAGCAGTACTACGCCGAGCAGGGCTTCGGCACCCCCGAGTCCGACGCCGAGGGTGCGATCGAGGCCGCGGCCGCCGAGGACGGCCCCGTGGCCGAGGGCGGCGACCCCGAGGGCTGAGCCCCGCCCGCACCAGCAGGATCGATCACGGACGGCCCCCGAGAGGGGGCCGTTCCGCGTCCCGGGCCGGGCCGTCCGGCACCCCCGAGGGACCCCGGACCCAACGAAATGGTCCAAAAGATTCAGGCCCGTCCGCTTTCGGCCGAGTGAAGAACCAGCGGATGCTGCGCCCGGGGGTGCTGCGGAGTCCGGGTCTCGGCCCGGGGAAGGAACCCCCGACCGCCGTGTCCGAGCGTTGTCCCTACGCGCACGGAGCGGAGACCAGTGAGTTCACGCAGAACGTTGATCCTCATCGGAGCGGTGGTCATCGGGGCGCTGGCCGCCTTCCTGACCCTGAGCTACGTGCGAGGGGTCGAGAACCGCTCGGACGAGGCGGCACAGATGGTCGAGGTCGTCGTCGCGGCCGGACCGATCGCCAAGGGTTCGAGCAGCGATGCCGCCATCGAAGGCCAGCAGCTGGTGATGGAGAAGCGCCGCCAGGACGAGCTCCCCGCGAGCCCCGTCCGTCGCTTCGCCGACATCCAGGGCCAGGTCGCCGCCGTCGACCTGGGCGGCGGCGAGGTCATCACGGCCTCGATGTTCGTCCCGGCGACGGCGCTCAACGGCTCCAAGTCCGCCAACCTGGACAAGGGCAACGTGGCCATCACGATCACGGTCGACGAGGCCGCCGGCGTGGCCGGTCTGGTCCAGCCCGGCGACAACATCAACATCCTCGCCAACTACTGCAGCGTCACCACCGGCGGTGCGTCCGGTGGCACCGAGGGCGGCGACGCCTGCGCCCTGCAGCGCAACGGTGCGGCCGGCTCGGGTGCGGTCACCCTCGGCGAGCCCTCGAGCTACCTGTTCCAGGGCGTCAAGGTCCTGGCCGTCGGCCAGTCGCTCGGCCAGCCGGTCGCAGCGGCCCCGGCCGCCGAGGGCGCCGACCCCGCCACGGCCACCACGGCGCCTCCCGCCGCCTCGCCGCTCATCACCGTGCAGCTGCCGCCCGACCAGGCCCAGCTGCTGGCGTCGCTGCGCTCGGCGAGCCTCTACCTGACGCTCAACCGGCCCGACTACACGCCGGTGCCGATCCCGTTCACCAACTCGCTGCCGGCGCTGCCCGGTGAGCTCGGCACCTCGCCGTACCCGGCACAGGCGGCGAGCGGACAGTGACCGACTTCGCCGTGACCTCCGAGGCGCCGCAACCGACCATCAGGGTGTCGGTGGCCGTCGTCGAGTCCCACGTCCCCACCCGCGAGCGGATCATGGGGCTGCTGGGCGACGGCGTCACCCCCTTCAGCACCGTCGAGGAGCTGGCCGCACGCCTCACCGGCGCCGTGCCGGTGGTGGCCGTGCTCGGCCCGTCCTGCAGCGACGAGGCGACCCTCGCGGTCAGCGAGCGCGTCCAGCGGGAGTACCCGCTCATGGCCACCATCCTGGTGGTCGACGAGCTGAGCACCCAGCTCCTCCAGACGGCCCTGCGAGCCGGCGTCCGCGACGTGCTCGCCCTCACCGGCGAGTCCGGTGCGCTGGCGCAGGCCGTGCAGCGGGTCGCGATCTCGCTCGACCAGGCGCCCCGCAGCGCGGTGATGCCCGTCCCGGCGACCCCGACCCCCGAGGACGCCGAGCCGCTGCCGTCGGTCGACGGCCAGGTCATCACCGTGTTCTCGACCAAGGGCGGCGCCGGCAAGTCGATGCTGTCGACCTCGCTCGCCGTCGAGCTGGCCCGCCGTTCGGACCAGCCGGTCTGCCTGGTCGACGCCGACCTGCAGTTCGGTGACGTGGCGGTGATGCTCAAGCTGACGCCGCACCACACGATCGTCGACGCCGTGTCCGTGCTCGACCGCATGGACCCGCCGCTGCTCGAGAGCCTGCTCGTCACCCACGAGCCGTCGGGCCTCCGTGTGATGCCCGCCCCGCTGGAGCCGGCGTTCGCCGACCAGGTCGGGGCGACAGAGATGGTCTCGATCGTCGAGATGCTGCGGTCCTTCTGCGCCTACGTCATCGTCGACACGCCGGCCTACTTCAACGACGTGGTCCTCGGCCTCGTCGAGGCCTCGGACCGGGTGCTGCTCGTCGCCGGCATGGACATCCCGAACATCAAGAACGTGAAGATCGGGCTCCAGACCCTGCGCCTGCTCAACACGCCGATGGAGAAGCTCCTGCTCGTCCTGAACCGGGCGAACAGCAAGGTGAAGCTCGACGTCGGCGAGGTCGAGCGCACGCTCCAGGTGAAGGCCGACGTCCTCATCCCCAGCGACATCTGCGTCCCGCAGGCGGTGAACAAGGGCGAACCGGTGGTGATGCACGCACCGAAGTCCGGCGTCAGCCGGGCGATCCAGCAGCTCGCCGACCAGTTCGTGCCCGCCGACGTCGCCGCCCGCCGTCGCCGCTGACGGCGCCGGCACACAGCACCACCTCACCCCGCACCACCCCCCCGCCCCACCTCACCCCGCACCACCCCCCGCCCCACCCAAGCCACCGCACCCGCCGACGACACAGAGGGAGTCCCACGGTGTCCCTGTACCAGCGCATCAACGAGCAGCAGGGCGGTCAGCCGAACCAGCCCAAGCAGCCCGGCCAGCCCGCCCAGGGCCAGCCCGGGCCCGGCGGCGCGGGCGGGACCGGTGGCGCGGGCGGTGCCGGCGGCACCGGCGGTCCGAACCAGCCGCGCCCCCCGGCCCAGCCGGCGCCGCAGGTGCCCCGCCGTGACCCGGCCCTGAACGAGCTGCGCCACCGCGTCCACCAGCAGCTGATCGACGAGCTCGGCCCGATCCTGTTCGACCGCCGGCTGTCCGAGCAGGACCTCCGCCGCCGGGTGCACGAGCAGCTGCACTCCGCGATCGCCGCCGAGCGGGTGCCGCTGTCGGCCGCCGACAAGGCGCAGCTGATCCAGGACGTCAGCGACGACATCCTCGGCTACGGCCCGATCGACAAGCTCCTCCGCGACGAGGACGTCACCGAGGTCATGGTCAACGGCCCGGACATGGTCTTCGTCGAGCGCAGCGGCAAGCTGACGCGCGACGAGACGATCCGCTTCATCGACTCCGACCACGTCCGCCGGGTGATCGACAAGATCGTCTCCGAGGTCGGCCGTCGCATCGACGAGTCGACCCCGATGGTGGACGCCCGCCTGCCCGACGGCTCCCGCGTCAACGCGGTGATCTCGCCGCTGTCGATCGGCGGCCCGTTCCTCACCATCCGGAAGTTCTCGACCGACCCGCTGCAGATCGACGACCTGATCCGCTTCGGCTCGGTCAACGCCCAGGCCGCCCGCTTCCTGCAGGCCTGCATCGTCGGCAAGCTCAACGTGATCGTCGCCGGCGGTACCGGCACCGGCAAGACGACGATGCTCAACGTGCTCTCGTCGTTCATCCCGGAGGACGAGCGCATCATCACCGTCGAGGACGCCAAGGAGCTCCAGCTCCACCAGGACCACGTGCTCTGCATGGAGTCCCGTCCGCCGAACGTCGAGGGCCGCGGCGAGGTCACGATCCGCGACCTCGTCAAGAACTGCCTCCGCATGCGCCCCGACCGCATCGTCGTCGGCGAGTGCCGTTCCGGCGAGGCGCTCGACATGCTCCAGGCGATGAACACGGGCCACGACGGCTCGCTGACCACGGTCCACGCCAACAGCCCTCGTGACACGCTCGCCCGTCTCGAGACGCTGGTCCTCATGGCCGGCTTCGACCTGCCGGTGCGGGCCATCCGCGAGCAGATGGCGTCGGCCATCGACGTGATCGTCCAGCTGTCCCGCCTCCGGGACGGCACCCGCCGCGTCACCCACATCACCGAGGTGCAGGGCATGGAGGGCGACGTGATCACGCTCCAGGACGTGTTCCTCTTCGACTTCGGCGCCGGCGTCGACGAGTCCGGCCGCTACCGGGGCCAGCTGCAGGCGACGGGCGTGCGCCCGAAGTTCGCCGAGAAGCTGGCCGACCAGGGCATCCGGCTCGGCCCGGAGGTCTTCTCCCGCGACGGTGGTCGCAAGGCGGTCACCGGCCGGTGACCGCTCGACCCAACCGTCGAAGGGCCCTCAACTCTCGGAGAGCCCGCTCGCTCACCGTCGGGCTCGCGGCCGCCGCGTGCCTCCTGGGCGCGATCGGCATCGTCGCGCCCGCCGGCGCCGCCGACGACCCGGCCCCGTCGCTCGTCGTCCAGAGCGTCAACGCCCGCGGACCGCAGGTCCAGGTGCAGGGCAACCTCGTCGGGTCCGATCCGTCGGACCTCGCGGCGTCGGTCAAGGGCACCGAGGTGGACAGCAAGGTCACCGCGGGGCCGGACCTGCCGCTCGACGCCGTGGTGGTGCTCGACAACTCGGCGTCGCTCGGCAACGCCACCGTGCAGCTCGCCAAGCAGGCGCTCGAGCCGCTGCTGCCGGGCAACGGGATCACCCGGTCGCTCGGCCTCGTGACCACCGGCGGCGGCGCCGCGGTGGAGATCGGCGGCACGACCTCCGCCCAGGCGTTCCAGGACGCTCTCGACGAGGTCGAGCCCGTCGGCGCCTCGGTCACGTGGGACGGCCTCGTCCGCGGCGCGGACCTGCTCAGCGAGGGCGGCATCGCCCAGCGCAGCATCATCCTCTTCTCGGCCTCGGCGCCCACCAGCGGGACGGCGACCGCCACCACCGCGCAGGGTGCGCTGGCGCAGGCCGGTGCCCAGCTCAACGCCGTCGTCATGCCCCGGGGGGCCGACGTCGAGGCGATCGACAACATGGTCGGCGGCCTCGGCGGCTCGGTCGTCCCGGCCGCGGACGAGAACGCCCTCGCCGGTGCCTTCGACTCCATGGCCGTCCAGCTCGGCGGTCGGTACCTGCTCCAGTTCGACAGCCCGGCCGGTGCGTCGGGCAGCACCCAGCTGACGGTCTCGGCCGGCAAGCTGACCTCGACGGTGGCCTACGTGCCCGGCACGACCAAGACGGGCTCCGTCAACCTCGCCCCGCCGGTGGTGGAGAGCGAGTCGATCGTCGAGCGGATCCTCGGCAACCCCCTGGGCCTGATCTTCGTCGTGCTCGTCGGCTTCGCGGCGATCGCGCTGTTCCTCTGGACCCTGATGAACATGGTCCTGCCGGGGTCCGACAACCTGAGCCGCCGGCTCAAGGTGTACGAGGACCCGTACGGCGACGAGGCCGGCGAGGAGGAGATCCCTGACGGCTCGCACACCACGGTGCCGATCATCCAGCGGGCCGTCGAGTTCACCGGCGACGTCGCCGACCGCCGCGGCGTCCTGCAGAAGCTCGAGGGCGACCTCGAGCGCGCCGGCCTGCCGCTCCGCGGCGCCGAGGCGCTCTTCTTCCTCGCCGCCGGCGTGGTCCTGGTGACGCTGCTCGTCTTCGCCCTGACCCGCAACATCCTGTTGACGCTGATCGTCGCCGGCCTCGGGATCCTGGTGCCGCAGGGCGCCCTCAGCTTCGCGGTGCGGCGCCGCTGCAAGGCGTTCGAGCAGCAGCTGCCCGACACGCTCACGCTCCTGGCCGGCACGCTGCGCGCCGGCTACTCGATCGGCCAGGGCTTCGAGGCCGTCTCGACCGAGATCGACGACCCGATGGGCCGTGAGCTCCGACGGGTCGTGACCGAGACGCGGCTGGGTCGTCCCCTCGACGAGTCGCTCGAAGCGGTCGCCGAGCGCATGAAGAGCGACGACTTCAGCTGGGCCGTGATGGCCATCCGGATCCAGCGGGAGGTCGGCGGCAACCTGGCCGAGCTCCTGGTCACCGTGGCCGACACGATGACCCAGCGCGAGCGCCTGCGCCGCGACGTCGCCACGCTCACCGCAGAGGGCCGCATGAGCGCCATCGTGCTCGGCCTGCTCCCGCCCGGCCTGGGCGCGGTCATGTGGGCGATCAACGGCGAGTACATGTCCAAGCTCCTGACCCCGGGTCTGGGCTACATCCTGTTGGGCCTGGGCCTCGTCTCGATGCTCATCGGGTTCGCCTGGATGAAGAAGATCATCACGATCGAGGTGTGACCTGATGTCCCCGATCCTCCTGCTCTCCGTGCTGCTCCTCGCCGCCGCCATCGGCGCGGCGGTGTGGGCGGTGCTCAGCCAGCTCGACGAGCGCCAGGTCGTGCGCGAGTCGCTGCGTCAGCTCGACGGCTACGAGGTCGAGAACCAGCGCGACCAGGAGATGCTGGCGCCGCTCAAGGACCGTGCCCTCGGGCCGCTGGTCGACGGCGTCACCGACCTGGGCAAGCGGTTCACCCCGGTGGGCTACGTCGAGAAGGTCAAGCAGAAGCTCGTCTACGCCGGCATGCCCGACCAGTCGGCGGTCGACCGCTTCCTCGGCGTCCGCGTCATCGGCATCGGCATCGCCGCGCTGGTCTTCCTGCTGCTCTTCGTCATCAACCTGCTGGGGCTGAGCGGCAACATGCGCCTGGCCGTGCCCGGGATCATCATGCTCGTGCTCGTCCTGTACCCGGACATGTGGCTCAACCGGAAGGTGGAGGCCCGCCAGCACGAGATCCAGATCACGCTGCCCGACGTCATGGACCTCCTCGTCATCTCGGTCGAGGCCGGCCTCGGCTTCGAGCAGGCGATCGACCGGGTGGTGAACTCGGTGCCGGGTCCGCTGTCGGACGAGTTCTCCCGCATGCTCGGCGAGACCCGCGCCGGCGCCTCCCGCTCGGACGCCATGCGGGCGATGGACGACCGCTGCAACGTGCCGGAGCTCCGGTCGTTCGTGATGGCGATCATCCAGGCCGACCAGTTCGGCGTGTCGATCGGCCGCGTGCTGCGGGCCCAGGCCGACGAGATGCGCATCAAGCGCCGCCAGCTCGCCCAGGAGCGGGCCCAGAAGGCCCCGGTGAAGATGCTGATCCCGATGGTGTTCTGCATCTTCCCGGCCCTGTTCGTCGTCGTGATCGGCCCGGCCATCATGAACATCCGCGAGAGCCTGTGAGGACGATCGACCGGGTCGGTCCCGGAGGGATCGACCCGCGGCCGGTCGAGCCGCCGCCCCCGACCGAGCCGACGGCGCGGTCGCGCCGCTGGCCCGACGCCGGCATTGGCGTCCTCGTCGCCGGCTTCCTGGCGTTCATCGCCGCCCGGCCGCTGGCCGACAACAGCTTCCTGACGCACCTGGCCACCGGCCGGCTGATGCTGTCCGACGGCATCCCGGCGACGAACCCGTTCCTCTACTCGTCGACCGACTTCCCGGTCCCGAGCTGGTTCTGGTCGTCGATCCTCGGCGTCGTCGACCTCGCTGGCGGCGGAACCGGCATCCGGATCCTCACCGCGGCGATGGCCGGGGCGCTCGGCCTGCTGGTCGTGCGACTCACCCGGCCCGACGGCGACCCCGTCGACGGGACCGCGCCGGACCGGACGCTGCTGTCGATCGTGCTGCCGGCGGTGTGCGTCGTCATCACGCTGATGCCGTTCGTGAACGCCCGGCCGCAGCTGCCCGGCTACATGCTGCTGGCGCTGACCGTCCTGGTGGTCAAGGAGCGGCGCGCCGCCTGGTGGCTGGTGCCCGTCTTCGGCCTCTGGGTCAACGTGCACGGCACCTGGTTCTACGGGCTGGCCGTGCTCGGTCTGGTGCTCGTCGCGCAGGCGATCGACGACCGCCGCGTCGAGCTCCGCGAGGTGCTGTGCGTCGCGTGGGCGCTCGCCGGCGTCGTGCTCGGCGGGCTCGCGCAGCCCGAGCCGTTCCAGACGGTCCTCCTCCCGCTCAGCCAGTTCGGCGACGAGCGGTCCCGCGAGGCCCTGTCGTCCTACGTCGAGTGGCAGCCCGCCGGCTTCGACCACCCGCTCACGTGGCTGCTGATCGCCGTGGGGCTCGTCGCCGTCTACGGCGCCCTGGTCGCGCGTCCCGGAGGGGCGCGCCGGTGGGGCGTGCTCGTGGGCTCGGTCGGCCTGGTGGCGATGGGCCTGTCGGCCGGTCGGCTGCTGCCGCTCGCTGCGATCACGCTCGTGCCCTGGGTGGCCTCGGGGATCGGTGGGCTCGAGGGCCTCGGCATGCCCAGCCGACGGATCCAGCAGGCGTTCGTGGCGATCGGCTCGACGATGGCGTTCGTCGCGCTGCTGTGGATCGTGGCCACCCCGGCCTACGACCTGAGCCGCTACCCGGTGACGGCGGTGGACTGGCTCGAGGAGCACGGCCTGGCCGGGCAGAGCGACGTGAAGGTCGTGTCCCACGACTACGTCGGCAACTACCTGGACTGGCGCTACGAGGACCGGGCCAACACGTTCGTCGACGACCGCGCCGGCGCCGACGCGCTGATCGACTACTCGGCGCTGCTCGACCTGTCCGACGGCTGGCAGGGCGCGCTGGAGCGCTCGGACGCGGACGTGGTGCTGTGGAGCACCGAGGAGCCGCTGACCGACGAGCTCGACGCGCCCGACTGGTACGACGCCGGCGAGTTCGGCGACTTCACGGTCTTCTGCCGGAGCTCCATCGCCGATCGCTGTCGCTGACGCGCGGCACCCGGTCGGGGGAGCGCCAGTCGCGGATCCAGCTGTCTTCGGGGCCCTGGAGCCCCGGCGTGCCGCCCCCGTGGGCGCGCAGCCGGGCGGACCACCAGTCGGTCTCGGTCTCGTCGGCCAGCTCGGCGACCGCCTTCTCCAGGCGGGCGGCGAAGCGCCGGGCGTCCTCGTCCTCGCGGGCCCGGAGGGGCGTGCCGATGTTGACGTCGACGGCCCCCGGGCGCGGCGCGCTGGAGCCCTTCGGCAGGATCCGGCCGGTGCCGTCGAGGTGCACGGGGACGACCGGCACGCCGCAGCGAACCGCCAGGTAGGCGGCACCGCCCTTGTGGGGCTGGCCCCAGCCGTCGGGGCTGCGGCCGCCCTCGGGGAAGATCAGCAGCGACCAGCCGTCGTCGATCAGGCGGGCCGAGGTCTCGGCGGAGCGCCGGCTGACCTTCTTGCGCTCCATCGGGATGGCGCCATAGGCCCACGAGATCAGCGCGGCCTTCGGCTTCGTGTCGAAGAAGTGGTCGGCGGCCGCCGCCACCACCATCTCGTCGCGCCAGGGCCGCGGGAGGTGG
The DNA here is from genome assembly GCF_020715685.1 of Dermatobacter hominis. GTDB lineage: Bacteria > Actinomycetota > Acidimicrobiia > Acidimicrobiales > Microtrichaceae > Dermatobacter > Dermatobacter hominis. Next base: position 144,981 of record NZ_CP085840.1, read on the forward strand.
GTGAGCAGCACCGGCGTGTCGAGGTGGCTGTGGTGGTTGGCGACGAAGATGGCGTTGCCGTCGAGGTCCTCGAGCCGGTCGAGGTTGCGGACCGTCGGACGGGCCAGCACGGCGGTGCCGATGCGCCCGACCGTGGCGAGCGAGGCTCGCCGTGTCGCTCGGGCCACGGGTCGGCGGGCCCAGTCGGTGTCGTAGCGGTCGCCGAGCTCGTCGGGCTCGACCGGCGGCTCGACCCCGGGCGGCGTCGGCGCCGCGGTGAACGGGAAGCCCAGCCGCCTGGCGAGCGCGGTCGGGTCGAGGCGGACCGCCATCAGGTCACGTCCGCCATGGAGATCGGCGGGTTCTTGAAGTAGGTGATCGTGGGCTGGCGCCCGACGACGTCGGAGGCCATCTCGAGCGCGTCGGCCATCGTGGACGCGGGGCGGAACCCGAGCCGCCGCACGGTGGCGGGGTCGCCGCCGACGACGATCACGCCGCCGAGGTGCTCGAGGGCGTGGCTGCCCCAGTACCACATGTAGAAGGGGTGGACGCCGTGGTAGGCGTTGCTCGTCCGGTAGAGGTGGCGGTACCAGTCGTCGGTGGCGAAGCGCTCCTCGAACTGCGCCTCCATCACCTCGGGGTCCGTCGTCTCGGCGAGCACCTCCTCGAAGAAGTCGATGTAGCTCGGGTGGTGCACCGGGTGGAACTCGGGCGTCGTCGGGTGGCTCATGATGAGCACGCCGCCCTCGCGGACGAGCGGCCGGCCCTTGTAGAGGTTGAAGAAGTAGCCGAGCCCGAGGCACATCACGAGGATCGGGTTCATGATCGAGTTCACGTTGTACGGGCAGATGTACGGGAGCCCCAGGGCGAGGATGTCGGTCTGGCCCTGCACCGGCACGAGCTGCTGGTCGTACACGTGCTGGGTCGTGACCTTGTGGACCGCCTCGACCTCGCCGGCCTGCACCGACGTCATGGCGTAGGGGGCGCGCCAGCCGTGGAGGATCTTGCGGCGGTTGGCGGGGGAGAGGCGGTCGAGGCCGACCTTGGCCGCCATGAACGTCGCCCGGTCACGGGCGTTCCACTCCCACTCCCGCTTGGCGAGGACCTGCATCGGTCCGTCGCCGTAGAGGTCGTTGTTGACCGTCGTCTCGATCTGGAAGACCTTGATGCCCGCGTCCCGCAGGACCTCGCCCTGGCGCCAGTTGCGGGTGTGGAGCTCGGAGTTCTCCTGGTCCATGAAGCTGCGCGACCGGCGCATGGTGTGGACGTTGTGGTGGTGGCGGAGCGCCTGGTAGCCGGAGAGGCCGGTGGCGGTGGACTTCCAGCCGCCGTCCATCGCGACCAGGTTGATGTTGACGTAGACGATCAGGTCCGACTCGGCCGCCCGCGTGGAGATCTGCACCTCCTCGCCGTGGCGGGTCGTGCCGATCAGCGTCATGCCGTCCGGGTCCTCGGCGTCGTGGTTGTAGAGCTGTCCCCGCGGTGCGAACGCGTCGTAGACCCGGTCGCCGACGGCGTGGCGCAGCTCGGCCTCGGTCATGCGCCGGTGCAGCGCGAGCGCGGCGATCAGGTGGACGTCGGTGACGCCGGCCTCGGCAGCCAGGTCGAGCACGGCCTCGATCACGCGCTGGCGGATGTCGGGTCGGCGCATCTGCGGCAGCGGCAGCGAGATGTCGTCGAACGCGATCGTCAGCTTCATGTCGGGGAACAGCAGCGCGGAGAGCGGCTCGGAGTCGATCGGCTCCTCGAGCGCGTGGCGGATCGCCTCGTCGGGGCGCGCCAGGCCCGGTAGCGGCTCGGGCGGGTAGATGATCCGGCTCCGGTCGGCCGGCAGCTTCTCCAGTCGCAGCTGCTCTCCGTGGTGGAACAGCACGGGCGGCGTCGAGCGGTCGACGTCGAGCACGAGCCCCGGCCGGGGCGCGGGCTTGGAGCGGTCGCGCAGGGCGTGGGCCCGGGTCGTGCGTGCAGAGGTCGGTCGTTGGACGGGCACGGGGTCAGGTCCTCAGGTCGAAGGCGATCTTGACGGCGCCGCGGCTGCCGGCCGAGGCGGCGTGGGCGATGGCGTCGTCGGCCCGCTGCAGCGGGTACGTGGCGGTCACGAGGCGGCCGAGGTCCAGGTCCCGGACGAGGGCCATCGCCAGGTCGAAGGTGCGGGCGGTGCCGCCGCCGGGCAGCTGCTCGGTGCCGTAGGCGTACGCGCCGACGAGCTCGATCTCGCGCTGCCACAGCGGCGTGAGGTCGGCCTTCACGACGCCGGGCATGCCGACCATGACGACGCGGCCGGTCGGTCGGGTGACGGCCAGCGCGGTGGCGAGGCTCTCGGCCGAGCCGACGCAGTCGATCGTGACGTCGGCGCCGCCGGTGAGGCGCCCGGTGCCGCGCGGCCCCCCTCCAGGCGCGCCGCCGAGGACCTGCGTGCCGGTGGCGCGGCGCACCGCCCGCGCCAGCTCCCCGGGCTCGCACACCACGGTGGCGCCGAGCTCGCGGGCGAGCTCGCGCTGGTGCGGGTGCTTGGCGCCGATGATCGCCGCGCCGCCCTGGGCCGGGTCGACGGGCGTGAGCGCCTGCAGCGCCGCCAGCGTGAGGAGGCCGAGCGTGCCGGCGCCGATGAGGGCGACGGTGTCGCCCGGTCGAACCCGGGCCCGCAGCGCGCCGTGCACCGCGCAGGCGGTCGGCTCGACGAGGACGGCGGCCTCGTCGGACATCTCCGCCGGGACGTCGTGCAGCTGGCTCGGTGGGCCACCATCTCGGTGGACCAGCCCCCGCCGGTGTCGCAGCAGTACCCGGTCTGCAGCCCCGCGTCGAGGCACCCGTGGTCGAGCAGCTCGCAGTTCCCGAGCCTGCCCTCGGCGCAGGCCCGGCACGTCGGGCTGATGCCCCGGGTGACGCACCCGAGCACCGGCTCCACGACGACGCGCCCGCCGTCGGGGAGGACGTCGGCGACGACCTCGTGGCCGGGCACGAACGGGAACGACACGATCGGCTCGAACCACCGCGACGACCGGCCGTCGACGGTCGCCAGGTCCGACCCGCAGATCCCGGCGAGGCGGGGCCGCAACCGGACCCACTCGGGCCCGGGCAGGTCGGGGGCGTCGTCGTCGACGAGCTCGAGCGGCCCGTAGCGCGAGCCCGAGCCGGGCCGCAGGCCCGAGGCCACTCGGGCGACGCCGAAGCGGACGACGTCGCGCTCGAAGCGCAGGGCCCTCACAGCTCCACCCTGACGGGACCGCTCCCGGTCCGTCGCTCCCGCCACGAGGGCGCGAGCGGCAGGACCTTGTGCGGGAACTCGGAGCCGAAGTCCTCGACGAGCCAGCCCCGCTTGCGGGCGATCGACGCCAGCCGGGGCTCGGGTTCACCGCCACGGGGAAGCCGACCGCCTCGAGCATCGGCAGGTCCGACGACGAGTCCGCGTACGCCACCGCCTGTCGGGGGTCGTGGCCGAGCTCGGCGCAGAGGTCGGTGAGGATGCGGGCGCGGGCCTCGGCCGTCGGCGGCACCTCCTCCAGGTGGCCGGTCAGCACCTCGACGCCGTCCTCGTCGACGCGCGTGCCGAGCCGGGCGCACACGACGTGGTCGAACAGCGGCCTGAGCGGCTCGATCACCACGTCGAGCGCACCGGTGATCAGGACGGTCGTGTGGCCGAGCTCCCGGTGGCGGCGGACGCGGCGGACGGCGTCGGGGAACGAGCGCGTGAGGAGCAGGTCGCTGAAGTGCTCGAGCGCGTCCTCGCGGAGCTCGTCGAGCGGCGCGCCCTCGTAGCGTCGGTAGAACGACCGCAGGAAGTCCGAGCGGTCCTTGCGATCCTGGGCCAGGAGGCTGGGGGCCTCCATGAGCGTGCGGCCGACGAACCGCACGCGCTCCGCGGTGCCGAGGCGCCGGGTGGCGAGCCACGAGTAGGTCGCCACCACGTTCGAGGCGATGATCGTGTTCTCGAGGTCGAACGCCGCGAGCTGGCGCTCGGGGGCCAGCACCTGGGCGCGCAGGCGGTCGGTCCGCGCCGTGCCGGACCGCTTGGTGGGCGACGAGCGGGCCCGGCCGTGCGCCACCACCGACGGCAGGTGCACCTCGGTGATGTAGCGGTCCCAGTCGATGGCGCGCGGGTCGAGCGTGAAGCGCTCGTGGTCCTCGTCCGAGAGGCGGTCGTCGAGGGCGAGCAGGTGCTCGACCCCGTAGACCGCCTCGCACTCGGTGTAGGCGCCGTACAGCTCGACGTAGGAGAGCGCCCGGCGCGCCTGCTCGCGCTTCTCCTCGACGCTGGCGCCCCACTGCGCTGCCTTGCCCCGGAGGGGGAGCGAGGCGACGACCTTCTCGGTCCGCTCCAGCAGCGAGGTGGCCCGGCGCAGCTGGCCCTCGACCCGGCCCCGGCCCGGGAACGACCAGTCGGGCACGACGATCGGCTGCCCGTTGCGGTCGTACAGCGGCCGCTCGGTGAACCACTCCCGCACCCGGTCGACGAGCTGCTGGTACTTCAGCGGGTTGGCGTCGCCGGTCGCGACCTGCACGATGCCGGCGTCGCCGGACGCCGCGGCGGCGATGATCGCCGCGACCACCAGGTCGACCGGGATCACGTCGACCACGCCCTCGGGCACGCCGGGGAACTCCTTCAGCAGGCCCCGGGCGTAGCTGAGGATGATCGGTTCGGCCATGCGGAACCCGCGGATCCAGCCGGGTCGGGGCTCGGCGATCGCGGACTCGATGATCGACGGTCGCACGATCGTGCAGCTGATCGGGACGTCGCCGGCCGCGATCGTCTGCCCCAGCGCCACCTCGCCCAGCGCCTTCGTGAACGCATACGCGTCGGGCCAGCCCACCGACGCGGCCCGGGCCCGGCCGAACGTGACCATGCGGTCGTGGACCCAGTCGCGCCGAAGGCTCTCGGTGCGCTCGGCCAGCAGCGGGCCACCGGCCGGGCCGAGCTCGGAGCGGGCGTCGGCCCGGAACCGCTCGAGACGCTCGGGCGTCCGGCTCTCGGCGTCGACGTCGGCCCGGGTGCGCCGGGCGGCGTGCACCTCGGCGCGCCAGTCGAGGTCGGCGAAGAACGGGTTCGACGTGACGGGCTCCTCGGGCGCCGCACCGCGGCGGTTGCCCGCGACGTAGCAGGTGCTGACGGCGACGAGGTGGGGCGAGGCGCCGAGCTCCTGGAGCGTCTCGGCGATGCGCACCGGGCCCATCAGGTTGATCTCGACCGCCCGGTCGAGCGGCGAGTCGAACGCGACGGTGGCCGCGGAGTGGATGACGACGTCGGCGGCCGCCAGCGCGGCCCGGCCGTTGTCGTCGAGGCCGAGCCCGTCGGAGCCGACGTCACCGCTGACCGCGGTGACCCGGGCCGCGGCCTCGACGAAGCCGTCCTCGCCGAGCTCCTCCCGGAGCCGGTCGAAGCAGTCGTTGCGCAGGACCTCGCGCTCGAGGCGGCGCTGGGCGCTCGACCGGCGGCCGTCGCGGATCAGCAGCGTGATGGTCACGTCGGGCACGCAGCGCAGCAGCCGCTCGACCAGCGCCGTGCCGACGAAGCCGGTGGCGCCGGTCACGAACACGCGCTTGCCGGCCAGACCGTCGGTGATCACGGGGGTAGTCCCTATCAGATCCTGGGTGCGGGGCAGACCTGAGCGCGGTTCAGCTCGGGCATGGTGCGGCGGCCCGCCTCAGGCCTGGAACCGGCTGCGGCGCTGGTGGCGCTCCAGGGCCAGGCGGACGAGCTCGTCGATCAGGTGCGGGTAGTCGATGCCGGACGCGTGCCACAGCTTCGGGAACATCGAGATCGGCGTGAAGCCGGGGAGCGTGTTGATCTCGTTGACCAGGACGCGGTCGACCGACGGGCCCGGGGTCGGCGCAAGGAACACGTCGACCCTGGCCATGCCCTCGGCGCGCAGCGCCCGGAACGTGCGGATGGCCAGGCTGCGGACGTGCTCGGACACCTCGTCGTCGAGCTCGGCCGGGATGACGGTCCGGGCGGCGCCGTCGTGGTACTTGTCGTCGTAGTCGTAGAACTCGGCGGCGGGGATGACCTCGCCGACGACCGAGGCCTGGGGCGACAGGTTGCCGAGCACGCCGCACTCGAGCTCCCGGACGGGCTCGTCGGGGGTCCCGACGCCCTGCTCGACCACGAGCCGCTCGTCGTAGCGGGCCGCCTCCTCGAGCCCGGCGAGGACCCCGTCGACGTCGGTGGCGCGGGAGACGCCGATCGAGGACCCCATGTTGGCCGGCTTCACGAACACCACCGGCCCGAGGTCCTCGAGCAGCTCCTCGGCGAGGCCGGGTCGCGAGAGGTCCGAGGTGAGCAGCTGACGCCACCGGGGCTGCGGGATCCCGTGGGCGTCGAGCACCGTCTTGGCCATCGCCTTGTCCATCGCGACCGACGACCCGAGCACCCCGGCACCCACGTAGGCCACGCCCGCGAGCTCGAGCATCCCCTGCACCGTGCCGTCCTCGCCGTTGGGGCCGTGGAGCACGGGGATCACGACCGTGGGCAGGTCGCCGGCGAGGGCGAGCGGATCGGTCTGCGGTCCCTCGACGTCGACCGACGCCGGCAGCGCCCGGCGGGCGCCGAGCAGCTCCGCCGCCGCCTCGGCCAGCTGCCAGCGGCCGTCGCGCGTGATGCCCACCGGGACGACCTCGTAGCGATCGGGGTCGATCGCGGAGAGCACGTGGCTGGCCGACGCCCGGCTGACGTCGTGCTCGGCGGACCGGCCGCCGAACAGCACGACCAGGCGGATCCGTTCGGGAGGAGACGTCACGGGAGCCGAGTCTGGCACGGGCCGACCACGTCCACGGGCGGGGTGGAACCGCCCCCTAGCATCCGCCGCTGTGGAGATCGACGCCGCCGATCTGGCCCGCCGTCTGGGCGGCACGCTGCACGCGCCGGCTCGCGCCGAGGGGCTGGTACTCGACGGGCTGGCGGTCGACGGGCTGGCGATCGACTCGCGCCTGGTACGGCCCGGTCAGGTGTTCGCGGCCCTCGTCGCCGAGCGCGACGGCCACGACTTCGTGCCCGCCGCCTTCGACGCCGGTGCGGCGCTGGCCCTGGTGGAGCGGGTCGACGCCGCCTGGGACGGACCGTCGCTCGAGGTGCCGTCCGTGACCGACGCGCTCGCCGAGCTGGCGCAGGTGGCGCGCGACCGGTTGCCCGACCGGGTCGTGGGGGTCACCGGTTCGGTCGGCAAGACGACGACGAAGGACCTGCTGGCCAACGTCGCCGGGAGGGCCTTCGCCACCGTCGCGTCGGAGAAGTCGTTCAACAACGAGCTCGGCGTGCCGCTGACGCTGGCCAACGCGCCGGCCGGCACCGAGGCCGCGGTCATCGAGATGGGGGCCCGGGGCGTCGGCCACATCCGGTTGCTGTGCGAGCTGGCCCGCCCGACCGTCGGCGTCGTCACCGTCGTCGAGGGCGTCCACACCGAGGTCATGGGGTCGATCGAGCAGATCGCCGTGGCCAAGCGCGAGCTGGTGGAGCACCTGCCGGCCGAGGGCGCGGCGGTCCTCAACGCCGGCGACCCGAACGTGTCGGCGATGGCGGCCCACACGGTGGCGTCGGTGGTGACCTTCGGCGACGGGGGCGAGGTGCACGCGACCGACGTGTCGGTCGACGACGAGCTGCGCGCCCGCTTCACGCTGCGTTCGCCGTGGGGCGACGCGCCGGTGCAGCTCGCCGTGCGGGGCGCCCACAACGTGACCAACGCCCTCGCCGCGGCTGCGGCCGGCCTGTGGCTCGGCGTTGCGGTCGACGGCGTGGTGGCCGGGCTGGCCGAACCGCCCGCCTCGCCGTGGCGGATGGAGCTCGTCCGGGTGCCCGGCGGGCCGACGGTGCTGAACGACGCCTACAACGCCGGACCCGCCTCGATGGCGGCTGCGCTCCAGGCCCTGGCGGCGCTGGCCGTGGCGCCCGGCGGCCGGCGCCTGGCCGTCCTCGGCGTGATGGCCGAGCTCGGTCCCGAGGGCCCCGACGAGCACCGGCGGATCGCCGCCCTGGCGGGAGAGCTCGGCATCGAGGTGCTCGCCGTGGGCACCGACCTCTACGGGGTGACCGACGTGGTCGCCGGTGCCGAGGACGTGGCCGGTGCCGTCGGGGAGCTGGGTCCCGACGACGCCGTGCTGGTCAAGGGGAGTCGGGTCGCAGGCCTGGAGCGGGCGGCGGCGGCGTTGACTCGTCGAGGTCGATGAGGAAGCCGAGCGCCGCGGCGACCGCAGCGCCGAACAGCAGGACCGGGACCTCGCCGATGGCGTCGATGATCGGCCCGGCGATGAGCCCGCCGACGGGCACCAGCCCGGCCCAGCCCATCATCCAGAGGCCCATGACACGGCCCCGGACGGCGTCGGGCACGCGCAGCTGCAGCGTGGTCGACAGGGCCGTGACGAGGATGAAGTAGGCCCCGCCGGTGACGAACACGGCGGGGTAGGCGACCCACGGCGAGGTCGTGATCCCGAACACGGCCAGCGCAGCGGCGAACACGTAGATGCTGCCGGTCGACATGCGGGAGCGGGGCAGCTCGGAGAAGACGGTGCCCATCGAGATGGCCCCCAGCGCCGCGCCGAGGGCGAACGAGGCGAACAGCAGCGTGTAGGCGATGCCCTCGATGCCCAGCCGCTGCTCGGCGATGAGGGGCATCTGGTAGATGAACACGAGCGAGCACAGCGAGAAGACGGAGATCGTCACCAGGATGCGGGTGACGACGCCGTCGGCCCGGGCGGCGTCGAACCCCTCGCGCAGCTGCTGCCACGGCGTCGCCCCGCCGTGGCCCTTGGGCGAGAAGTCGGCGTGGACCGTCGCGACCGCCCAGATCACGAACAGGTACGTCAGGCCGTTGATGGCGAACACGAGCGACGGGCCGCCGAGCTCGGCGGTGAGGCCGCCGAGGATGGGACCGACGACGCGGCTGGTGTTCATGGCGGCCGAGTTGAGGGCGACGGCGCCCTGCAGGTCCTTGCGGCCGACGAGGGTCGGCAGCATGGCCGAGAAGGTGGGCCCGTTGACCGCGTTGCCGAGCCCGATGCAGAACACGATCAGCACCAGGGCGACGCGGTTGGGCTGGTCGGCCAGGGCGACCACGGCCAGGACCATGGACAGCACCGTCTGCATCAGGGCGATGCCGATCATCAGCCGGCGGCGGTCCACCCGGTCGGCGACGGCGCCGCCGATGGGCGACACCAGGAGCATCGGGCCGAGCTGGGCGAACGTGATGACGCCGATGAACCACGCCTCGCCGGTGAGCTGGTAGGCCAGCACGCCGAGGGTGATGTTCTGCATCCACGTGCCGATGTTGGACGCGAGGTTGCCCGACCAGATGCGCCGGAAGGCGGGCTGGGCGAACGCGGCCGCGAGGGTTCCCGGCTGCTTCGAGGGCCCTCCGCCCGAATCCTTCGCCTCCCGAACTATCGACACGTGATCAGGATAGCGACGGGCGCGGCAGAGGTGGAACGGAGTATGCGGCGGGGCCACCGGCGGCCAGCGGGGTAGCAATGTGGGGCGTGGTGGATCGGACCCATTACCAAGTCCTGGGGGTGCGTCCCTCGGCGCCGACCCCGGAGATCCGCCGCGCCTACCGGGCCTTGGCGTACCGACTGCACCCCGACCGCCAGGCCGGGACCACGCCGGCCGAGCAGCGCCTCGCCGAGCGTCGGATGCGGGAGGTCAACGCGGCCTGGACGACGCTGTCGGACCCGCTCAAGCGGGCCGACTACGACCGTTCCCTGGCCCGCACGTCCTCGGCCACGTCGTCGGCGGGCTCGACCAGCACGGCGACGACGACCGCCGCATCGCCGGCCCCCTCGGGCGAGTGGTGGGACAGCGACGACCCCGATGCGGCGCTGGCCCGGGCCCGGTCGTCGCAGCTCGACCCCGACGAGCCCGAGCTCTCGGGCGCGCAGTTCTGGCTGCTCCGGCGGGGGCCGATCGTGATCATGGTGATCGTGGGCCTCGTGATCTTCGTGGCCTCTGCCTACGCCGGTCGCGGCGCGACCGATCCGACCGCCACCTCGGCGCCGCCGGCCGTCGTCGCCGAGTCGAACTGCGTGAAGCTCATGCCGAACAACATGGCGTACACGGTGTCGTGCGAGGGTGGCTTCGACGCCCGGATCGTGCGCGAGGAGCCCGACGTCCGCGCCTGCATGGACGAAGGGCTCGGATACGCGGTCGTCGGCTCCAGGTCGGTTTGCCTCGACGAGGAGTAGACCGCTCGACGAGGAGTAGATGGCTCGACCAGAAGTCGGGGCGCGCCCGGGCGCGAGCTCTCGATCGGATCCGGGGGCGGGCGCGTTCAGGCCGCGAGCGGGAGCGTCCTGCCGTTTCGCTGTGAGCCGAGGACGGCGCCGCTCGGCGTGGTGATCTCGAACCACTGGTGGTCGACGGCCCGCATGGACCAGCCCGTGCGATGCACGACGCCGTGGTGGTGCCGGCACAGGCAGGCGAGGTTCACCATGTCGGACGGACCGCCGTCCGCCCAGTGCGTCACGTGGTGCAGGTCGGTGTGCGATGCGGGTGCGCCGCACCCGGGGAAGACGCACCCGCCATCTCGTGCATGTGCAGCCCGACGCTGTTCGCGATTGGCGAAGCGTGCCGTCCGTCCGACGTCCAGCGGCGCCCCGAACCGGTCCATGACGACTGCGTGGAAGGCGCCGTCGCAGCAGGCGACCTGCGCCGTGTGCCGGTCGACCCGCTCGCCGTCGGGCGTCCGGACCGTGCCGGGATCGTCGGAGTGGACGACGTAGGAGACATCCGCCGCCGTACCTGCACCCTTGTGGCCGGCGTCGGCGGCCAACCGGCACGCCTCCGCGAGCGCCAGCGCCAGGAGCGCCGCCCGGTGCGGGATCTCGCAGTCGTCGGGCGCCTGGGCGGCGTCGTCGGCGAAGCGGTGGAAGAGCTGGTCGGCGATCTGGTTGAGGACGTGGTCGACCACGTGACGCGTCTCGCCCACGAGGGTGCCCGTCAGCCGGGCGGACCCGTCGAACTGACCCCCGAGGTGGAGCGAGTTGTGCTCTGGACGAGGTTCGGGACCGTCCTCGTCGGCCAGGCGGAGCATGTCGACGACGTGTGCGGCCCACGCACGGAACAGCACGAAGTCGGACGTGAGGTCGATCAGGTGCTGCTGGAGCTGGACGACGAGGTCGATGTTGCGCACGTTCGTGGCGTTCGCGATCACGACGGCGTGGTCGAACGACACCCTGCCGTCGGCCAAGGCCACGGCCAGCACAGGACAGCACCGCAGGAGTCGGGCCACCTTGACCCGACGAGACCCTTCGGCGGACGGCAGCTGGTGCGCGGCGCCGATCCAGGTCCGGGTGGCGTGGCCGTGGCGGCGATCCGTGGCACCGCGAGCATCGAGCTCGCCGACGACGTGCGCAGTGGCGGCGTCGATCGCACGCCTCGCCTGCTCGAGGGTCGACGTGAGCGCTTCGAGCTCGCCATCGCCCAGCTCGCAGTCGTCGAGACCTGCGACGAGCGACCTGATCTCGTGCACGACCTCCGTCGCCGACAGCGGCGGACACGTCGGCGGTGGGGGTGACCCGCCCTCGGGCGGTGGTTCGTCCATCTCCATCTCCCAGCCTTCCTGTGCGTCATGATCGAACTGGTGTTCGATCACGACGACCAACCTACGCAGGCGGTGTGACAGCGACCGCCCAGCCGGCGGGCTCGCGGCCGGGAGGGCGCCGGCACGGGCATCGGTCGGTTCCGGGTGCACGGGACGCCCGGCTACAGTGTCCCGGCCCGGGCGTATGGCTCAGTTGGTTAGAGCGCTGCCTTCACACGGCAGAGGTCACAGGTTCGAGTCCTGTTACGCCCACCGCACGAGACCCCTGCACTGCAGGGGTCTCGTCGCGTCCGGCGTTCCGCGTCGAGCTCCTCATTCCGCGGCTGCGGATTGGCATCGTCGAGGACGTCATCGTCTGGGCAGGCGCGTGCGGGTGTTCTCCGGTGGCGCTCGGATGCCTTGGACCGACGCCCAACGCTTTCGCCGAATAGCCGGGCACTAGTCGTCGTCTGGGATGGGCTCTGGCTCGAGCGTCGCTACTTCGGCGAGGGCGCGTTCGTAGTCGTCGCGGTCGAACGTGAACTTCAAGTCGGCCGGAATGTCAGGCCGGCCACGTGCGAAGAAGTTGGACCACACGACCGTTCGTTCGTTGATGCTGACGCGAGCCATCACTCCGCAACATCCGGCGACCAGGCACCCTCCATCGAGGATCACCGGTAGACCGTTCTCGACGTAGGTCGGTGTGCCGAGGAGGTGTCTCGACGGTGGCGCAACAGCCCGGGCGTACGAGAGCAGGCCGAAACACACCGCGGGTCCTGGGGCGAGTCGACCGTACGATCCGCTCGTGGAGGAGAAGGCCATCCTGGTGATGTGGGACTACTCGGCGTATCCGCTGTGGTCGACCGGTCCGATGCAGGCGAACCTCTTCCCGGGGAGGCTTCCGCTGTCGGATGCGCTGCGAGGCGATCTCAACGAGTGGGCGGCGGACATGGAGCGCCTCATGGCGCCCGGCGCTCGACAGAAGCCGAAGTGGGAACCGGACCCGCAGGAGCTGGACGACCTGAACCGGCGGGGACAGGCACTCGCGCAGCGCGTGAAGGACGAACTCGGCACCGAATGGTCGGTGAGCTACCACGATGAGTCCACCGGGGAACGCGTCGACATGCGTGGCTCCACGACCTCGACTTGGTCGACGCATGGTCGACGCCGGCGGTGATCCTGCTGCTGCCATACCGGCCGCACGAGGTAGCCGGCACCAAGCCCCGCGCTGCGGTCAGCGCGACGATGATCCGGCTGCCTGGCTCGGAGGGACCGTGGAGACGCTTGGGGATCTGATCGAGGCGCTGAACCAAGACCTCATGGAGGTCGCAGTCCACAGCTATCTGGACCGCTTCTACAGCTCCGGCAATCGCGTCTACGGCGTGCTCGCCGTCGCCGTTCACCATCACGGTGAGGACGGCTCTGGCTTCGGGCGCGTCATACCGCCCGACAACCTCTTCAACCCCCGCCGACCCGCGGGCTTCTTTAACGTCGAGGATCTCGCGTTGGTCGCCGACGGTGTGCAGGATGAGACGATGCAGGAGCGTCGTGAGTGGTGGCCGGACTGCACGCCGCATGCAGCCCACCTACGGATTGAAGTCGTCGACGGCGGCGTCGTCTGGGCGGGCGACTGCGGATGTTCCCCGATCCCGCTTGGGCGCCTCGGACCGACGCGACAAACCCACGGCAGGTAGCCGGCACTACGTCACGCTTTCGGAGCTTCCACCCTTCGATCTCCTGGCGTACCGTCGAGTGGAGTCAGAGCTGACATCCCGACCGGAGGAAGGGCAGCGATGCCGCCGTTCAGCGTGACCCCCGTGCGGGCGTGTGTCGCCGACGAAGGCGAGCGATCTTCTCGGGCCGGTCGATCGACCACGCCACTCGGGGTGGCCGGCGTGGTTGCTTGTGGTGCCCTCTGGCTTTGGTGGACCAGCGTGCCGTCGAGGTCGGTCATCCCGCTCGGGCCGGAGTTCGATGGCGCCGCAGCCGTGGCAAGCGCTGCTGGCCTGGTGTGGCTCCTGTGGCCGTGGCGCCATGGATTCGATCGAGGACGGCTCGTGGCTGTCATCGTGATTGCAGTAGCCGTCGGCGGTGTCGTGACAGTCGCCTACCTCGGGCTGAACGTAGAGGCGCGCTTCGAATCGCATCGCTCAGAGTTCGAAGCAGCGTTGGAAGCCGCTGATACTGGAGGCACGTCGCCGCAGGTCATCGACGTGCCGTCGTACCCGCCCATGGAGGTGCGAACGGTTCCGGGCGGACAGGCACTCATCGTCGGTGGCCACTCGGCGATGCAGGGATTTCTTCATGTAGACGACCCCGAGTTGTTCGCAGTTCAGGGAGCTTCCGAGTTCCCGGGGTCTCTCGTGGACCTCGGTGATGGATGGTTCTCGACCGGCTGGTCCGTCGGAGGTGCGTGAACGCCCTGAACTCGGTGCCTCTCGTCGCCGCGCGGTGCACCCGAACCTGAACCAGCGCATACGGGGCGCACTGCCGGCATTACTCACCACCCATTCGATCGCACGCCGCTGTGCGACTGACCAAGGTCGACCGATGTTTCGGTACGCTCCCGCTCATGGCGGCGTCGTTCGTGTTCGAGTGCGGACACCGCAGGGCCGTGTCCGCCCCCCTCCGCTGGGCGGCCCTGATCGCATCCGTGGCCGCCACCTTCTACTTGTCGCTTCCGGTGTCGGCGTACTGGCTGTGGGTTGCAGACAGCGCCTTCCGAGGTATCCGTGAGGCTGCGGACCCTTCCCTGGTAGTCGTGGCGGTGGCGATGGCGCTCCTGCCGCTCGTCGGTGGAGTCGGTAGCTGGTTCTGGTGCAACCGGACACGTAGCTGGTCCCGTGTGACGCGCTCGGCCGTGTCGTTCTGCGCCGTGGTTGCGACCTCCGTTGTCACGGCCTTTGCCGCAGCGTTCGTGCAACTGCCGTTCTGATCGCCTACAGGCGCACCAGATCCGCGGCCACGTCACTCGGTGGAGATCCGGCATTTCATCCCGCCCGGTCCAGCGCTATCGCTCACGGAACCGCGGCAGGTTCCCAGCCATGGATCGCAGTGACGTCAGTGAGGTGCTCAACGACGACAGCACATCACACATGCGCGCCAGCGCCGTGGCGATCGGAGGACCCTTCTTCGTGACGTCGGGGGTCGAGCGGCGCGCCAGCGCCGGTACCGTCAGGACGGGAGTCGTTGTCGCCGTATGGAGGCGGCACCGAGGGGGAGGTCGGTACGTGCACAGTAGGACCATGTCGTTAGCTCTCGTGGCAGCAGGTCTGGCGGTGGTTGCCGCTGGCTGCTCTGACAGCGGAACCTCGGTCGAGGCCGGGGCACCAGAGCCGGCGAAGTCCGCCATCTCTACGCGGCCACCGGGGACCGCGTCCGCCGTCGCCGCCAGCGACGAGAGCCTCGTCGTGGCCGGCGGCTTCAACGTCGTCGGTGCCGACGCCACGATCAGCGCCGACGCCTGGCGCTGGCAGAAGGCGTCGAAGCAGTGGGCGGCGCTCCCGCAGCTGCCGACCAACGTCCTTGCCGTGGGTGCTGCGACGGTCCAAGGGCGGCTGTTCGTCGTGGGGCGGGACTGCAATGGGTTCAAGGATGTCGGCCGCCCGACCGAGGACTGCGCCAAGTCGGTGCTGCTCGAGCTGGTCGACGACGAGGGCTGGACGGTCACGGACATACCGACCGAGGTCTTGGACGCCTCCTTCACCTTGGGCAACGTCGGCGCACTCGACGACCGGTACCTGCTGGTAGGACCTGAGGGCTCACCTGACATCTCGTTCGTCGCGCTCGACGTTCGCGAGGGGCGCTGGAGCACCGTTCCACAGCCGAAACTGGCCGCCAACACGATGCTGGTCGGCAGCTGCTTCACGAACGGGACGTTCCTCGGGTACGCCAACGGAACGATCTCGTCGTCGGCCGGGAGGGCCGACACGCTGACCTTCGTCGAGCTCCACTCAGACCTGGAGTGGTCCGAGCCGGTGAGCGTTCGTGACATCAAGTTCCCGCAGAACAACAGCGCTGCGTTGTGCACGAACGGCGCGCTCACGACCGAGACGAACGCAGGTGTGTCGAGCATCGCACGCTCGCAGGACTCGGGACCGCCGACGGTAGAACAGGTGCCGGCACCATCGGCCCCCGTCGCCGGTCTGGAGGCACGCGGTCTCTCTTCGCTCGGAGTCGTCGGCGACCAGCTCGTCGCAGCGTCGGCCGCGAAGGGGGCCGCCGTCCAAGGCATCGGACCGGCTCCCACAGGTCAGGTTTCCCTGGCCGTCGTCAGCGGATCCACCGGCTACCTGGCCTACGAGGGGCCGCCGGGTGAGCTTCCGTCCGTTGAGACGGTGGAGGTGCCGGCATGAAGCCCATCGCAGCCACTCTCGCGACGTAGGGACAGGTCAACACGTCGCCCCGAAGACAGCTGATCAGTGGCCGAACCTTGGCCAGCGCGCACCGGGTGCGTCGCCGCCACTGCGTCACATCCGGCACTAGTCGTACGGCGTGATGGTGTCCCGAGACCCAGGACTGACCGGTGGGCAGCCGTCAGAGCTGGCGAGGTCGATCGTCGGACTCCGCTTGTGCCTTCAGATACTCGCTGCGCTTCACGATGAGCTTCTTGAGGTAGCGACCCAGGACCAGATGCTCGACGAGATCGCCGACCGGGCCGAGGGGCGCGTCAAAGCGGACGCGATCGACCATCACGGTGACACGTCGGTCTCTGGCGAACTCGTGAGTGTGGTGGAAGCGCCGGAACGGGCCCTTCACCTGCTCGTCGACGAACCTGTTGGGACGCTCGAGCTCGGTGACCTTGCTGGTCATGGTGAACGGAACGCCGAAGTGAGTTGCCTTCCAGGTGACCTGTTCACCGAGCCCGATCTGCCCGGTCGTGACCCCGTCAACGGCTCGCTCGCCGGAAGCAGACATCGATTCGAGATGAGCATCGATGCTGGGCGACAGATCGAAGACGACCTCCACCGGTGCCTCGATCCTGGTTCGATGCTCGAACTCGACCGTCACGCACCGATCCTCTCGGACGACGCGCTCACCTGGAGGGCATCGAGCACGGCGTGCGGCCGGCACTTCATGTCGGGCAGAAGCGTTCGGCGTCGGCCAGCTGCCGGTCGCCGTGGGGCTGGAAGTCGATCAGCCGACACCAGAGTCCGGACATCACTCGCTCAGCGGTTCCCCACTCCCAGATGGCAGTGCGGTCGCATCCAGTCGCAGAGGCAAGCCAGTCAGCCCGGTCGTGAAGGTCGTCCTCGCCCGGTGCGTTACGCATGATGACGCCGAGATCGAACTCGCGCTCGGCGACCACGCTCTCCGGATCGATGAGCTTGAACGAGCCGTCGTCGGCCTGCAGAGCGTTCAGTTCATGGAGGTCACCGTGGCACAGGACTGCGCGTTCGTCGTCGTGGGCTGCAGCTCGTCGCTCAGCGCAACCGACGGCGTCGCGGAGCACGCGTTCGGTATATGCGCGACCGGACTGGATCCAGAGCTGCTCGAGCCGAGCCGCCATCCAGCGGGCTCTCTGAGCGCCGTGCTGTAGGGGGACGGCTGGGTCGACAGGTCGCCACACGAGCGCCGCAGCGTCGAGGAGGAGTTCGTGACGTCTTCGGCGGGGCACGTCGAGGTCGTACATCGACGGCCCGAGCCGTTCGAGCAAGAGGGCTCTGCGCTCCAGGTCGGCGTCGAAGAGACGCACACAGCCCTCGCCATCGGCGAGCCGCAGCGCGACTGCTTCGTGGGTGAGGTCCGCGTGGTCGCTGGGGGTGCGATCTTGAGGACCACGGCGACACCGTCGCTTGTTGTGGCCTCGACGACGAGGGCGTTCACCCCCAAACCGTCGAGTGAGCGGCCGGTGGTGAGCGACCACTGCGATGCCATCTCGCCGACGAGGTCGGGCAACGCGTCGAGCCAGTCGGTCTCCCCCGCAACCGTCCGGGCTTTCCGCAGCGTCGCCGGGATCTCGATCACGACGGGATGTGTATCGCCCCACGTCTCGAGGCAGCGAACGACTTGATCAGCGCAGATGCACGTCTCGCATCCGGTACTACTCGACCCGGCGGATACCGTCCGGCACCTACCAGGTGATCGTGAAGGTGAACGGCAGGCCCTGGCGGTCAATGTAGTTGCTGGTATAGATGCCCACGTCAGCGCACTCGCCGACCTCGAGCGGGCGGTCCGTCTCGAGGTGGGTGTCGGCCGCGACGTCACCCAGGTACCCCTTCGAGAGGATGATGCCGTATTCGGTGTTCGGATCGAAGAGGTTGGAGCGGGCCGTGACGGTCAGCGTCGAGTAGTACCCGGTCGGGTCGTCGAAGTGGACGTCGATTGCGACCGGACCGCCGGTCACCGAGCACACCCGGACCTTCGCCACCTGGGACCCGGACCCCAGCACGTCGGGCACCGACGAGCTGTGGTACGGCGACGACAACGCCACGGTCGGCGGCATGATCGGACTGGTCCCGCACGCGGACAGCCCGAGCACCACCAGGGCACCGAGCGCGGACACGGCAACACGGCGCAGCGCCATGGTCACCCTCCTCAGATCGCCTTCGACGTCGAACCTAAGACGGGGCGCAGCAGCCGTCGATGGGGACGACTCCCCGCTGTCCAGTTGCCGACGGCGCCCGCCCTGCCCACCGCACGAGACTCCTGCACTGCAGGGGTCTCGTCGCGTCCGGTCGCCCGCGGCGGACTGCCGAACGACCACGGGTCAGTTGGCGCCGAGGGCTCGTCTGACCAGCTCCGGGCGAGGGTTGGTGTGTGGCGTGCCGTGGATGACCACGGTCGGCACCGTCTCGTCGCCGTCGTTGACGCTCGCGACGTAGGCGCGGCCCGCGTCGTCGTCCCAGATGTTGACCCACGCGATGTCGTCGCGGTGCGTGCGCACGGCCAACCGCAGCCGGCTGCAGAACGGGCAGCCGGGACGCCAATAGATCGACACGCCGTGCTCGGCGTGGGCGAGTGCCTCCTGGTGGGGCGTGGATGGCGGGTGACCGGCGAACAGGTCGGCGAGTCCCATCGACCGAGCGTAGGTCGGGGATGCTCTGACGACGGGCGGTCCGTTCCTCGTCGATCGTGAGCGTCAGAGGTGGGACGCGACCCGCTGCGCGATCGCCGTGGTGACCTGCTCCGTGCGCGGCGCCTGCAGCGGGCCGGGCACGTTCGCCCACGTGTCAGGTCCTTCTGCGTCGTTCGAGACCGACACGATGACGATGCGGTCGCCGACGAAGATCTGCGCCTGACCTCCGTAGCGACCGCCACGCTGCAGCCCGACGACGAGCCCGCTCGGGAGGGCGACGCCCGGCACCGGCGGCATCCGTTCCCCGTCGACGTGCGAACCGGGCGGCAGCGGCGGGATCCCGGTGACGCGCGCCGACATCGACCACTCGCCGCTGCGGAACGCACACGGCGGATCGTCGGGCCGGTCCGGGTCCACGATCGGCTCGACCTCGGCGAGGTCGACCTCGAGCACCGTGGCGACGTCGGCCGCGGTCAGCGGACCGCACGTGATGGGGATCGTCGTGGTCGTCGTCACCGTCGGCGGAAGGGTCAGCGTGGTCGCCATCGAGAACGCGGTGGTGGTCGGGCCGGACGAGCTCGCGCCTTCGTCGACATGTGTGGCACACGCCCCGAGCCCGGTGAGGACGACCGCCATCCCTCCCACCACCAAGCGCACGCGACTCGAGAGGGCGATCGACCTCACCAGCGAGCCCCTCGCGTCGGTCCACCGAGCGGCGTCGGTCCGACGGCGGCGGGCGATGGCGGCGTCAACGACCGAACCGTTCGACGGCGAGCTCCGTACGGGAACGGACGCCCAGCTTCCGGTACACGCTCGAGAGGTGGTGCTCGACCGTCTTGGCGCTGATGAAGAGCGCGGCGGCGGCCTCGGCGTTCGTCATGCCGCTCGCCACCAACTCGGCGACGCGGGTCTCCTGAGGGGTGAGCGGATCGTTGCGGCCGGTGTGGGACCGGCGGTTCGTCTCGCCGCTGGCTGCGAGCTCCTCCACGCAACGCTGCTCCCACAGCGTCAGCCCCATCGCGTCGAACGCGTCGCGAGCCGCGTTGAGCTGGTCCCTGGCGAGTCGGCGATGACGGGCCAGTCGCAGGGAGGTGCCGAACAGCAGCCGGGTGCGGGCCGTCTCGAACGGCTCGTCGAACGCTTCGTCGTGAGCGGCGCACGCAGCCTCGAAGAGCGCCACCGAGGCCGGATCGTCCCCTGCTGCGAGCGCCTGGCAGCGCAGTGCGAGCGCCGCCCGCTTCGGATCGAGGTCGGGCAGCGCCGCGAAGCGATCGGCGAGCTCGGCCGCGGCGCGCTCGTCGCCGGTCCGGCAGTAGCCCTCGACCAGCAGCGGAGCGATCCCGAGCAGCTCACCACGGGCGCCGCGCCCACCGTCGACGTCCAGCCAGGGTTCCAGCGTCGCCACCACCGCAGCGACATCGTTGCGGCACAGGGCGCAGTACGCCGCGGTGAGCGCGAAGTGCACGGCGACGCCGATGGTGCCCGCCCGCTCGACGAGGGATCGTGCGTGACGCAGGTGGCGTTCGGCGCCGGCGTGGTCGCCTCGAGAGGCGCACTGCCACGCCAGCAGCTCGACGGCCGGTGCGGCATCGCAGACGAAGCTCAACTCCTCGGCGAGCGAGACCGCTTCGGTCGCATCGGCGAACGCCCCGGCGTGGTCGCCGAGCCACATGCGGCCGTGGGCGGTCATGGAGAGGGTCGGGACGAGCGCGCCCAGCGCGCCGAGCCGCCGAGCGTTGTCGACGGCCGCCTCGATCAGCGCCACGAGATCCGGATCGAGACCGACCCACGACGCGACGAACACGACGGTCACGAGCAGCGAGGGGTCCTGGCGCAGGGACGGTTCATCCGCGAAGCGATCGAGCGCCCTTTGCAGGAGGGTCACGCCGGCGTCGCGGTCTTCGTCCATCATGGCGATCAGCCCGGAGTAGCACTCCACGGCGAAGAGGTCCTGTGGCCGCTGCGGGTCTGCGACCTCCTCCAGCCGAGCGGCGACCTTCCGCATGTGGTCGAGTCGGCCCAGCCGGTGCAGGGTCATCCACAGCTCGGACAGCGCGGCGACGAGTCGGTGGCCCTCGACCTGCTCGGCGGCGTCGGACAGCAGCTCGGCAGCTCGTCGGAGCGTGCCGCTGTACCGCTCGAGCAGGCCGAGGGCGAGCAGCGCTCGAGCCCGTGTCGACGGCTCCGGTTCGAAGCGGTCGAGCGCATCCAGGAGGTGCCGCGCTCGGTCGACGTCGCCGACCACGGCGGCGGCCTCGATCGCACCGACGAGCCTCCGAGCGGCGGCCGATCCGTCGGTGCTGAGATCGGCGGCGCGCTGGTACCCCGCCGATGCTGCGGCGAAGCAGCCGCGCTCCTCGTCGTCGATGGCGATGCGTTCGAGGTCGCCGGCCAACTGCTCGTCTGCCTCGATGCTGGCGGCAGCCAGGTGCCAGGTCCGGGACCGATGTGAGAGAGGCAGCGCGGCGGCGATCGCTGCGTGGGCCGTCCGGCGCTCCTCGGGAGTCGCGTCGAGCCACACGGCGGTCTTGACCAGGGGATGGACGAACCGAGCTGCGCCGGGGTCGATCACCACCACCTCGCGCGCTTCGAGCTCCTCGAGGAGGCGAGGTCGCAATGCCAGTCCCGACATCGCTGCGAGCTGGATCGACGCGTTGGCGTCGTCGCCGGCAGCGACGACCTGGGCCGCGCGCCGCAGCTCCGGCGGCAGCGATGACACGACGGGCCGGTAGATCGCATCGAGCTGGTCCGACAGCGGCAGCGTCGACGGCAGCGGGGCGGCCCCGAGGCGCTGTGCCGGCGTCAGGAGCGCCGACACGTGGGTGAGGGCGAGCGGGTTGCCGCCGACCGCATCGGTCAGCCGGCGAGCGACGTCGTTCGCCGTGGCCGGCGGCAGCACCCGCTGGGCATCGCCGATCGCCAAGCCCGTCAACGTCAGGCGGTCGATGCCATCGAGCGTGGTCGGTGCCGGCGCACCGTTCCTGGTCGCCATGATCGTCACGACCCGGTCGTGGGTGAGCCGACGAGCGCTGAACAGGATCGCCGCCGCCGACTCCGGGTCCATCCACTGCAGATCGTCGATCAGCGCGATCACCACTCCCGGCTCTGCCGCTGCAGCCAGGAGCGACAAGGTCGCCGCTGCGACCAGGAACTGGCTGTCAGGGTCAGGCTTCCGGTGGCCGAGCACCGCCTCGAGTGCCCGCCGTTGGTGCGCCGGTACCTCGTCGAGCTGGTCGAGCACGGGGCGCAGGAGCTGCAGCAGACCTCCGTACGGGAGCGGCGATTCCGCTTCGAACCCCTCTACTCGGAGCACCGTTCCGTCCGCGGAGGAAGCGACCTCGTCGAGCAACGTCGACTTGCCCATGCCCGGGTCTCCGACGATCGCAACGGCGCCGGCCCGCCCGGCTCGCGCCTGCTCGAGCATCGATCGCAGGAGGGCGAGCTCCTCGTCACGACCGTAGATCGACACCTCAGACCGGCCGAATGGGGGGTTCCCCCGAAGCGACGAAGCGCCTCGCCGTACGACGGTGAGCTGATGGCACAGACCCCCACCTCAGCGCTGTCCACCGCATGGAACGCGATCGTAACGGCGGCCGCGCTCACGTGGAGCGTGAGCCCCGCCTTCCGGTTCATGTGCGGTCAGTGGCGACCGCCCCGCCCTCGCCGACAGACTCCCGAGCGCTCCGGGCGTGCCTCGGACGGGCCGGGTGCGCCTGGTCGTGGGGACGGGTGAGGAGGGCGGAACGTCCGCCCTCAAGGTCGGACTCCGTGCCCGGGTCGTGCACCTCGTCTCCGCAGTGGTCGATCGCCTGCCTCGATGACGCGCCCGACTCGTCGGGCGCCTAGCTGCTCGACATCGCGATGCGGTCGTCGGACTGGGGGTTGGCCAGCTTCAGGAGCACGTCGGCGTGGCAGGGCTGATCCAGCGGGCACCAGCAGGCGAGGTCGTGGCCGCCGAGCAGCTCCTGGACGAAGTCGACGGAGCACCGGAGGTCCCCGTTGAGCAGTGCCTCCTCGTACAGCGCGGCGGCCAGGGCGCGTGCGTCGCGCTCGCTGAGCGCGCCTGTCAGGTTCCGGCCGCTCCGTCGGACGGTCCAGCCGCCGTTCAGCAGCTCCACCACCTTCCAGGGGTTGCCCCACTTCGACGGGCGCGCCACCACGAGCGCTCCTGCGGGCTTGCGCCATCCCTTGGCCCGGCGCAGTTGGATGCGTTCCGCCATCGCGAGTCTCCCTGTGACAGATCGTTCGACGCGTCGGTCGTGTTGCACGGTGCGAGCAGCGGGTCGAGGACGCAGGGGACACGTCCGGCTGGTCGGTCGTCGACGCCGGCGCGACGGAGGTATCCGTCACGATCGTGGGCCCTGGGATGACCTCGCAGGTCTCTCACCGCAGCGTGGAAGCGTGTTGCTCGCAGCCTTTCTTCCCGGTCATGACCTGGCTCAGACCACACCGAATTCTCGGAAATGGCTTAAGGGTCGACCCGCCCTGAACGGCGTCCATGAAGCTGCCGAGATGCCCGGACGAGAGCCCGCACGCCGCCAACCGCATGCATTCGACTCCATCGAGGACCGTCGACATGGGGCGCGCCCACGGCGGGCGATGTGCATCGTTCCGCCACCCGGTTTCGTTACACCTTTCCCCGCTTCCTGCCGCGATTTCCCCCGGTCATAGAGCCCTTCGCCGCGGGTAGATCTGCCGCGTGCGTCGAGCGGGCCGAGGCCCGTGGAGAGCCGCCCATCACCGTGTTCGGACCCAGGAGCCGAGCGGGGCGTTGCGGTGGAGGGAAGCGCACGCCGGGCCGCTCGCCGTCCCTGGACTGCGAGCGGCCCATCAGACCGGACAGGACCGAGTCGACGTCGATCCAGGTGGGCTGTCGGGCGAGGGGAGTCGAGTGGCGAGATCAGCACAACGTGCGCTCGGGACACGGAGTGGGGTCGACCGCATCTCGCCGGCCGTGATGCGACGACGAGTCGCTGCGATGGATCCGATGGCGGCTGCGGCACTCATCTCGGTCGTGCTCGATCAGGTGCACGCCATGAGCTGGGCCGTGGCGGCGGCGGAGCGCGGGCCCGCTGAGCTGTGGGACGGGCTGGTCATCGGCGGCGTCGGCGCGTGGCAGGTCACGGCGACGTGGTGCGACGAGCGCCGACTCGCCGTGCGGCCCAGCTGGTCCGCCGTCCGCCCGGGTGCAGCGGTCATCGACGGGGTCAGCGAGCTGAGCCGGAGGGCGATCAGCTGCGGGCGGGCGCTCGAGCTCACATGGCCGGCGGAGCTGTGCGCCGCCGCAGGCGCCGAGCTCGACGAGCTGGCGTCACGGCTGCCACGCCGATGCCGCACGGCACTCGAGTCGGATCCCGTCGGCTGGACCGCAGCGCTGACCTCCGTTCGACGGGTCGGAGTGGGCCTCGCGCTGCTGGAACGGACCGCCGGCGAGCAGTTCCCGGGAGTCGGCCACGCACAGATCAGCCCCATGGACGGGCCGGCCGACCGCCGTGTCCCCGCCCCGACCGTGTCGACGTGACATGGGTCCGTCGACCGAGCTCCACCGCACCGCCGCGTCCCGGGCGACTCCCGAGCGCCGGTCGTGGCCGTGGGGCCGAGCGGGGATGGCCCTCGTCTGGGCAGCCCTCGTCGGCATCGCCGTCACCACGGCGTGCCGCTTCTGGACCTGGCTCCAGGAGCTCGGGACGTCGACCCTCACCCTGGCTGGCCTGTCCGGCCCGGTGACGGCCGTGGGCGCGGCACTCGTCCTCGCCGGAGCTGCGTGGGCACGGCACTTCGGAACCCGCTGGGCCGCGTGGTGGGCGCTCGCCGCGATCGTGCCGGTCCTGCTGGTCGCCCAGTACGCCCGCCCGACCTACGCGGGTCTCGCCAGCGCCGACGGCCCCAGCTCAGGGGTCCACCTGACCGTCCTGGCGCAGAACCTCTGGTACCACAGCCGCGAGCCGGAGGAGCAGGTCCAGATGCTCCTGGGCGAGGACGCTGACGTGTACGTGCTCAGCGAGTTCACGCCGTCGGTGCTCGCGGAGCTCCGGGACCACGACGTCGAGCGCCGCTACCCGTTCAGCGTGATCCGACCTCGGCCCGGTCGTCTCGGGATGGCGGTGCTGAGCCGGATCCCGCTCCAGGTCCGCAACGTGACGAAGTTCCGGATCACGGTGGACCTCGAACCCGTCGGCGCAGTGCCGCTCCGCCTCATCGCGACGCACTCGCCGGCTCCGTCGAGCGTCGGCATCGAGTCGTGGCACCGCGAGCTCGACCAGCTGTCACGCTCGGCGGAAGAGGCTGGTCCCGACGTCGTCGTCGCCGGGGACCTCAATGCGACGTCAGCACACGTCGCCTTCCGTGAGCTGGCGGAGGACGCCGACCTGACCGACGCCCAGGACGCGGGTGGCGGTGGTTTCGAAGGGACCTGGAACCTGCTGGCACGGGTGCCGCCGATGCAGCGCCTCGACCACATCCTCGTCGGCAGGGACGTCGGCATCCACCGCTTCCGCTTCGCCGACCGGATCGGCTCGGACCACCGCGGCATCGTCGCCGAGATCGTCGCCCGACCGGCCGAGGATCGCTGACGCGTCCGCACGAGTCGAGCTGCGGACGGTTCACCATCACCTGGCCGCATGATTGAGGCGCACGTCGACCGGGTAGTCAGTCGGCACTCACCCGTCACAGGAGGTCACTTCATGACCATCGGAGCTGCGTTGCTGGTCGTCGTCGTGGGCGTGCTCATCGCACTGTTCGCGAGCCCCACCATCGGATGGATCGTGGCAGCGGTCGGCCTGGTCGGCCTCATCGTCGCTGCCGTCACGGGTTCGAGCCGCCGAGCCGGGATCTGAGCCTGCGACCTGGCCCTCGGACGAGTCGGTCCGAGGGCCGGCCGCCGCCCCTCCCGACGACCCTCGAGGTCCGGAGGAGACGTCATGAGCACGTCTCGTCCCCGGACCGGGGTCATGGATCGATCGGGTGCCGAGGCCTCGACGGCGGCACCCACGCGATGGCGGTTCGGCGCCGGCACCCGCACGCCCGACACCGACGACCGCGGGCTCCGCTCGCGGCTCAACCCGGGGCCGGGTCGCCCGTCGGCCGATCCGCCTCCTGCACCCCCGGAAGGCTGTCGAGCCTCGCGGCGACGACGCAGATGTCGTCCTCGGACGAATCTGCGCCCAGCGCCGTGCGGAGCCGCTCGGCCAGCCCGCTCAGGGAGCCGGTCTCCGACGCGAGTGCCGTGGTGAGCCGGGCGAAGCCGACATCGAGCACCTCGCCTCTGCGCTCGACCAGGCCGTCGGTGTACATGACCAACGTCGCGCCCGGGCTCAACGGCAGTTCGTTCACCGGGTAGTCCTCCTGGTGCGCGTATCCGATCGGTGGACGGCCGGGCGCCTCGAGCAGTCGAGGACCGGACGTGTCGCACAGCGCCGGGGGCGGGTGCCCGGCGTGGGCCCAGCGGAGCACCTGGCGCCCTGGGTCGATGACGGCGTAGAGGACGGTGGCGAGCACGTCGAGGTCCGAGTGGGTCGCGTAGTGGTTGAGGAGCGCGAGCGCGTCTCCCGGGCCGTCCGACGTGAACGCGCTGAGTCGCAGCGCGTTGCGCAGGTGGGCCATCGACGCCGCAGCCGAGATGCCGTGGCCGGCGACGTCGCCGACGACGAGACCGACCTCGCCCGACGGCAGCCGGAACGCGTCGTACCAATCGCCACCGACGCCGCCCGGACCCGTCGCGGGGAAGTAGCTGGCTTCGATCGTGAACCCGGGGAAGTGCGCCAGGTCTGGGAGGATGGCCGCCTGCAGCTCCGCGACCAGGTGACCCTGCTCCTGAAGGCGTGATTCGGCGAGATCCAGCGCCCGCTCGGCCTCGCGGAGCGCGCTGACGTCCTGGGCGGTGCCCCACAACCGGATCGCCTGGCCGTCCTCGATGACCACGTCGCCGTGGACCAGCAGATCCCGCACCTCGCCGTCGGCGCGCCGGATGCGCGTCTCGAAGCGGACCGGTGCCAGCTGGGCCTCCATGCGCTCCTGGGCGTCGTCGACGGTCGTCCGGTGCTCGTCGGGGAAGAACATCGTGACCAGGCGATCCCGATCCGGCAGCGGGGCATCGTCGTCGATGCCGAAGAGACGTCGGAGCTCGGCGGAGAACACCACCTCGTTGGTCGCGAGGTCGAGCGTCCACACGCCGATGTTCGCCAGGCGCTGGGCTGCCTCGAACTGGTCGACGGTCTCCGACAGCCGCCGATGGATGCGGCGCTGCTCGGTCACGTCCCGCGACACGACGATGAGTCCGTCCCCGAACTTCGATGCGTGGAGCGCGTAGTAACCGGAGACGACCTGCTCGTCGATCTGGTCGGTGTACGGGAGCTCGTCGATCACGAGCGGCCGTCCGGTCTCCACGACGTCCACGTAGCGGGGGAGCAGGGGCGCGATCGCCGGGTAGAGCTCGAGCAGGCGGCCCCCGATGAGCTCGTCCCGGGTCCGTCCGGCGACGTCGATGTCCACTGAGTTCATGTGGACGATGACGAAGTCGACGATCGTGCCGTCGGGGTCCCGGACGGCCCGCTGGATCACGACGAGGTCCAACATCGCGTCGAACGCCGCACGCAGCCACGCAGGCTCGCTGGGGTCCGTCACCGGCGGTTCGTCAGGCGGCTCGTCGTCGTCCATCGCGCCCCTCTCCCGGGCCGAAACCTACTCCTCCGGAGCGTCGCCGCAGATCGGATCGGACGGCGGGATCACGTCACGTCGTCGCGGTGGCGGGCCGAACGCCGGCCGATCAGGTCAGTTCGAGCAGGCGACGCAGCGCACCGCGTCGGGGACCGCGGCCAGCCGTTCGGCCGGGATCTGCTCACCGCACGACTCGCACCGTCCGTAGGTGCCGGCGCCGACGCGGCGGAGCGCCTCCTCGGCCGTCTCGAAAGCGGAGCGGGCGGTGCTCAGGAGCAGCGCGGCAGCGTCGCGGTCCTCCTGGATGACGTCGGGGTCCGCGAGCAGCTCCTCGTACTCGGCCTGCAGCTCGTCGACGCGGGCACGGGCCGCGTCGACCTCCGCCCGGAGGCCGGCGGCCGCATCGTCGTCGGTCTCGTGGTCGATCGATCGGTTCGGCATCGGAGTGCACCTCGTGGGTTCGGCCTGCGGCGTCGGTGCGCGCGCGACGGCTGCGACTGCACCGGGGGATTCTTTGACCCTAGGCGGCGAGGCCGCCGACGGCGACGCGAGTTGTCGTTCCGACGATCGAGGCCGGCTCGAGGGACTTCGGCGGGGGCAGCAGCGACGGGGCTGCCGAGCGGCCGGCCGTGAAGGGTGCTCAGCGGTCGCTGATGAGGGTCACCTAACAGACTCTGATTAGGATCGTTGTGTGGGTGTTGGGCATCTCACATCGGCGCTCGACGCGGACGAGGAACC
The DNA here is from genome assembly GCF_020715685.1 of Dermatobacter hominis. Classification (GTDB taxonomy): domain Bacteria; phylum Actinomycetota; class Acidimicrobiia; order Acidimicrobiales; family Microtrichaceae; genus Dermatobacter; species Dermatobacter hominis. Next base: position 172,872 of record NZ_CP085840.1, read on the forward strand.
CAGCCGGCGCAGCGGCCGTGCGGTCGCCGCGCCGGCGTTCTGGGAGGCGCCGCTCCGGTCGTCGCTGTTCGTCGGTGGTCGGGAGATCACCGCCGACCACCTCGACGCGCTCGTGGCCAGCCGGGCCGAGGAGATCGGGCCAGGTCGGCTCGTCCTCCTCCAGGGCGCCAACGACGTCGAGTTCGTCGTCAGCCTCCTTGCGTGCCTCCGCGCCGGCTCTCCGGTGATCGTGTCCGGTTCGGCCGGTTCGACGGCTCCGCTCGTCGAGAAGTTCGACCCCGACGTGGTCGTCGATCCGATGTCCGACGGGCCGAGGGTCCAGCACCGTCGCACCGATGCCGCGCACGACCTGCACCCCGACCTCGCACTGCTGCTCAGTACGTCGGGCTCGACCGGATCACCCAGGCTGGTGCGCTTGTCGCGTCAGAACGTCGCGACGAACGCCGTGGCGATCGCGGAGTACCTCCGTCTCGGTCCCGAGGACCGGGCGGTCACGTCGCTGCCGCTGCACTACTGCTACGGCCTCTCGGTGCTCACGTCGCACCTCGTCGCCGGCGCGGCAGTCGTGCTCACCGACCTCTCGGTCGTGGACCGGTGCTTCTGGTCGCTCGTCGAGGGGATGGGCGTCACCACCATCGCCGGGGTGCCGTACACGTTCGACCTCCTCGATCGCACCGGCTTCGCCGAGTCCCCTCCGCCGTCGTTGCGCCGCCTCACCCAAGCCGGGGGCGCGATGGCGCCGGACACCGTCCGTCGATACGCCCGACTGGGACGTGAGCACGGGTTCGACCTGTACGTGATGTACGGGCAGACCGAGGCGACGGCGCGCATGGCGTACCTGCCTCCCGAGTTGGCGGAGGAGCACCCCACCTCGGTCGGCGTCGCCATCCCCGGTGGCGAGCTGCGGATCGACCCACTCCCCTCGGAGGAGGCGACCGGCTGGCCGCGCCGGAGCGGCGAGGTGGTCTACCGAGGGCCCAACGTCATGATGGGCTACGCATCCTCCGCCGCTGAGCTCGCCGGCGGACCGCAGCTCACCGAGCTCCGCACCGGCGACATCGGCCACCTCGACGGCGAGGGCCTCCTGCACCTCGAAGGCCGTCGCTCCCGGTTCGCGAAGATCTGCGGGCTCCGGATCGACCTCGACCATGTGGAGCGGACGCTCGCAGCCCGCGGCGTCCATGCGCTGTGCGTCGGCGACGACGAGCGCCTCGTCGTCGGCGTCGTCGCCGGCTCGGACGGCGTCGACGCCGCCGCCGGTGCGGCGGTGCGGGAGGTCGTGGACCTCCCGCTGCGTCGGCTCGCAGTGGTCGCGCTCGACCAGGAGCCGAGGCTGCCGTCGGGGAAGGTCGACCGGTCAGCGGTCCTGGCCGCGGCGACGGAGATGGACACGCCGTCGGCTGCGTCGAGCGTCGGAGCGGTCCTCGCTGCCGCGACCGGCGCGCGCTCGGTGGGTCCGACCGACACCTTCGTCTCCCTCGGCGGGGACTCCCTCTCCTACGTCGAGGCCTCGGTCATGCTCGAGGAGCACGTCCACCCGCTGCCCGAATCGTGGCACCTGATGACCGTCGCAGACCTCGAGGCCGTCGCGGCCTCCGGTCGGCGGTCGTCGCGGCGTTGGGTCCACCTGGACACCGGGCTGGTGCTCCGGGCTGCGGCCGTGGTGCTGATCGTCGGCAACCACATGGACGTGTTCACCATCCTCGGAAGCGCCCACGTGCTGCTCGCCGCCGCGGGCTTCAACATGTCGCGATTCCTCCTGTCGGATCCCGTGGGCGACCACCACGTCCGCAGATGGGGCACGGCCGTCGGCAGGGTCGCGCTCCCGGCCGTGCTCTGGATCGGCATCGGCCTCTTCTTCCTCGACCGGTACACGACCGGCGCGCTGCTCCAGGTGAACAACTGGATCGGCGAGCCGACGCCGGAGCGCATGGCATGGCGGTACTGGTTCATCGAGGTGCTGGTCCAGTGCCTGGTGATCGCCGGCATCGTCTTCGCAGTGCCCGCCGTCCGGCGACTGGAACGCAGGTACCCCTTCGCGTTCGCGCTGTCCGTGTCGGTCGCGCTGACCCTCGTCCGCTTCGCGCCGTTCGAACCGGATCGCCTCTACTGGTACCGGACCGGCAGGGTCGCGTGGGTCTTCGCCCTCGGCTGGGCAGCCCACCGGGCCCGCACGGTGCCGCAGCGGCTGGTCGTCACCGCGCTCGCCGCCGTTGGAAGCTGGGGGTTCTTCAGCATCGAGCTCCGAAACGCCATCCTCCTCGGCGGGATCGTGCTGCTCGTGTGGGTCGGCACCGTCCCGGTCCCTAGCGCGTCCCGGCGACTCGTGGGGGCGATGGCCGCGTCGTCGCTCGCGATCTACCTGATCCACGGCGACGTGTACCCCGTCGTCCAGCGCTACGTCCCGGTCCCGCCGGTCGCACTGCTCGTCACCCTCGCGCTCTGCCTGGCGATCGCCCGGACATCGTCCGCGGCGTGGCGTCACTCGGTCGCCTTCGTCGGCGCGCGGGGCGATCAGCTGTCGGTCGACGGTCTGGGGATGAAGGCGGCGGCGGCCGTCGCGGTGACCCGGACGCGGGTCCCGGGGGTCAGGCACTCCAGGTCCTGAGCGGTCCGACCCGTGCACAGGTCGACCGGCTCGCCGGCGATCCGCACGGTGGCCCAGAGGGTGTCGGTGTCCGGCCGCACGGCGATGACCTCGACATCGCCTGCGTCGTCGGGGGCGATGTGCAGCTGTGACGGCCGCAGCACGACGACGCCGGTCGACGTGTCGGCGACGTGGCCGACCCGATCGACAGGGATCGCGCCGATCGGGGTGTTCACGACCTCAGCGCTCCGATGCCCGGCGACGACGCAGGTCGTCCCTGCGGCGTACGCGGCACGGAGGTCGGTCGGCCGTTCGTAGAGGTCGCTCGGCGATCCCACCTGCACCAGCTGCCCTCCGTCGAGGAAGGCGACGCGGTCTGCGGTGCGGAATGCCTCGGAGGCATCGTGGGTGATGAGGAGCGCCGTGGCGCCTGCGTCGCGGAGCGCGGTCGCCACCTGTTCGCTGACGGCCCGTCGCAGCGACGCGTCGAGACCCGAGAACGGCTCGTCGAGCACGACCAGTCGCGGTGCGGGCGCGAGCGCCCGGGCCACGGCGACCCGTTGCTGCTGCCCGCCCGACAGCTCGTTGGGCCGCCGAGCCCCGAACCCGGCGAGCCCGACGAGCTGCAGGCACGCCTCGGTGCGGTCGGCCCGGTCCGCCGTGCGCGACAGCCCAAAGGCGACGTTGCCGGCGACCGAGAGATGCGGGAAGAGGGCGCCTTCCTGCGGCACCACGCCCACGCCACGCCGCTCCGGGGCCACGTAGGCGCCCTCGCCGGCCACCGTGCGACCGTCGAGGGCGACGATGCCGGCGTCGGGCGCGAGGAACCCGGCCACGATCCGTCCGAGCGTCGTCTTCCCGCTGCCCGACTCGCCCATGAGCGCGACGACCTCACCGGGTGCGATCTCGAGGTCGATGCCGTCGAGCACCCGGGTGGCGCCGAAGCGGTGACGGATGCCGCAGAGCGAGAGCCGGGGCGGGGTCACACCACGTCCCGACGGTCCGCTCGGCCACCGCCGATCCGTGCGGCGATCACGGCCGGGAAGATCGAGAACAGCACCAGCGTCAACGCGTACGGAGCGACAGAGGCGCTGTCGGACACGCCCGCCCACACCCAGAGTCGGGTGGAGAGCGTGTCGGACCCCGCCGGCCGCAGCAGCAGCACGGTGGGGAGCTCCTTCGCCGACGTGAGCGCGATCACCGCGGCGGTGGCCGCGATCGCCGGCAGCACTGCGGGCATGGTCACTCGTACGAACACCCAGGTACGGGATCTTCCGCAGGCCCGGCCCACGTCTGTGAGCGCCTGCGGTTGCTGTTCGAACGCGGCTCGCAGCCCTCCGATGGCGAGCGACAACGTGAGGGCCATCAGCGCCAGCACGACGATCGGCCAGCGTTGGTAGATGGGCTGCAGCACGCGGACACCCACGTAGACGAACGACAGGGCGACGACGATGCCTGGCAGGCTGTGGGCCAGCATCACGGCGCGCTCGGCACCCACGCCGAGGCGGGTCCGGAACCGGGCGATCAGCCAGGCCAGCGGCACGGCGACTGCGACCGTGGCGGCGGCGACCACCGCGCCGAGCAGCAGCGTGGTGGTCAGTGCACCGACGAACTCCGACACCGCCACCTCGCTGACGCCCGTCGACCACCAGTACGCATAGGACGCGACCGGGAACCCCACCGACGCGGCCGCCAGCGACGTCAGCGCCGCCACGGCAGCCCATCGCCATCGGCCGAGCGACACGCGAGTCGGCGCCCGGACGACGCCGGTGCTGACGCTCGCGGCGGCCGACCGCCCTCGCACCAACGCCTCGCCGAGGACGAAGACGGTCGACAGCACGACCAGGGCCCCGGCCAGGACGGCGGCCCTGCTGGGATCGAAGCCGGCCCGGTAGGCGCCCAGGATGACCCACGTGAAGACCGGGACCCGCATGATGGCGACCGCACCGAAGTCCGCCAGCACGTACAGCGACGCCAGCAGCACGCCGGCTGCGATCCCGCGTCGGGCCTGCGGGAGGGTGAGACGGAGGAAGACCTCCCTCGGGCCCTTCCCCAGCGACCGGGCGACCTCTTCCTGCGTTCCGTCGAGGCCGCGGAAGATGGCGCTCACGTACAGGTGGATGATCGGCACGGTCGAGAAGGTGAGGACCGCGACCGCGCCCCAGAAGGAGGCGGTCGCCGGCCACCACGAGACCCACGAGTAGGCCGCCACGTACGACGGGACGGCGAGCGGCATGACGACGACGACATGCCAGATCGCGTGGTGGGGCAGGTCCGAACGCTCAACCAGCCACGCGGTGGTGGTGCCGACGGCCCCGGCCAGGACCCCGACGCTCAGGGAGAGGCCGAGGCTCCTGATCGCGAGCTGGGCGACATCGGCCCGGAACAGGATCTCGGCGACGTGATCCCAACCCGCATCACCGATCTGCAGCGCCAGGTAGACGAGCGGGACGACCGCCAGCGCCGTCGCCGCGAGGGCGATGACCGAGGCGGACCGGGGCGCAGCGAGCGAGGTCGGCCGCACCGTCTCAGCGCTGCAGCAGTCCGACCTCGGCGAGCATCTCCTGGGTCGCCTCGATCGTGTCGAGCTGGGCGAGGTCGACCTGCGGCGGATCGAGCTCCGCCAGCGGCGGCAGCTCGGCCGAGGCGGGGACGCCCGCAGCGAGGGGGTACTCGAAGGTCGTCGTCGCGAAGTACTCCTGCGCGTCGGGACCGATGAGGAACCGCACGAACTTCTCGGCGGCCTCGGGGTTGTCCGACGACTTCAGGATCCCGGCGCCGGCGACGTTGATGAGCCCACCCGGGTCGCCGCCCCGGAGGAACTGGTTCCGGGCCTTCACCGCGTCGGCACCGACCTCGGCGATCTTCTCGTACAGGTAGTAGTGGTTGACGAGGCCGATCTCGATCTCGCCGGCGTCGACTGCGTCCCGGACGGCCACGTTGTTCTCGTACGCCTCGGGCTCGAGGGCCGCGAACTTCTGGAGCCACTGGCGGGCTCCGTCGTCGCCCCGCAGCACCCGGAGGCCGGTCACGAACGACTGGAAGGACGCGTTCGAGGGAGCGAAGCCCACCTTGCTGCGCCAGCGCTCGTCGAGAACGGCGTCGATCGACGTCGGGGGCTCGGACACGAGCTCCGAGTTGTAGATGATGACCCGCGAGCGGCCGCTGGTCCCCACCCAGGTGCCGTCGACGGCGCGGAACTGGTCGGGAACCGATGTGAGGACCTCCTCGTCGAGCTGCTCCAGCAGGCCCGCCTCGGCGAGTGCGCCGAGTGCTCCGCCGTCCTGGGAGAAGAACACGTCGGCGGGGGAGGCGTCGCCCTCGGTGATGAGCTGGGCGGCGAGCTCGCCGCTGTCGCCGCCGCGGAACTCGACGTCGATGCCGGTCTCCTCGGTGAACTGATCGATGAGCTCGCCCACGAGCGCCTCGCTGCGACCCGAGTACACCGTGATCGTGCCGGCGTCGGACCCGGTCGCTTCCCCGGCCTCGCCGTCGTCGCCGCCGCACCCCGCGACGAGCAGGAGGGTCGCGGCGCCGGCCGCCACGAGGAGCCGGCGGCGCAGGTCGCGTGTCGAGGTCGGCACGGATGTCACCCCTTTCGAGGACGATGAGCCGGTGTTAAGGACTCCTTACACTTCACTCTCGAAAGTAATCGACGCCGCACTCGGGTGTCCATCCGTGGAGGGCGCGGCCTGCTCCCCGCCGGGCGACGCTGAGGAGGACGGAAACCCGCGTCGCCGTACGAGCCCGAAGGGCACTGTCTGACAATCGGTCAGTCGTGCGTGCTCGGAGGTGCACCCAGGGGGTAGGTTCCACTCGATCGCTTCGGGGGATCGCAGCGATCGCTAGTGCGGATCCAGTCCGAGCTGGAGCTCGGGCTGACGGAAGGGGGACGTCATGTCCGGTCCACTGAAGCGCGCAGCACTCGCCATCGTCGCCCTCGCGATGCTCGGCCTGGTCGCCTGCGGGGACGACGACGACTCCTCGTCGTCGACGACGACGGAGGGCGGTGGCTCGTCCGGGTCGTCCGCCGAGCTCACGCCGACGTCGTTCACCTCGGACTTCTCCGCCATGGAGCAGCTCAAGGACCTGGCTGCGAAGGGCAAGGGCAAGATCGGCGTGCTCCTCCCCGACACGACGTCGTCGGCGCGCTACGAGTCCTTCGACCGCCCGTACCTGGAGCAGGCCTTCGAGGCGGCCGGCCTGTCCAAGGACGACTACACGATCGACAACGCCCAGGGCAGCGCCAGCACCATGCAGACGCAGGCCGAGGCGGCGATCACCGACGGTGCGAGCGTGCTGCTCGTCGACGCCATCGACTCCGGCAGCGGCGCGGCGATCGAGGCCAACGCCGAGTCCAAGGGCGTCAAGGTCATCGACTACGACCGCCTGGTGAAGGGCGGCACGTCCGACCGGGTCTACGTCAGCTTCGACAACGTCAACGTCGGCAAGCAGATCGGCGACGGGGCGGTCGAGTGCATCACGAAGTGGAAGGTGCAGAGCCCGAACGTCCTGGTGATGTCGGGCGATCCGACCGACAACAACGCCAAGCTGTTCGCCGAGGGCTACAACGGCGTCCTCAAGAAGTACTTCGACGACGGGTCGTACACGAACGCCGGTGAGCCGGCGGGCACGTGGACCCCGTCCGAGGCGGCCACCACCTTCGAGCAGGCCTACACCGACGACCCGAAGATCAACGCGGCGATCACGCCGAACGACGACAACGCCAACGCCGTGATCGCCCAGCTGCAGGCCAAGAACATCCCGGCGAACACCTTCCCGACGACCGGTCAGGATGCGTCGCTGGTCGGTCTCCAGAACATCCTGAAGGGCTACCAGTGCGGCACGGTGTACAAGCCGATCTACCTCGAGGCCCAGGCCGCGGCGGCGATCGCGCTCTACATGCGGGCGGGTGAGGACCCGCCGAGCAGCCTGGTGAACGGCACGACCAAGGACGACGAGGCCGACGCCGACGTCGACTCCGTCCTCCTGGGCCCGACGTGGGTGACCACCGAGAACATGGCGGACACCGTGGTGAAGGACGGGGCGGTCAAGGTCGAGGAGCTCTGCATCCCCGCCCTGCAGGCCGCGTGCCAGGCGGCGGGCATCAGCTGAGCGCCACCGACGCCACCGTGCCCGATCCGGCACCTTCCGACCCAGGGAGCAGCGGTGCGCCCGACACGGGCGAACCGCTGGTCTCCCTGCGGTCCGTCGGCAAGCACTTCGGCGCCGTCCAGGCGCTGACGTCGGTCGACCTCGACATCCGCAGCGGCGAGGTGCTCGCGCTCGCCGGCGACAACGGCGCCGGCAAGTCGGTGCTCATCAAGTGCATCGCCGGCATCCACCACATCGACGGCGGTGAGATCCGCTTCGACGGCCGTCAGGTGAACATCCGGACGCCGCGCGAAGCGTCAGCGCTCGGCATCGAGACCGTCCACCAGGACCTGGCCCTCGCTGACAACCTCGACATCGTCCAGAACATGTTCCTGGGCCGGGAGCGGGCCCGACACCTGCTCCTCGACGAGGACGCCATGGAGCAGGCGGCGAACGAGACGCTGAAGAGCCTCGCCGTCAGCACCGTGCGCTCGGTCCGCCAGCAGGTGGCGTCGCTGTCGGGCGGTCAGCGCCAGTCGGTGGCGATCGCCAAGGCGGTCCTGTGGAACTCGAAGCTCGTCATCATGGACGAGCCCACCGCGGCGCTCGGCGTGGCGCAGACGACGATGGTCCTCGAGCTCGTGCGGCGGCTCGCCGACCGCGGCCTGGCCGTGATGATCGTGTCGCACAACATGAACGACGTCTTCCAGGTGGCGGACCGCATCGCCGTCCTCTACCTGGGTCGCATGGTGGCCGTGCGGCCTGCCGCCGATCTCGACCGCCAGATCGTCGTCGACCTGATGACGACCGGTCGCTCCGACCGCATCGACGTCGATGTCGACGTCGACGCGTCGCTCACCGGGGGTGGCGCATGACGTCCTACGAGCAGCGACCCCGCCAGCGCCGGTCCGTCGGCGGCGCCGACCCGGCCGCGACCGGCCCGCTCACCGATCCGGCGCGGGAGGCGCCGCTCGACGAGGACCCGACGAGCGCCGACGCCATCCACCGCGCCGAGCTCGCCGTGTCGCCCGAGGTGCTGTCGACGTCGCTGAGCGAGTACGTGCGGGCGTCGCTCGCCCGCATCCGTGGCGGCGAGGCCGGTCTGCTGCCCGTGATCGCCGGCCTCTTCCTGATCTCGATCCTGTTCCAGTCGCTGAACTCGAACTTCCTGACCGCGGGCAACCTGGTGAACCTCCTCATCCAGGGCGCGGCGTACATGCTGCTCGCGCTCGGCGAGACCTACGCCCTGCTGCTCGGCGAGATCGACCTGTCGATCGGCTTCGTCAGCGGCATCGGCGGCATCATCACCGCCGAGCTGGTGCGGGACTCGACCGGGTGGCCCTGGTGGGCGGCCGTGCTGGTCGCGCTGATCGCCTGCGCGGGGATCGGCATCCTCCAGGGCTCGATCATCACCAGACTCGGGGTGCCGTCGTTCGTTGTCACGCTCGCGGGCTTGTTGGGGTGGCAAGGCGTCATGCTGCTCATGCTCGGTGAGGGCGGCGCGATCCCGATCAACAACGACGTCATCAACGGGATCTCGAGCGGCACCCTGACGCCGTTGGCCAGCTGGATCGTGATGCTCGTGATCGTCGCGGCGTTCGCGCTGCTCACGTGGCGACGCGAGGCCCGCCGCCGGACGACCGGGCTCGTCAGCCCGCCCTGGAGCGTGACGATCATCAAGGTGGCCGCCGCGCTCGTGGCGGGCATCATCGTCGTCCTGATCTGCAACACCAACCGCGGCGTGCTGGTGCCGATCGAGGGCGTCCCGTGGGTCGTGCTCGTCGTCCTCGCGGTGCTGGCGGCGTGGTCGGTGCTGCTCGGGCGGACGAAGTTCGGGCGCTACATCTACGCGATCGGCGGCAACGCCGAGGCGGCCCGCCGAGCCGGCGTGAACCTGGCGAACATCCGCACGCTCGCCTTCATGCTCGGATCGTTCACCGCCGGCATCGCCGGCGTCGTCTACGCCTCGCGCCTGCGGTCCGTGTCGACTGCACTCGACGGCGGCACCCTCGTGCTCTACGCCGTGGCGGCGGCGGTCATCGGCGGCACCAGCCTGTTCGGAGGCCGGGGCCGGGCGATCAACGCCGTGCTCGGCGGCCTGGTCATCGCCGCCATCGACAACGGCATGGGACTGCAGGGCTACAGCGCTGCGGCCAAGTACGTCGTCACGGCGCTGGTGCTGCTGGCGGCCGTCACGATCGACGCGGTCTCCCGCCGAGGTCGCGTCGCCCGCTGAGGCGCCGTCCGCCGGCCTGGGTCACGGTCGTCCCTGCAGCGGGAGCGGCAGCTCCATCCACCGCGTGGTGTCGGTGAAGCCCTCGGCCTCGTAGAGGGGGCGCCCGGCGGCGGTGGGGTGGAGGCGCAGCGACCGTGCCCCGGCATCGCGGGCACCGTCGGTGCACACGGACATCAGCTCACGGCCCAGACCGTGGCGGCGGGCCCCGGGCGTGACGTACATGTTGATGACGTAGCCCTCGAACGATCGAGGGTCCTCGGGGAGCGGCGGACGCGGCCAGAGCAGCAACGACACCACCCCGACCGGCTCCTCGCCGTTGAACGCCAGCCAGGTCAGGAGCCGGCCGGCGCGGACCTCGCGCTCGACGAACGAGCGCGTCTGGACCAGGCACTCGGCCGACAGGTCCAGGTCCCCGCCGCGGACCTCGCGCAGGAACTCGATCCGGAGTGCCACCACCAGGTCGAGGTCGGCCTCGACCGCGGGGCGGACCGCGACCGTCACTGGATGAGGCCGAGGCCCTTCTGGCAGTGCGGGCCGCCCCAGTGCTCCACGATCTTCCCGTCGCGGATCCGCAGGATCGCGGTGCCGTTGATCTCGACGGGCTCCCCGGTGGGCTCGACGTCGAAGAACGCCGTGCCGGTGTGCGTGCCGCGCACGGTCCAGTTGGACACGACCAGGTCGTCGGACTCGATGAGCAGCCCCACCGTGAACTCCATGTCGGGGAACGCGGAGCGGACCTGGTCCCACCAGATCTGCTCCTCGCCGCGGACGTCGGTGCCGACCTTCTCGGGGCTGACGCGCTCCGTCACGTGGCTGACGAACTCGGGTGCCCAGAAGTCGTAGACCGCTTCCGTGTCGCCGTCGAACATCGCGTTCGAGTACTCGGCCAGCATCTTGAGGTTCTCGGACATGCGGCGACGCTACCGAGCCGGCCCCGCCGATGCGCCCGGAAACGACCGCCCGACCGGCACGCCGCTCGAACACGACGGCGGGTGCGAGACTGTCGGCGTGAGCGAGCAGCAGCCAGCGGTCAGGGTCACCGGCATGGACCACGTCGTCCTGGTCGTCGAGGACGTCGAGCGGTCCGTCGCCTGGTACCGCGACGAGCTCGGCATCCCGACCGAGCGGTTGGAGGAGTGGCGCGCCGGCGAGGTGCTGTTCCCGTCGCTCCGGCTCGATGCCACGACGCTGATCGACCTCCTGCCGGGGACCCCCGCCGGCCGCAACGTCGACCACGTCGCGCTCACCGTCGACGACGTCGACCTCGAGGCCGTCGCCGCATCGGGGCGCTTCGACGTGGTCGCCGGGCCCGCCGACCTGTTCGGGGCCAGGGGTCAGGGGATCGGGCTCTACGTCCGCGACCCCGACGGCCACGTCGTCGAGCTGCGCACCTACGCCTGAGCTCAGCCGAGCGGTTCGCCGTCGACCGTGATGGTGACCCGCTCCGGGTAGAAGGACAGGTGTCCGGCGATGTCGGTCGCGGCCTCGATCGGTTCCTCGTAGGCCCACACGATCCCGTCGTGCACCTCGCCGTCGACGGTGGCGGACCAGTACGAGGCCTCGCCCTTGAACGGGCACGTCGTGTGGAACGACGTCGGGGTGAGGAGGTCCATCCGGACGTCCTCCCGGGGCAGGTAGTAGCGACGGGGGAGGCCGGTCTCGTCGAGCAGCTTCGGTCGGTCGGAGGAGGCAAGGACCTGGTCGCCGAGGGTGACCTCGACGTGCTCGGTGCCGGGGGTGATCGTGACGGTGTGGCCGCTGGTCATGCCGGGTGCAACGCCGGGACGCCGAGCACGATTCCGAGGGGCACGGCCCCGGCACCCCGGCGACCAGGTGACGGCCGCTCGCCGGTGGTCAGCCCGGTGCGTCGGTGGGGCGGCTCGGATCGGGACCCTCGGCGCTCCGGGCGGCGGTGAGCACCTCGACCTGCTGCCGCAGGGACGCCACCTCGGCGGTGAGGTCGCGGAGGGCGGCCGCCACCCCGGTCTCGTCGACGGGTGTGGCGGATCCGGCATCGGGCTGCGGCGCGCTCCCCGGCGGCGTCAGCCGGAAGAAGCCGGCGAGCGAGCCGGCCAGGACGCCGAGCACGCCGACGCCGGTGAACATCACGGCGAACGCCGCCCACCGACCGGTCGTCGTGATCGGCACGACGTCGCCGTAGCCGACGGTGGTGAGCGTGACGACGGCCCACCAGAGGGAGTCGCCGAACGTGGCGAACTCGGGGTTCACGGGCTTCTCGGCGTGGAACGCGACGACGGCGCCGAGGAAGACGACGCCGGCGGCCACGACCGCCACCCTGCCGAGGCGCGACAGGAGCTGCTGGGACCCCTTCGTCGCGGCCACGAGCCGGACGAGCCGTGTGAGCCGCAGGGCGACGACGAAGCGGCCGGACTGCGCGAACGGCAACAGGAACCACGGTGCGGTCAGGACCACCACGATCAGGTCGAAGCGACCCCACCCCGTCCGGGAGTAGTGCACCCGGTGGCGGGCCTGCACGACGTAGTCGACGAGGAAGACCAGCCAGCTGACGATCCCGATCGTGACGCCCAGCGCGCTGCCCGAAACCGGTTCGATGAGCAGCGGCAGGATCGCCGACGCGATGATCGGGATCTGCATGATCCGCTGGAACCGATGCAGGAACGCGGCGTCCGCATCGGTGCGCGGCGCGCCGCGGCGAGGCGTCGATCCGTCGGGCTCCACCGCCCGATGATGGCCCGTGGCCGCTCCGCTGCCGTGGACCGTGCTGCGGCCGGCGGGCGGTTCAGCCGAGCTGCTCGGACTCGATGCCGAAGTGGTCCTGGTACTCGCGGGTCCGCTCCCGCATCTCGCCCTCGTCGAGTCCGGTCTGCTCCCACGTGTAGCGCCGGAGGCTGTTCTGCGCGTCGCCGGGGTGGGCGTCGAGGAACGCCTTCTGCCGGGCGGCGGCCTCGTCGGTGAGCTCGATGCCAAGCGCGTCGTAGAGGCGCGCGACGGTGCCGAGCAGGTCCTTGCGGAAGTCCTGGTAGAGGACGTCGATCACCTGGCCCTCGGGGAAGATGCCGTCCTTGCGCTGCGCGAGGGCGCGGTCGAGCCCGAAGGTCAGGTCCTCGCCGTACTGCGCGGCGAGCGTGCGGACGTCGAAGGAGTCGGTCGTCATCTCCCGCAGCGAGGCACCGAGCGCGCTGATCGACGCCATCACCTTCAGCGGGTCCCGGTGGTTCTGGATGACGATCGCATCGGGGTACTCGGCGATCAGGTCGGCGAAGTTCCAGAGGTGCGCCGGCGACTTGAGCAACCACCGTTCGGCCATGTGCTCGGACTGCAGGTGCTGGAGGAACCGCCGGTGCCACCGGTACGCGGGCGCCATGTCGGCCTTGTGCAGCAGCCACTCGTTGTAGGCGGGCACCTCGAACTGGAGCGAGAAGATCATCGAGCGGAACTCGCTCGTCCAGATGCGGACGTCCTCCTGGGCGAGCGTGGCGCCGAGCTCGTGGAACTCGGTGAAGCCGGGGATGATCGAGTCGACGAGGTCGAACTGGGCCTGGGCGACGGCGATGCGCGGATCGGTGTCGAAGGTCGCGGTCCGCGGCGCCGGCACCGGTCGCTCGACCTCCCAGCTGAGCGGGGCGCGCATCGCCGGGTCCTGGGCCATGAGGTCGTGGAGGATCGAGGTCCCGGTGCGGGGGAGACCCACGATGATGATCGGGCGGACGATCTCCTGCTCGGCGACGGCGGGGTGGTCGTTGCGCCACTGCACGAGCTGCAGCCGGTTGGAGAGGTCGGCGACGATGCCGTCGGCGGCGACGCCCAGACCGATCTCGTTGAGCTCGGCCGTCTCGTTGAGCGACTCGGCGAAGAGCTCCATGCCCTCGCGCCACGTCGGCTCGCCGAAGTCGTCGAGCCCGGTCTCCTGGATCGCCCGCTCGACGAGCTCGTCCGGCCCCGGGATGGTCCCTGCTGCGGTCATCGTTCCCCCTGTGTGGTGTCTGGCTGACGTGCTCGCCGGCGGGCCGGTCCCGGTCCGATCAGGGCGAGCCCAGCTCGAGCCCCGCGAGCTGGCGTTCCACGAGGGCCGGCAGGTCGCCGCTGCCCTCGGACTCGAGCCACCGGTCGCAGGCGAGGCGAGCGGCGGCCATGGACATGGCCCCGACGAGGCGCGGTCGAGGGTCGTCGTCGGCGAGGTCCTCGCCGAAGCGGGACCGGACCGCCTCGGCGATCGCGATCTCCCAGTCGACGTAGAGGTGCAGCGTCCACGCCAGCATCGCCGCCGAGGACCGGCACAGCAGCGCCTGCTCCAGGTACATCTCGCGCCGCTCCTCGAAGTCGACCGCCAGCGCGCGGTGCGCGGCGCGCACCGCCTCGAGCGGTCCGAGCTCCGGAGGGAGGTCGCGGAGGGTCGCGACCAGCACGAAGATCGCGACGTCCGACAGGCCCGTCGCAATCGCGAGCTCCTTCGACTCGAAGTAGCGGAAGAAGGTCGCCCGTCCGACGCCGGCTCGCTCGACGATCTGCTCGACGGTCGTCTCGACGATGCCCTGGGCGCTGGCCAGCTCCGCGGCGGCGTCCGCGATGCGTCGACGGGTCTCGTCGCGCTTGCGCTCCCGGAGGCCTCGCTGGGCGACCTCGACCGACATCCGTTCCCCCTCGGTCCCACCCGCCGACCGCAGGGGGCCGAACAGAGTGAGACGACGTCTCAGATGGTATTGAGTATCATCCGGCTGCGCAACGGGTCACGGGACAGGACCCGCGCGCCGGACGGGCAGCGGCCCGGCGAGGGGGACGGATGCGAGCACTGCAGGTCACGCGCCACGGCGAGCCCGAGGACGTCCTCGCCGTCGTCGACGTCGAGCCCGAGCGACCCGGTCCGGGCGAGGTCCGGATCCGGGCGGCGGCCGCAGCCCTCAACCACAACGACATCGCCCGGTGCCGAGGGACGCTCGTGTCGGTCGCCAAGGACCCCCCGTTCACGATCGGGATGGACCTCTGCGGGACCGTCGACGCCGTCGGGCCGGGGGCCGAGGAGTGGCTGGGCCGTCGCGTGGTCGCCATCGCCAAGGACGCCCTCGGCGGCATCGCCGAGCAGGTCGTCGCCCCTGCCGCAGGCGTCTTCGACGCTCCCGCGGGGCTCGACGACGTGCAGGCGGCGGCGTTCCTCATCCCGTTCCACACCACGCACCTCGCGCTCTTCCGACGCGGCGGGCTCGCCGACGGCGACACGCTGCTCGTGACCGCCGCGGCGAGCGGGCTGGGCACGGCGGCGGTGCAGCTCGGGTCCGCCGCGGGCGCCCGGGTCATCGCCGCGGTGGGCAGCGCGGACAAGGCCGAGGTGTGCACGCAGCTCGGTGCGGACGACGTGGTCGTCCTCGGCGCCGGCGACGAGGCCGTCGACCTCGCCGACTCCGTGCTGGACCTGACCGCCGACCACGGCGCCGACGTCGTCTGCGACCTCGTCGGCGGCGACCTGGTCGCGCCGTCGTGGCGCTGCACCGCCCGCGAGGGCCGCTACCTCGCCGTGGGCTTCACCGACGACGACCAGAACGGCATGACCGGCCGACCGATCCGCATGGCCAGCATCGGCAACTTCTCCATCGTCGGCGTGCTGGGCGCGTGGGTCGACGACCTCGACCCGGGGATGCGGCGGTTCGGCTTCAACCCGTTCACGCGGGCCGACGGTGACGAGGTCCACGCCGCGCTCTGCCAGCTGGTCGCCGACGGCCGCATCACGCCGCACGTCGGGCGCGTCGTGACGATGGACGAGGCCGGCGCGGCGCTCGCCGACCACCGCGACCGGCGCAGCACCGGGCGCACCATCGTGCAGATCGCCTGAACCCCCGTTCCGTGTGCCGTCGTCGTCGTGGAGCGACGACGACCGCACCGAGAACGGCGTGTGGGGCCGGTCGGGGCCCGGTGTCAGAAGGAGCGGACCTCGTCGTCGGGGATCTGTTCGGCGTCGTGGCCGAACACGAGCTGCGAGCCCGACGCCTCCATCGAGCGGAGCAGGTCGAGGCTGCGGTGCTGCTGCTCGGGATCGAAGCCGAAGAGCGGCAGCCGCCCGGTGTCGAGGCTCTCCCGGAAGTAGCACGCATCGCCGGTGAGCACGACCTCGGCGTCGTCGGTGCGGACGCGCAGCGACTGGTGCCCGGCGGTGTGGCCCGGCGTGGGGATGCAGACGACGGTGCCGTCGCCGAACACGTCGTGGTCGCCGTCGAGCAGTCGCACGTCCTGGCCCGTGTCGAAGTCGTGCGCCAGGTAGCCGGCCGTCGGGTCGCCGCCGTGCGCGGCGTCCCACTCCGCCCGCTGCACCAGCACCGGCACGTCGCCGAGCAGCCCGTTGCCCCCGCAGTGGTCGAAGTGGAGGTGCGAGCAGGCGACCAGGTCGACCCGCGAGGTCAGCTCGGCCGAGCGCTCGTCGACCGACGTGCCGGCGGGCAGCTCGGTCGTGAAGAAGTCGGCGAGCCCGCCGATCCGGGCGTGGACGTCGACGCGCACGTCGGGGTGGAGGCCGGTGTCGAACAGCAGCGTCCCCCGGGCGTGCTCGACGAGGTACGAGACGACCGGGATGCGGGCCGGGCCCTCGCCGCCCTCGATCAGGCCGGCCCGCTCGGTGGTGAGCCAGCCGGTGGTGAACGCCCTGAGCCGTGCGGTCATGCGCGGACGGTAACAGCGCACCGCTGCCGGTCGGTCCCCGTTCGTCAGCGCTTGCCGGACCGCCGCCCGGGCGGTGGCTCGTCGTCGCCGCGCCGGCCCCGGCGGTACCGCTCGCGCAGGAGGGCGATGTAGCCGGAGCCGAACAGGAGGACGAGCACGACGATCAGGAGGAGGATGATCAGCGCCTCCTGGCCCGACGTCATGTCCCCAGCGTGGCACGGCGGCGCCGGAGCGCCGGACCGCACGACCGGGCGAGCGGCGCCGGTCGCCCCCCCCCCCCCCCGGCCGATGAACCCGCCCGGCCCGATCCGTCCGAAGGGTATGGACGACACGATGGCGACCGACCCGGAGCTCGACCGACGGCTGCACGACGTCGTGCAGCGCCACATCGACGAGGACCACATCGGCGCGGCGTCGTGGCGGGTGCAGCGCGGCGACGTCGTCGTCGACGGCTCGGCCGGCGCCCTGCACGGCGGCGCGCCCGCCCGGCTCGACACGATCTACCGGATCACCTCCATGTCGAAGCCGATCACGGCCGCGGCGGCGCTCACCTTCGTCGGGCGCGGCGAGGCCGACCTCGACGAACCGGTGGATCGCCACCTCCCGGAGCTGTCCGACATGCAGGTGCTGCGCCGGCCCGACGGACCGGTCGACGACACCGAGCCGGCGGAGCGTCCGATCACCCTGCGCGACCTGATGGCGTTCACGCTGGGCTGGGGCATGGACTTCAGCGCCGACGGGTCGACGCCGTGGGACGAGGCCGCCGAGGCGCTCGGCGTCGCGTTCCGGGGACCGGAGCCCGACGCGTGGCCCCCGCCCGACGAGTGGATCGCCGCCATGGGATCGCTGCCGCTGCTGCGCCAGCCGGGCCGAGCCTGGGGCTACCACCACGGATCCGACGTGCTCGGCGTGTGGCTCGAGCGCGCCGGCGGCGCGCCGCTCCAGCACGTGTTGTCCGACCGGGTCCTCCGACCGCTGGGCATGGTCGACACCGGCTTCCACGTGCCGGCCGGGTCCCTCGAGCGCTTCGGCGCCTGCACGATGCCCGACGAGACGGGGGCGATCGTCGTCCACGACGACGTGGACGGCGCGTGGTCGTCGCCGCCGCGCTTCCCCTCGGGCGGGGCCGGGCTCGTCTCGACGATCGGCGACTACACGGCGTTCGCCCAGATGCTCCTCCGCGGCGGCACGGCGCCCGACGGCTCGGTGGTCGTGCCCGAGCCGCTCGTGGCCGAGATGGGTCGGGACCAGCTCACCGACGCCCAGCGGTCCGCGAGCGCGGACCTCATCGAGGGGACGGGCTGGGGCCTCGGTTGCGGCGTGTGCCTGGTCGACACACCGGTCGGCCCGGCGGGCAGCACGTTCTGGGACGGCGGGTTCGGCTCGATCTGGACGAACGACCGGGCGGGCGGCACCTCGCTCGTGCTCCTCACCGACCGCATCTGGAGCTCGCCCGACCTGCAGCGCTACGCCGTCGACGCCCGGGCGACCGTGTTCCAAGGCCGCACCGGCTGAGGATCCCCCGACCGGCTCGTCACCACGTCGAGGGGCGACGCTTCCGGGCCCGGTCCCACACCGGGTGCCAGTCCTGCGTGCGGGCCGGATCGAGGCGAGCCGCCATGTGGAGCTCCCCGGCCCGGAAGGCGGTCGGGGCGTCGAGGCCCGATCCCTCGACCGTCACGTAACGCTCGATCCAGCGCTGGAGCGCGACGGCGTCCTGGCGCGAGCCGAGCAGGTCCTGCAGGTCCTCGAGCCGCGAGGCGGCGCGCCGGGCGTCGTGGCCGAGGACCGGAGCGGACAGCTCGGCCAGGTAGCGGGCGCGCTTGGCGGCCTTGCGCACCTCGTGCACCGCCTCGTCGGCAGCGGCGGTGCCGCCCGGCGCCTCGCCCGCCTCGGTGGCGGCGTCGCGCAGCCGGCGCCACGCCCAGCGGTTGCGGTCCTGCAGGGCGTCCCTGGCCCGCACCGACGTGTCGACCCCCTCCCGCACCGGCAGGTCGGACGCCGCGTCGAGCAGCTCCTCGACCAGCGCCCGGTAGCGGTCGCCGCCCATGGCGCTGGCCAGCCGGCGGCCGTGGAGCGCGAGCTGCTGGTCCAACCGGGCCACGAACGGGTGCGTCCGGCCCCACGGCCGCAGCCGCTGCCGGAGCACCTGCGCGTCGCGCAGGTCGCCGAGCAGCCGCCCGAACCACTGGAGCTCGGCGCGCACGTGGTCGATCCTCGGCCGGTCGAGGAACGGCCGGAGCGATCGCAGGTCGCTGCGCAGCCGGCGCGTCGCCACCCTGGCGTGGTGCACGACCTCGACCTCGGGCTGCCACGGCTCCTGGTCGGCCGGGGCGGCGCCGGCGATCCCGGCGCCGACCGTGGGCACGCGGGACAGGTCGTCGCGGAGGAGGGGGTCGTGCGCGACCAGCGTCCGCACCGGACCGACGACCGCGGCCCGGAGCACGTCGTGCAGCGACGACCGCCGCCGCAGCGCGACCGGGTCGGGCGCCGACGGACGGCCGGGGCCGAGCGCCTGCTCGAGCTTGTTGGCGGCGGCCGACGGGGTCAGCCCGGCGTCGCCGGCCCAGCCCGCGATCGCGTCGAGCAGCTCGTCGTCCCCGGTCGACTCGACCTCCAGCTGGTGGAACCGGTCGGTCCGCCCGTCGACCTCGACGGTGACCTCGTCGCGGTCGATGCGGGCCCCGGGCTCGTGGCCGGGGCGGCCCCCGGGACGGGCGAGCTCGGTCGAGGTCCGGACGGTCGTCAGGCGCGCGACGCGCTCGAGGTGCTCGTGGGCGGCGAGCCCGGTGACCACCTCGACCACGCGTGCCGGCGGCGTCGAGGGGTCACCCGGGACGTCGATCTCGACGCGCGAGCGGGCGCCCGGGGTGCCCTTCGCGTCGGCCGGGACGGGCACCTTGACGGTCCAGCCGTCCTCGCTGCCGTCGCTCGCGTGGCGGTGGCGGACGGTGACGCCCCACGCCCGCAGGCGGCCCGACGGTGTGTCCCAGTACTCCGCGACAAGCGTCGCCGAGCGGGCCGGACCGGCGGCGGCCACGTCGTCGTCGACGTCCACCGGGGCCCCGGGGCCGAGGTCGAACTTCAGCTCCCGCTCCGTTCCCATGCCCCATCACTACCCCAACACGGTGCGCACGGGGTCTACGGCGTACCATTTCGGGAGGTCGGTGCGTTGGGGTGCCGGCCGTGGGGCAACGGGCGACGGGGCGATCGTCGCCGCTGGAGGGACGACGTGGACCGCACGAGGGGCACCCGTACGACGATCGGCGCGGTCGTGGTCGCATTGGCGGCGCTGGCCGTCGCCTGCGCCCCCGCACCGGGCGGCCCGCCCGCGACGACGGCGCCGACCGACCCCGTCGCGCCGGTGGTCGACGCGTTCTCGGTCGCGGCACCCCGGACCGAGGCACCGGTCACCGCCACCTTCCGGTGGCGCATCAGCGACGCCAACGGCGACCCGCTCACCTGCGCCTTCGACCTCGACGGCGACTCGGTGGCCGAGCGCACGGTCTCACCGTGCCCCGCGCAGGGCGACCTGCTCCTGCAGTACCGCACGCCCGGCACGATCACCCCCACGCTGACCGTGAGCGACGGCGCCCTGTCCTCGGCGCCGGCCGCGACCGGCCCGATCTCGGTCACGCCCGGGCCGTCGGAGCCCTTCGACATCACGCTGACGATCGACCCGGCGATGGCGCCCGAGTACCGGGCTGCGTTCGAGGCCGCGGCGGCGCGCTGGGAGCAGGTGATCGTCGACGGCTGGAACCCGGAGCCGCTCTCGATCGCCGAGGGCTTGTTCGGCTGGGTGCCGGCGTTCGACGGCAACGTCGACGACGTGCTCATCGCCGCCCGGGCGCCCTACCTCGACGGCCCGCTCGGGCTGCTCGGCCAGGCGGGCGCGATCGGCAAGCGGGCCAGCACCGCTGAGCCGTACTTCGGGATCATGGAGTTCGACTCCGCCGACCTCGAGCGCTTCGCCCAGAACGGCCGGCTCAACGACCTGGTCCTGCACGAGATGGGCCACATCCTCGGGATCGGCTTCAACTGGGTGGGCGAGGGGCGGGTCGACGACCTGCTCACCGACCCGACCTACAACGGTCCGGCCGCCAACGCCGCCTGGCACGAGCTCGGCGGCACGGGTCAGGTGCCGGTCGAGGACGGCGGCGGCGTCGGGACGTTCGCCGCCCACTGGCGGGAGTCGACCTTCGACTCCGAGCTCATGACCGGCTACAGCGACGGCGACGAGCGGATGAGCCGGGTCACGATCGGCGCCCTGGCCGACCGCGGCTACGGGGTCGACCTCGACCAGGCCGATCCGTACCAGCTGCCCGGCGCCGGTCTCGGGGCGGGTCTGCGGGCGGCGCCGTGGCCGCACCAGCACACCGTCCCGGTCGAGCCCTTGCCCGACGCACTCCTGAAGGGCTGAGCCGGCGCCACGGCCGCGGGGTCCCCGGACACGACCGGGTGGGCCTGGCCTCAGGCGTTCTGGACGGTCCGGGCGAGGATGCCGAGGGTGGCGCGCAGCGCGCCCTCGGAGATCACCGGGAAGATGCCCGCCTCGCGCCACTCCGGCGTGATGTCGGACCAGTCGTAGTAGCTCGTGGCGATCGTGGTGCCGGGCTCCTCGCCCGGCTCCAGCCGGTAGCCGTAGACGTGGCCGATGTTGAGCTGGCCCTCGATCTTCCAGGCGATCTCCCGGTCGGGCTCGAACGTCACGATCCGGATCGTGACGTCGTACAGGCCGAGCGGGTAGTCGTTGAGCGCCTCGCGGTCCATGTGGACCACGAACGTGTCGTCGACCGCGGTCACGACGTCGCCGTCGGCGCTCATCAGCATCCCCGAGCTGTCGATCGCCACGTGGCCCTGCGGGTCGCTGAGCACGGCGAAGACGGCGGCGGGGTCGGCCTGGATCGTGCGGGCCACCTCGATCCGTTCGGCGGGGGCGGCGTCGTTCGGAGCGTCGTTCACATCGGCAGACATGCCCCCAGCCTGCACGACGCAGACGCGCCGTGTCGGCGTTCCCGTCAGGTGGGCAGCGACACGCCGCGCTCGGCGGCGTAGGCGTCGAGCGTGGCGAGGTGCACGTCCCGCTGGGTGGGCGACAGCCACGCGACCTCGAACGCGTTGCGGGCGAGCTGCAGGACCTCCGACGTCGACAGGTCCGCCGCGCCGGCGAGCGCCAGGAAGTTCTCGGTGATGTAGGTCCCGAAGTACGACGGGTCGTCGGAGTTGCAGGTGACGCGGACGCCCGATCGGAGCAGGTCCGAGATCGGGCCGGCCTTCATGTCGCCGGTCACGAACTCGTTCGAGATCGGACAGCAGGTGAAGCCGATGCCGCGCTGGCGCGCCAGGTCGACGAGGGTTGGGTCCTCGACGATGTTGGTCCCGTGGTCGATCCGGTCGACGCCGATGTCGTGCAGCGCCTGGCGGATGTGGTCGATCGAGCCGGGCTGGTCGATGTCGCAGTGGCTCGTGACGAGGAAGCCCTCCTGGCGCGCCCGGGCGAACACTTCGGCGAACTTCGACGGCGGGTTGTCCCGTTCGTCGGAGTCGAGCCCGACGGCGATGATCCACTCCTTGTAGGGGAGCGCCTCCATCAGCGTCGCCATCGCGTACTCGGGCTGCATGTCGCGCAGGAAGCACATGATCAGCCGGGTCGTCATGCCGAGCTCACGCTCGGCGGTGATGCACGCCCGTCGATAGCCGCTGATCACGGTGTCGAACGGGACGCCCCGGCTCGTGTGCGCCTGCGGGTCGAAGAACATCTCGGCGTGGACCACGCCCTGCGAGCGGGCCTTGGTGAGGTAGGCGAGTGCGAGGTCGTGGAAGTCGTCCGCCGTCACGAGCACCCGCATCGCCGGGTAGTAGATCGTGAGGAACGCCGTCAGCGACTCGAGCCGGTACGTGGCGCGGATCTCCTCGACGGTCTTCTCGGGCAGCTCGATGCCGTTGCGCTCCGCCAGCGCCATCTTCAGCTCGGGCTCGAGCGTGCCCTCGAGGTGGACGTGCAGCTCCGCCTTGGGCAGCCCCTCGATGAACGCGGCCAGCTCGGGGTCCACGCCGCCTGCGGTGCTCGGGTCGGTGAGGTCGATCGACATGGGCCGACCGTATGCCCGGCTCCGGCCCCTGCCCAGCGCGCGCGTGACGTGTTCAAGCGCTGTTCACACGCCGCGCCCGGCCGGGGTAGGTGGTCGGGTCATGACGTCGAGCGGTGACGATCGGAGCCGGGCGTTGGCTCGGCGGCTGCGGGCGCACGGCCTGGACCGGCGCAGCGCCGAGGACGACGTCGCCGTGGTCGGCTGCGGGTTCCAGGACGCCGGCGAGGGCACCGCTCCGGCGTCGCTCGCGCTGCGGGTCGGAGCCGACGCCCTCGTGGACGCCGATGACCCCGCCGGTGCGCCGCTGGACCGGCGCTGGGCGGTCGCGATGACGCTGCGAGGCGTCCCGCACCTGCACCGCCGAGCCGACCTGCCGTCCCTCCGGGCGGCGATGGCGACCACCGACCGGGACGACCTCGAGGCGGTGTGCGGGCCGCTGCCCGACGGCGTGGACGACGTCGAGGACACGGTGGGCGAGGTGGCCGCCGCGCTCCAGGAGGCGATCGGCGAGGGCGACCGCACGAAGGCGGAGCTGTCCCGTGCCGGCAGCGCCGGGCTCCGTCCCGTGCTGGTGCCGCACTGCGAGCGGTGCGGCACCGCCCACGTCATCGACGGGCTCTTCCGCCTGGCCACCCTGCGGGCCGGGCTGGAGCTCGTGGCCGGTGCCCGGACCCAGACGTTCCGGCGCTGGCGTGACGTGACGGACGACCCGGGCCCGGAGCCGCCGCACCCTCGGACGGTGGCCGCCGCTCGCACCCGCCTCGTCGGGGCGGCGACCGCGTCGGCCGCACCGTGGGACCGGGACCAGCTGGCCGCCTGGATCGGCTGGCACCCGCGCTCGGTCGTCGCAGCGATGGAGGGCGACGGCACGCCGCCGCCCCGGTCCCGCTCGCTGCGACGGCACGCCCGACTGCTCCCGGCCCGCGACCCCTGGCTGCGGGGGAGCGACCGGGACCTGCTGCTCGGTCGCCACGCCGACCGTCGTGGCGACGTCTTCCGGTCGCTCGGCGCCCCCGGGGTCGTGCTGGTCGACGGCGAGGTCGTCGGCACGTGGCGGCAGCGGAAGGCCGGGCGCCGCCTCCGGGTCGAGCTCGACGCGTGGCGGCGGCTGACGGCGGACGACCGCGACGAGCTCGACGAGGACGCCGCAGTGGTGGCCCGCGCCAGGGGGCTGGCGCCGCCCGACGGGATCGCCGGCTAGCCCTTCTCCCTCCAACGGCGCTCGAACGGGAGCCGCCAGGTGTGCGGGGCGATCATCGAGTGCATCGCCGTCGGACCCCACGACCCGCGCCGGTACAGGTGCACCGCCGGCGGATCGTCGAGCAGCGGCTGCGACACCTCCCAGAGGCGCTCGATGCCCTCGGCGCTCGTGAACAGCGTCTGGTCGCCGTGCATCGCGTCGTAGATGAGGCGCTCGTAGGCCTCGAGAACGTGCTCCTCGTCCTCGGTCTCCTGGAGGGCGAACTGCAGGCTCAGCTTGTCGAGCACCATGCCGGGCCCCGGGCGCTTGCCGTAGAAGGACAGCGAGAGCTTGGGCGAGTCCGACAGGTCGAAGGTCAGGTGGTCGGGTCCGTAGCTGCTGACGTTCGACTCGGCGGGGAACATGCTGCGCGGCGGTTCCTTGAAGGCCACCGACACGATGCGGGCCCCCTCGGCCATCTCCTTGCCGGTCCGCAGGTAGAACGGCACGCCGGCCCAGCGCCAGTTGTCGATCTCGCAGCGGAGCGCGACGAACGTCTCGGTCTCGGAGTCGTCCGCCACGCCCGGGGTGTCGCGGTAGCCCTCGTACTGGCCCCGGGTGACGCACTGCGCGTCGAGCGGGAGCATCGAGCGGAAGACCTGGTCCTTCTCCTCGTTGATCGCGTCGGGCTCGAGCGCGGTCGGCGGCTCCATGGCGACGAACGCCAGGATCTGGAAAAGGTGGGTGACGACCATGTCCCGGAACGCCCCGGCCGAGTCGTAGGTCGTGCCCCGGGAGCCGACCGACAGCGTCTCGGGCACGTCGATCTGCACGTGGTCGATGAGCTGGCGGTTCCAGATCGGCTCGAACAGGCCGTTGGCGAACCGGAAGGCGAGGATGTTGAGCGCCGCCTCCTTGCCGAGGAAGTGGTCGATGCGGAAGACCTGCTCCGGGTCGAAGATCTCGTTGACCGTCGCGTTGAGCGCCCGCGACGTCTCGAGGTCGAAGCCGAACGGCTTCTCCATGACGATCCGGGCGCCGTGGTTGAGCCCGGTGGCGCCGAGCGTGCGCACCACGTCGGGCGCCGCCGCCGGCGGGATGCTGAGGTAGTGGAGCAGCCGGCACTCGCCGTCGAGCTGCGACTCCATCTCCCGCACCCTGGTGACGAGCCCCGACGCGCCGGCCGACATCGGGACGTAGCCGAGCTCGGCCGAGAACGCCTGCCAGTCGTCGGGGTCGACGCCGCCGCGCACGAAGTCGCGGGCGGCGTCGAGCGCCATCTCCCGGAACCCGTCGTCGTCGAGGTCCTCCACCGAGGTGCCGAGGATCCGCGTCTCGGGGAGCATGCCCGCCCGGTGGAGTCGGAAGAGGCCGGGCAGCAGCTTGCGGCGGGCCAGGTCACCGGTCGCGCCGAACAGCACGATGACGTGGGGGTGCACGCCTCGCCCCAGCGGCGCCGAGCGCGTGGGAGCCGTCAGCGTCGCGCCGTCGAAGTGCGGTCGAGGTGCGCCGTCGGCGGGCGCGGTGGGGTCCAGGGCGGTCACATACCCACGCTCCGGAAGGGGTGTTACGGCGATGTTGCCCCGGGAGGGAGAATCCGTGAACCGGGCGCCGGGACCGCGAGGCGGCGCGCTCGCGCCGGTACGATCCGCGCCGTGGCGACGGGTGGTGCGAGTTCCTGGTCCAGACGGGCACGCCGGCGAGACGACGGGAGCGAGCTGTGCTTCCGGACCGTCCACGGCTACCAGCGGGCCTACCGGATGGCGGGCTCCGGTCCGCCGATCCTGCTGATCCACGGCATCGGCGACGAGTCGAGCAGCTGGATGCCGGTGCTGCCCGCGCTGGCCGAGCGCCACACGGTCATCGCCCCCGACCTGCTCGGGCACGGATCGTCGGACAAGCCCCGTGCCGACTACTCGGTCGCGGCGTTCTCGAACGGCATGCGCGACCTGCTCGACGTGCTCGACGTCGATCGTGTGACCGTGGTGGGTCACTCGCTCGGCGGGGGTGTGGCCGCGCAGCTGGCCTACCAGTACCCGGAGCGCGTCGAGCGGCTCGTGCTGATCGGCACCGGCGGCGTCGGGCGTGAGGTCAGCCCCGTGCTGCGGGCCGCGGCGGCACCGCTGTCGGAGCTCGGGATGGCGCCGCTCATGGTCCCCGGCGCCAACGAGGTCGTCGGCGCGGTGCTCGGCGTGCTCGGCCGGCTGGGCCTCGACATCGGCCGGGACGCTGGGGAGGTGGCTCGGGTCCTGCGGGGCATGCCCGACCGGCGCCAGCGGGCTGCGTTCGGCCGCACGCTGCGGGCCGTCGTCGACCGGCGGGGACAGCTCGTCACGATGCTCGACCGCGCCTACCTCGCCGAGTCGATGCCCGTGCTCCTGGCCTGGGGCGACCACGACGGGATCATCCCGGTCGAGCACGCGCAGCGGGCGCACGAGGCCATGCCCGGCAGCCGGTTGTCGATCTACGAGGGCGCCGGGCACTTCCCGCACCACGCCGATCCGGACCGCTTCGTCGCGGAGCTGAACGCCTTCGTCGACGAGACCCGGCCCTACCTGTCCGACCGACGGGCCCGGCGGCGGCTCCTCCTGCAGGGACCGGGCGGCGTCGCCGTCGACGAGCCCGAGGAGCCGGCGCTCCTCGGCTGACCGCCCCCGGTCCCCTGCGAGAACTCCGAGGGCCGTTCGAGAAACGTGTCAGGAGACCCTCACATCCCGATGTCGGGCGCCGATGGGAGGGCGTGGCACGACGAGAGACGACCAGCGCAGTCCTGGCCTCCGGAGGGAGGCTCCCGGTCCTGGTGATGCGGCGCGACGAGCACGACGCCGCCGTGATGACCCGGCACCTGCGGCACTCCAACCGGCTCGACGTGTCGGTGGTCCGACCTCCCGACCTGGTCCGCACGCCGTTGCGGTGGCCCGAGGACCCGAGGATCGTGCCGCTCGCGCTGTGCGTCCTGTTCCGCGACCGCCCGTCCACCGTCGCGGCGGCCGAGCGGCTGGTCCACCACGTCGGCGAGGTGCCGGTCATCGGCGTGCTCGACGTGCCGTACCCCGACGCCGAGACCGCCGACATGGCCGCCGACCTCGTCGGTGCCGGCGTGGAGGACGTGGTCGACATCGACCACCTCACGCCGCTCGTCCTGGAGCAGATCGTGGTCGCGGCGATCGACCGCCGGGTGTCCGGCGTGCTGCACCTCGGCGACTCGATGCCGCTCCCCGGCGGCGTCGCCACCCGCGCCATCGGCTGACGTCGTCGACCACGGCCGGGGGCGCCGTCGCGATCTCAGGACGGTGGCGCGGTTCGGATAGCCTGCGTCGGACTTCCCTGGGGGCCGCCAGCGGGAGCGCCCTCCAGCCCCGGACCCATGGGTCCAGCCCCGGTCCCACGGGGTCTCGTCAGACGCAGGAGAAGCAGTGCTCCAACTGACCGAGGAACACCAGCTGTTCCGCCAGACCGCGCGCGAGGTCGTCGAGAAGGAGATCGACGCGTACGCCGACGACTGGGAGCGCGCCGGGGACTTCCCGGCCCACCAGCTCTTCCGGCGCTTCGGCGAGCTCGGCCTCCTGGGCGTCGAGTACGACCCGGCCTACGGCGGCGGGGGAGCGGACCACTCGTTCACGATGATCCTCGGCGAGGAGCTCGGGCGGGCCGCCTCGCTCGGCGTCTCGATGGCCATCACGGTCCAGACCGACATGGCCACGCCCGCGCTGCACCGGTTCGGCACGCACGAGCTGAAGGAGCGGTACCTGCGCCCGGCGATCGCCGGCGAGCACGTCGCGGCGATCGGCGTCTCCGAACCCGACGCCGGCTCCGACGTCGCCGGCCTTCGCACCCGGGCCGTGCGCGACGGCGACGAGTGGGTGATCAACGGCACCAAGCTCTGGATCACGAACGGCACCCAGGCCGACTGGATCTGCCTGCTGTGCCGCACCTCCGACGAGGGCGGCTATCGCGGCATGTCGCAGGTGATCGTGCCGACCGACGTGGATGGCTTCTCGGTCAGCCGCAAGCTCGACAAGCTCGGCATGCGGGCGTCCGACACCGCCGAGCTGAGCTTCGACGACGTGCGGGTGCCGGTGTCGAACACGATCGGCGAGATCGGTCGCGGGTTCCAGCAGCAGATGGCCCAGTTCCAGAACGAGCGCATGATCGCGGCGTACCAGATGGTCGGCGCCACCGAGCTCGCCCTCGAGCGGACGATCGCCTACCTGAAGGAGCGCCAGGCCTTCGGCGCCCCCCTGCTGGCCAACCAGTCGCTGCAGTACGAGCTGGCCGACATCGCAGCCGACCTCGACATGGCCCGCCACCACAACTGGGCCGCCGTCGCCGCGGCCCTCCAGGGCGAGGACATCACCCGACAGGCCACCGTCGCCAAGCTGAAGACCGCCCGCCTCGCCCGGCGCATGGCCGACGTGGCCGTGCAGTTCCACGGAGGCATGGGCTACGTCGAGGAGAACTGGCCGGCCCGCTTCTTCCGTGACACCCGCCTGTGGTCCATCGGGGGAGGTGCGGACGAGGTCATGCTCCGCACCCTCGCCCGCATGAACGGCATCGTCGGCGACTGAGCCTTCGCGAAGTGTCCGTCGTACGACGCAAGGACCGCGTCCACCCGGCCAAGGTGGGCGCAGGCGGGGCAGCGCTCGCGCTGGGCGCGCTCGGGGTGGTGTTCGGCGACATCGGGACGAGCCCGCTGTACGCCTTCCGCGAGACGTTCGAGCACCACCACATCCCGGTGGACCGGGCCAACGTGATCGGGGCCTGCTCCCTGGTGCTGTGGTCGATGATCCTCATCGTCACGGTCAAGTACGTGGTGTTCATCCTCCGGGCGGACAACCACGGGGAGGGCGGCATCCTCGCCCTCACCACGCTGGTCGTGGGCGACCGCAAGAAGGTCACCGGCGTCATGGCGACGCTCCTCCTGCTCGGCCTGTTCGGCATGGCGCTGCTCTACGGGGACGGCGTGATCACCCCGGCCATCTCGGTGCTGTCGGCGACCGAGGGCCTCGAGGTCGCGAACGAGTCGTTCGCCGCGTGGGTGCTGCCGCTCGCCGTCGTGATCCTCATCGGCCTGTTCGCGATCCAGAACCGGGGGACGGGCACGGTCGGCAAGCTCTTCGGGCCGATCATGTTCATCTGGTTCGCGGTGCTGACGGTCCTGGGCATCAGCCGGATCGTGGACGACCTGTCGATCTTCGAGGCGGTCAACCCGGTCCACGCCGCCGAGTACCTGACCAGCAACGGCTTCGACGGCTTCCTGTCCCTGGGCTCGGTCTTCCTGGTCGTCACCGGCGGCGAGGCGCTGTACGCGGACCTCGGCCACTTCGGCCGCCGGCCCATCCGCATGGCGTGGTTCGCGGTGGCGTTCCCGGCGCTGACGCTGAACTACTTCGGCCAGGGCGCGCTGCTGCTCGACGAGCCCGAGGCGATCTCGAACCCGTTCTTCCTGATGGGCCCCCAGTGGGCCCGTTGGCCGCTGGTGGTGCTGGCGACGTTCGCAGCGATCATCGCCTCGCAGGCGCTGATCTCCGGCGCCTTCTCGATGACCGTCCAGGCGATGCAGCTCGACTACCTGCCCCGCATGACCGTGCGCCACACCTCCGCCGACCACGTCGGCCAGGTGTACCTCCCGCTGCTCAACTGGCTGCTCGCCGCAGGCTGCATCGGGCTGGTGCTCGGCTTCCAGCAGTCCTCCGCGCTGGCGGCGGCGTACGGGATCGCGGTGACCGCCACGATGTTCGTGACGACGCTGCTCTTCTACAAGCTGCTCCGGCTGAACTGGGGCTGGACCGCACCGCGCGCACTGGCGCTGTGCCTGCCGCTCGGCGCCCTGGAGCTCGGCTTCTTCGGCGCCAACGTCTTCAAGATCCCCGCGGGCGGCTGGTTCCCGCTCCTCGTGGGCGCGCTGATCATGATCGCCATGACCACGTGGCGGACGGGCCGGCGGGTGGTGGCCGAGCGCCTCAGCGTCGGCCGCGTGCCGATCAAGGACTTCATCGCCCGCCTTCCCGAGGACATCGCCCGGGCACCGGGGACGGCCGTGTTCATGTTCCGCGGCGACGGCGTCGCGCCGCCGTCGCTGCTGGCCAACACGAAGCACAACCGGGTCCTGCACCGTCGGGTGATCCTGCTGTCGGTCGTGACCGCCGCGGAGCCCTACGTGCCGGAGTCGGACCGCGTCGAGATCGAGGAGTTCGGCCGCGGCCTCTGCCAGATCACGCTGCACCACGGCTTCATGGAGGAGCTCAGCGTCCCGCAGGCCATCGACCGGCTCGAGATCGGCGGCGCCGAGCTCGACGTCAACGACGTCACCTTCTTCCTCGGACGGGAGACGGTGATCCCGAGCGAGATCGTCTCGATGGCGCCCTGGCGGGAGCGTCTGTTCGCGTTCATGCTGCGGGCCGCGGCGTCGGCGTCGCGGTTCTTCAAGCTGCCCCCCGAGCAGGTCGTCGAGGTCGGCTCGCAGGTCGAGATCTGACCGCGGCCGTCGGATAGGGTCGGGGCACCAACCGAATCCGGGGAGCTCGGGACACCGGGCTGAGAGGGTGGCTGCAGACGCCACCGACCCGTCTGAACCTGAACTGGGTAATGCCAGCGGAGGGAGCACATGGACACGTCCGACGTGTTCGCGGGGGTCGCCACGCACGTGGTGTTCGCCGGTGGACCACCACCCACTCCCGACGAGCGGTCGCAGCTCGTCGACCGGTTGGCCACCGTGCGGATCAGCCGCACCGTGGCCGCCGACAGCGGCATCGCGCTGGCCGACGCGCTCGGCGTCGGTGCACCGACCGGCCCGGCGCTCGACGTCGTGCTCGGCGACATGGACTCGGTGGACCCCGGACGGCTCGAGCGGGCCTCCGCCGAGGGCTCGGCGGTCGAGCGGTTCCCCGCCGACAAGGACGCCACCGACCTCGAGCTCGCGCTGGACGATGCCGCGGCGCACGCCGTGCCCGGCGACCGCCTGGTCGTGGTCGGCACGACATCGGGCCGCTTCGACCACGTGCTGTCGACGTTGCTCGTGCTGTCGGCCCCGGCGTACGACGCGTTCGAGCGGGACGCCTGGCTGGGCGGCGAGTCGATCCACGTCGTCCAGGGGGCGCGCCTGCTGCGCCTCGGGGCGGGGACGACCTTCTCGGTGCTGCCCGTCCACGGCGACGCGCTCGGCGTGACGGCCCGGGGCGTGCGCTGGGAGCTGCACGCCGAGGTGCTCCCGGCGGGGACGAGCCGGGGGGTCTCGAACGTGGCGGCGCGGGACGTCGTGGGGATCGAGGTGGCCGACGGCACGGTGCTCGTCGTCGTGCCGTCGGACCGGGAGCGCCCCGACGGGACGGGCGGCGCCGACGCGCTGCAGATCGACGACGCGGAGGAGGCTCGGTGAGCGGGCGACGGATGGCACGGATGGCACGGGTGGCACGGATGGAACGGGTGGACGGGCGGCGCGCCGGCGCGGGCAGGGCGCCGCGCCCGCACCGCAGGCGGCGGTGGCCGGTCGCGGTGGCGGCGCTCCTGGCGGTGGCGCTCGCACCGGTCGCCTGCACCGACGACGCGGACGGCGGATCGGGGTCGGGCTCGGGCGGCGACGACGAGGTCGTCCGGCTCGTCACCTACGACTCGTTCGCCCTGCCAGAGGAGGCCGCGGCGGCGTTCGAGCAGCAGACCGGGGCCACGATCGAGCTCGTGGCGTCGAGCGACGCGGGCGGGATGCTGACCAAGGCGCTGCTCGCGGCCGGCGCGCCCGAGGGTGACGTCATCTTGGGCATCGACAACACGCTCGCCACGCGCGCCGGCGAGAACGGCCTGCTCGAGGCATTCACCCCGTCCGACGACCGGACCGACGAGGCGCTGCGCCTGCCGGGCGAGCTCGGCGGGCTGCTCACCCCGGTCGACCGCGGCGACGTGTGCATCAACGTGGACGCGGGGTGGTTCGCGCAACGCGGCCTGGCGCCGCCCACCACGCTCGACGACCTCGTCGACCCGAGGTACGCCGACCTGCTCGTGGTCACGAGCCCGGTGACCTCGTCGCCGGGTCTGGCGTTCCTGATCGGCACGATCGACGAGTACGGCGACGGGTGGAGCAGCTGGTGGGAGCGGCTGCGCGACAACGGCGTGCGGATCCGGCCGAGCTGGGACGACGCGTACAACACCGACTACACGGTGTCGGGAGGTGACCGGCCGCTCGTCCTGTCGTACGCGTCCTCGCCCCCGGCGGAGGTCGTGTTCAGCGAGGGCGCCCGCACGGAGCCGGCATCGACGATCATGGCCGACTCGTGCGTCCAGCAGGTCGAGTACGCCGGCCTGCTGGCCGGGGCGGAGCACCCGGAGCTCGGGAGGAAGCTGATCGACTTCATGCTCTCAGCCGAGTGGCAGGAGGCCCTGCCGATGTCGAACTTCGTGTTCCCGGCGGTGCAGGGCACGCCGCTGCCGCCGGAGTTCGAGCGGTGGGCGGTCCTGCCGGCGACCTCCCGGTCCATGTCGGCGTCCGAGATCGGCGAGCACCGCGACGAGTGGATCGAGCAGTGGCGCTCGACCATGGAGTGACCGGGGCCGGCCCCTCAGCGCGGGCACCGGTCGGGCACCGACGCGAGGCCCGCCCGCTGGTCGGCCGGGTCGCCGTGGCGCTGGTGGCGGTGGCGGTCGCCGTGCCCGTGTTCGCCGTGCTCGGCCGGGCGCTCCGACCCGACGGCGCGTGGAGCCTGGACGCGGTCGACCGGATCCTGTCGTCGGGGCGCACCTGGCGGCTGCTCGGCCTCACGGTCGGCCAGGCGCTCGTGTCGACCCTTCTCACCGCCGCGGTCGGTCTCCCGCTCGCGTGGGTGCTGGCCCGCTACCGGTTCGCCGGTCGGGGGCTCGTGCGCACCGCGGCGATGGTGCCGTTCGTCCTGCCCTCGGTGGTGCTCGGCTCCGCGATCGCGTCGGTGCTGGGGCCCTCCGGGCTCGTCGACGCCCGCGGCACCTGGTGGCCGGTGTTCGCCGCCCACGTGTGCTTCAACCTGGCGGTCTTCGTGCGGGTCGTGGGCGCCGCGCTCGACGGGCTCGACCCGTCGCTCGAGGACACGGCCCGCACGCTCGGCACGACCCCGGCCGCCGCCGCCCGGCGCGTGCTCGTCCCGGCGGTGGCCCCGGCCGTCTGGGCGGCTGCGATCGTCGTGTTCTTGTTCTGCCTCACCAGCTTCGGCGTGATCGTCATCCTGGGCGGCGGCTCGGTGTCCACCGTCGAGGTCGAGATCTGGGTGCGGGCCACGCGGCAGTTCGACCTGTCGGGAGCTGCGGTCCTGGCCGGGCTCCAGGTGCTGGCGGTGGTGGCGACCCTCGCCCTGCACGCCCGGTTCAGCCGCCGCGCCGCCCGGCCGGTCCGGTCCGGCCGTCGGTGGTCGCGCCGACCGGCGACCGCGGGGGAGCGGGCCCAGGTGGCGCTGGCGGTGCTGGCCGTCGGCATCGTCACGCTCGTCCCGCTCGGGGCCCTGGTCGAGCGGTCGCTGCGGTTGCCGGGCGGCGGCCACGGCCTCGACCACTGGCGCCACCTGGGCGAGGCGACCGCCGGCACCGGCCTCACGGTCTCACCGTGGGACGCCGTCGCGTTCTCGCTCGTCTCCGCGGTGCTGGCGACCGCCTTCGCCGTGCTGGTCGGGGTGCCGGCGGCGCGGGTGGCGGCGCGCCGACCCGGCGGCGCGGCCGACCGGATCCTGCTGCTGCCCCTCGGCGTGTCGGCCACGACGATCGGCCTCGGGATCCTGCTCGCGGTGGGTCGACCGCCGGTCGACCTCCGCCGGGCGTGGTGGCTCGTCCCGGCCGCGCAGGCTCTGGTCGCCGTGCCGTTGCTGGTGCGCGCCGTCGCCGCCGCGCTGCGCGACCTGCCCCCGTCGGTCACGGAGGTGGCGGCGACCCTCGGTGCGGGACCGCGACGCCGCTGGTGGCGGGTCGAGCTGCCCATGGTGAGGGGTGCCGTGGTGGCCGGGGCCGGCCTCGCCTTCGTGGCCAGCCTCGGTGAGTTCGGCGCAACGGTCTTCCTGGCGCGGGCCGACCGGCCCACGGTCCCGGTCGCCATCGAGCGCCTCATGTCGCGGCCCGGCTCCTCCGGCTTCGGCCAGGCCATGGCCCTGAGCTGCATCCTCGTGCTGCTGTGCGGCGTCGTGCTGGCGATCGTCGACCGGTCGGTCGACGCCCTGGCGGGCCGGCGCGGCGCCCGGGTCGAGTCCGACGCCGCCGGCGGCATCCGGCTCGGCCTCTGACGGCGGTCGGGTCCGGGAGTGCGGGGTCGGTGCGGGACGCGGGCAGACTGTCCGACGTGGACGTCACCGCCACCCTCGCCGCAGACGTGCCCGTCGACGCCCTTTTCGACGTGGTCGAGGACCTCGGCACGTACCCCGACTGGCTCGACATCGTCTCGCGGGCCGAGCCCGTCGAGCCCCTCCCCGGCGACGACGGCGTCGGCGGGGCGGCAGCGTGGTCGGTCGACCTCCGCGGCCAGGTCGGCCCGTTCCGCCGGTCGAAGCGGCTGCGGATGGTCCGGACCCGCTGCGAGCGACCGGACGTGGTGCGGTTCGAGCGGCGCGAGCACGACGGCAAGCGCCACAGCGAGTGGGTGCTGAGCGCCGAGCTGGTCGATCCCGGCGCCGACGGCACGACCGGTGCGTTGCCGGAGCTGCGCATGCGGCTGCACTACGGCGGGAACCTCTGGGTGCCGATGCTCGACCGGCTGCTGTCGGACGAGATCGAGCGGTCGCGCCCCCGGCTGGTCCGCTACGTGAACGACCGGTCCGCCGGGTGACGGCGGCGAGCCGGTGATCTGGGCCGGCGGGAAGCTCCGCGTCTGGCCCGGCCGCCCCTCGCCCCTCGGTGCGACGTGGGACGGCGCGGGGACGAACTTCGCCATCTTCTCGGGCTCTGCCGCCAACGAGGGCGGGACGCCCGGCGAGCGGGGCGGGGTGACGCTCTGCCTGTTCGACGACGACGACGCCGAGATCCAGGTGCCGCTCGTCGAGCGGGCGGGACCCGTCTTCCACGGCTACCTGCCCGACGTCGGGCCCGGGGTCCGGTACGGCTTCCGGGTCACCGGTCCTCGGCGCCGGCCCGGCGACCTCCAGGACCCGTCCAAGCTGCTCCTCGACCCGTACGCCCGGGCCGTGGCCGGCTCGGTCCGCTGGACCGACTCGGTGCAGCCCGACCCCGACGGCGATTCGGCGATCGACTCCGCACCCGACATGCCCCGCTCGGTCGTGGTCAACCCGTGGTTCGACTGGGGCCAGGACCGGCGACCGAACACCCCGTGGCACCGCACCGTGCTGTACGAGGCCCACGTCCGCGGGCTGACCATGCTGCACCCCGAGGTCCCACCCGATTTGCGGGGCACCTACCTGGGCCTGTGCGCGCCGCCGATCATCGACCACCTCCAGCAGCTCGGCGTGACCGCGGTCGAGCTCATGCCGGTGCACCAGTTCGTCAACGACCGCCGCCTCATCGAGATGGGCCTGCGCAACTACTGGGGCTACAACTCGATCGGGTTCTTCGCACCGCACAACACCTACGCCGTCGGCGGCGACCGGGGCGCCCAGGTGCAGGAGTTCAAGGTGATGGTCAAGACCCTGCACGAGGCGGGGATCGAGGTCATCCTCGACGTCGTCTACAACCACACTGCCGAGGGCGGCGCCGGCGGGCCGGTGCTGAGCTTCAAGGGGCTCGACAACCCCGGCTACTACCGGCTCGACCCCGACGATCCGTCCGTCTACGTCGACTACACCGGCACCGGCAACAGCCTGAACATGCGCCACCCGAACGTGCTGCAGCTGATCATGGACAGCCTGCGGTACTGGGTCGAGGACATGCACGTGGACGGGTTCCGCTTCGACCTCGCCGCCACGCTCGCCCGGGAGCTGCACGACGTCGACCGGCTCTCGAGCTTCTTCGACCTGATCCAGCAGGATCCGGTCGTGAGCCAGGTCAAGCTGATCGCCGAACCGTGGGACGTCGGCGAGGGCGGCTACCAGGTCGGCAACTTCCCCGCGCTGTGGTCGGAGTGGAACGGCCAGTACCGGGACTGCGTGCGCGACCTCTGGTGCCTCGACCGGGGCGTGCTCGGCGAGTTCGCCTCGCGCATCACGGGCAGCTCGGACCTCTACGAGGACGACGGTCGCCGACCGCACGCGAGCATCAACTTCGTCACCGCGCACGATGGCTTCACGCTGTCGGACCTCGTCTCGTACGAGCAGAAGCACAACTGGGCGAACGGCGAGGACAACCGCGACGGCACCGACGACAACCGGTCTACCAACTGCGGGGTCGAGGGCCCGACCGACGACCCCGTCGTGGTCGCCCACCGCGACCGCCTGCGCCGGAACCTCATGGCCACGCTGATGCTGTCGCAGGGCGTGCCGATGGTGCTGCACGGCGACGAGATCGGTCGCACGCAGCAGGGCAACAACAACGGCTACGCGCAGGACAACGAGATCAGCTGGGTCGACTGGTCCGACCCCGACGAGGCGTTCCTCGCCTTCTGCCGGCGGCTGATCGACCTCCGGCGAGGGCACCCCGCCCTGCAGCGCCACCGCTTCCTCACCGGCCGGCCCGTGGCGGAGGGCGAGCTGCCCGACGTCGCCTGGTTCACGCCGCAGGGGACCCAGATGTCGTGGGAGGACTGGGGGCCCGACGCCCGCCAGGTCGCCATGTGGCTGAACGGCGACCTCGCCGAGATGGGGCCGCGGGGGGAGTCGATCACCGACGACACGCTGCTCGTGTGCGTCAACGCCGCCGACGCGCCGTCGTCGCAGGTCCTGCCGCCCGAGGAGTTCGCGCCGGCGTGGGCGCTCGTGCTCGACACCGCGTCGTCGGGCGACCCGCCCGCGACCCGCTACCCGGCGGGCGGCACCGTGCAGCTCGGACCCCGGACGATCCTCTTCCTCGAGCGCCGGCTCGCGCCCGCGCCCGCTCCGACACCGTCGCCCTGATCGCCGAGCGGCGGGTCCCGGTCAGGCGCGACGGGCCGAGAAGCGGCCGTCGCGGCGCTCGACCACCAGGGGGATGCCGAAGGTCCGGGTCAGCAACTCGCCGGTGAGGACCTCGCCGATCGGCCCCTGCGCGACGACCCGTCCGTCGGCGATCGCCAGCAGGTGGGTGAAGCTCGGCGGGATCTCCTCGACGTGGTGGGTGACGAGCACGAGCGGCGCGCCGTCGGGATCGGTGGCGAGCCGGTCGAGGCGGTCGACCAGCTCCTCGCGACCGCGCAGGTCGAGGCCCGCCGTCGGCTCGTCGAGCAGCACGAGGCCGGGCCGGTTCATCAGCGCCCGGGCCAGCAGCGTCCGCTGGCGCTCGCCGGAGGACAGCGTGCCGAACGGGTGGTCGGCGACGTGGCCGACGCCCTGCGCGACGAGCAGCTCGACGGCACGGACGCGGTCCTCGGCGGTGTAGGTGTGCCACCGCGGCTCGAGTGCGGCGTGGCGGCCGCACATGACGATGTCGGTCGCGCTCAGCTGGGGCCGCATGAGGTCCGACATCGCCGAGCTGACCAGCGACACGCGGGTGCGGAGGGTGCGCACGTCGGTCCGGCCGAGCGTCTCGCCCAGCACGCGCACGGTGCCGCGGCTCGGGTGCTCGTAGAGCGCGGCGATGCGGATCAGCGTGGTCTTGCCGCTGCCGTTGAGGCCGAGCACGACCCAGTCCTCGCCGGAGCCGACGCGCCAGTCGACGCCGTCGAGCAGGTCGCGCCCGTCCCGGGTGAGGCCGACGCCCGACATCTCGAGCGCCGGGCCGTCCGGCGTCGTCACGTCCGGTTCCCGAAGTGCTCCGCGAGGTAGAGGTCCATCGCCTCGTTGAGGATGTCCAGACCGTCGAGCGCCGCGGCCGCCCGGTCCTCGCCCAGCCGCCCGAGCAGGCCGGAGAGCCGCCTGGCGACGGCCGCGTCGGCCGCAGCGAGGCGGCGGCGGCCGTGCTCGGTGATCGCGAGGACGACCCGTCGCCCGTCGGTCGGGTCGGAGCGCCGCCGCACGAGATCCCGGGTGCACAACCCGTCGACGACCGAGGTGAGCGTGGACGGGCTGACCTCGAGCAGGCGGGCGACCTCGTTCGCGGGCCGGTCGACGCCGTCGACGAACACCATCACCCGGTACTGGGCGAGCGTCAGGTCGACCTCGGCGACGGCGTTGGCCGCGACCCGGGCCACCCGCACCGCGGCGCGGGCCGCGTCGGCCACCCGCGGCGCGGCGTCGGCCGGGCCGTCGTCGGCGGGGCCGTCGTCGGCGGGGGCGTCGTGGGTCGGGTCCTGCACCCGGCGAACTGTAGAAGCGGGCCAGCCCGACGGCGGAGTCGGTGACAGCCCGACGGCGGAGTCGGTGACAGCCCGACGGCGGAGTCAGTGACAGCCCGACGGCGGAGTCGGTGCCAGCCCGACGGCGGAGTCGTCCCGGCGGCAGCCCCCACCCCCGCCGGTAGTGTTCGGGGCGTGACCGCCGTCGGCGCCCGCCGCAGCACGTGAGCCCCGCCACCGCGTGAGCACCGCCCTGGGCCTGCTGGGCGTCGTCGCCCTGATCCTGGCCAACGGCCTCTTCGTGGCCGCCGAGTTCGCGCTGGTCGCGGTCGACCGCAGCCAGGTGGCCATCGAGGTGGAGCGCGGCTCGCGGGCGGCGCGCATGGTCGACGGCATCCTCCACCGCCTGTCGTACTCGCTGTCGGGGGCGCAGCTCGGGATCACGCTGTGCAGCCTCGGCCTCGGCATCCTCTCCGAGCCGGTCGTGGCGCCCGTGCTCGAGCCGCTGTTCGGCCCGCTCGACGAGTCGACCGCGGTCACGGTGTCGGTGGTGGCGGCCCTGCTGCTCACGACCGTCGTCCAGATGGTCGTGGGCGAGCTGATCCCGAAGGGGGTGGCGGTCGCCAAGCCGCTGACCACGTCGCTCGCCATGGCCGCGCCGTTCGGCTTCTTCGTGACGCTGTTCCGACCGGTGATCGCGGTGTGCAACGCGGCCGCCGACGGCCTCCTCCGCCTCGTCGGCCTCGAGCCGGCCGAGGAGCTCCACACCGTCCGCAGCCGCGACGAGCTGCACCGGCTCGTGCAGACCTCGCACGAGGGCGGGACGCTCGTGCTGCAGGCCGCCGACCTCCTCGACCGCAGCTTCCGGTTCCGGGAGAAGACGGCGGCCGACGCGCTCACCCCGCGGATGGAGATCGAGGCGCTGCCGATCGACGCCGACACCGGTGACCTGCTGCAGGCGTCCGAGACGACCGGCCTGTCACGGTTCCCGGTGACCGACGGCGACCTCGACGACATCGTCGGCGTCGTGCACGTCAAGGACGTGCTCGGCATCGATCCGGCCCGGCGCCGCAGCACCCCGCTCCGGGACCTCGTGCGCCCGGTGGCGATGGTCCCCGAGTCCAGCGAGCTCGGCGACCTGCTCGTGCAGCTGCAGGACGAGAGCGGGCAGTTCGCCGTCGTGCTCGACGAGTACGGCGCCACGGCCGGGATCATCACGCTCGAGGACCTGGTCGAGGAGATCGTCGGCGACATCTCCGACGAGCACGATCCGGCGAGCGCCGAGCCGCTGGTGCGACGGTGGCAGGGGGCCCACCTCCTGTCGGGGCGGCTGCACCCCGACGAGGTCGAGGAGGCCTGCGGCTTCGACGTGCCCGACGGGCCGTACGAGACACTCGCCGGCTTCGTGCTCGACCGGCTCGGCTCGATCCCCGAGGTGGGCGACGGCTTCACCGAGCGCGGCTGGTCGCTCGAGGTCGCCGAGATGGACGGCCGGCGGGTGGCCGTCGTGCGCCTCGTCGCGCCGCCGCCCGGCTGGTTGCCCGACGACGGCGGCGCGACCGACGGCGAGGTCGCGCCGTGAGCTGGTACTCGGTGCTCGTCATCGGCGTGCTGCTGATCCTCGGGAACGCCTTCTTCGTCGCGGTCGAGTTCTCGCTGCTCGCCTCGCGCCGCCAGCGGATCGAGCAGTGGGTCGACGACGGCCGGTTCGGTGCCAGCGCCGCGCTCCGGCAGATGCGCTCGCTCAACCTGCAGCTGGCCACCTGCCAGCTCGGCATCACCGTCATGTCGCTGCTCCTCGGCTGGCTGATCGAGCCCGCGATCGGGTCGGTCATCGAGGGGTGGTTCGAGCACAGCCCGCTGCCGAGGGCGACGGCCACGGTGCTCGGCGTGGCCGTGGCGCTGACGATCGTCGCCTTCCTCCACATGGTCCTGGGCGAGATGGTGCCGAAGTCGGTCGCGCTGACGGCCCCCGAGCGCTCGGCCGTCCTGCTCGCGCCGCTGCAGGGCGCGATCACCTTCATCGTCTGGCCGGCGGTGTGGGTGCTCGACCGGCTGTCGAGGTGGGGCACCCGGCTGCTGCGGGTCGAGCCGGCCGACGAGCTCGCCCAGGCCCACACGCCGGGCGAGATCGCCGTGATGATGCAGGAGTCGGTGGCATCGGGGGAGCTCGAGGCGACCGAGCACGTCCTGCTGAGCGGGGCGCTCGGGTTCCTCGACCGCCGCGTGACCGAGGTGATGGCGCCCGCTGACCAGCTCGTGACGGTGCCGACCACCGCGACGGTGGCCCAGGCCGAGGAGCTGGTGCACCGCTCCGGGCACTCGCGGGTGCTCGTCGTCGGCTCGTCCCGCGACGACGTCGTC
This sequence comes from Dermatobacter hominis, assembly GCF_020715685.1. Lineage (GTDB taxonomy): Bacteria > Actinomycetota > Acidimicrobiia > Acidimicrobiales > Microtrichaceae > Dermatobacter > Dermatobacter hominis. The sequence continues at coordinate 213,288 of NZ_CP085840.1, forward strand.
GGGTTCCTCCACGCCAAGGACCTGCTGCGGATCCCCGACGACCGCCGCGACGGGCTGCTGCCCCCGGGCCTGGTGCGCGTCGCGCTGCGGGTGCGGCCCGACGACCGCTTGAGCGACCTGCTGCCGCGCATGCGCCGGGCCCGCCGCCACGTGGCGGTGGTGACCGACCACGACGAGCGCGAGGTGGACCGCGTGTCCGGTCTGGTCACGCTGGAGGACATCCTCGAGGCCATCGTCGGCGACATCCGCGACGAGTCGGACCGCGACGAGGGCTGACGAGGGGATCGGGGGACGAGGTGACCGGGGACGAACGGTGAGCGACAGGACGGACGAGCTCGCGGCCGGGTTGGCGCGGGTGCTGGCCGACCGGACGGGCACGGCGTCGACGATCCGCGACCTCACCCGCCTGTCGGGCGGCGCCTCGCGCGAGACGTGGGCCTTCACGGCGGTGGCGCCCGATGGTGCCGAGCGACCGCTCGTGCTGCAGCGCGAGCGGGCCGGCGGCAACGGCGCGGGTGGCGGCATGTCGGCCGAGGGGGCGCTCCTGCGGGCGGCGGCCGCGACCGGCGTGCCCGTGGCGCCGCTCGTGGCCACCGACGAGGGCCGTGACGAGCTGGGCGCGCCGTTCATCGTCATGGACCGCGTCGACGGCGAGACGATCGTCCGGCGCATCCTCCGCGACGACCGGTTCGCGGCGGCCCGGTCGTCGCTCGCCCGTGAGGCCGGCGCGGCGCTGGCGGCCGTGCACCGCATCGACCCCGATGCGATCGAGGGCCTCCACGAGGAGGACCAGGTCGAGCAGTTCCGGAACCTGATCGACGCGCTCGGCGAGCCGCACCCCGCGTTCGAGCTCGGCCTCCGCTGGCTCGACCGGAACCGTCCGGCGACGCACCGGCGCGGCGTCGTCCACGGCGACTTCCGCATGGGCAACCTCATCGTCGGCGAGGACGGCCTGCGGGCGGTGCTCGACTGGGAGCTGTCGCACCTCGGCGATCCTGTCGAGGACCTCGGGTGGTTCTGCGTGCGGGCGTGGCGCTTCGGATCGCCGCTGCGCGCCGGCGGCGTCGGGACGGCCGAGGACCTCGTCGAGGGCTACGTCGCGGCGGGCGGCGCGCCCGTGGCGCCCGAGGACCTGCGTTGGTGGGAGGCGATGGGCACGCTCAAGTGGGGCGTGATCTGCATCGTGCAGGCGGCCACGCACCTCGGGGGCGCGACCCGCTCGGTCGAGCTCGCCGCGATCGGCCGGCGCACGGCCGAGAACGAGGAGGACGTGCTCGAGCTGATCGCCGGCCCGTCCGACTACGAGCCCGCGCTGGCCTCCCTGCCGTCGCGGGAGGTCGCGACCGGCCCGCACGACCGGCCCACCGCTGCGGAGCTGCTCGACGCGGTCGGGGAGTACCTGGTCGAGGTGCGCGACGGCGTCGAGGGCCGGCTGGGCTTCCACGCCCGGGTGGCCGGCAACGTCGTGGCGACCGTCCGGCGCGAACTCGAGCTCGGGCCCGCCCAGGCCGCCGCCCACTCCCAGCGCCTCGCCGCCCTCGGGGTGTCCGACGACGTCGAGCTGGCCGCCGCGATCCGCTCGGGCGCGGTCGATGACCGGCTCGACGAGGTCACCGCGGCGGTGCGCGAGTCGGTGCGGGACAAGCTCGCCGTCGCGAACCCGGGCTACTGGGAGCGGCCGTGAGCCCGTCGACCCCACGCCGGGGCGGCCGGCGCGAGCGGCCGGCGGTCACGATCGTCTCGCCGCACTACGACGACGCCCCGCTGTCGCTCGGCCAGAGCCTGCTCGACGGCGCGCTGTCGCGGTGCCGCGTCCGCGTCGAGGTCGTGTTCGGGCGGTCCAACTTCACGCGGTGGTTCCACCCGACCCGGGGCCGGGCCGTGCCCGTCACCGCCTGGCGCCGGTCCGAGGAGGCGCTGGCCCAGGCCAGCTTCGGCTACCGGGTCGGCACCGCGCCCTGGGAGGAGATCGTGCTGCGGACCGGCCAGCTCGACGCCGACCAGCTGCTCGACGCGGACGCCGAGCTCGACGAGCAGCTCGTCGGCGACCTCGCGGCGTGGATGCGACGCCTGCGGGGGAGCGGTGCCGTGGTGCTCGTGCCCGCCGGCATCGGCGACCACCTGGACCACCGGCTCGTCGCCGAGGCCGGGCGGCGGCTCGCGGCCGAGCACGCGGACCGGATCGGGTTCTACGAGGACCGGCCCTACGCCTCGCTGGTCGGTGCCGACGTCGTCGCGGACCAGGTCCGGGCGCTCCGCCCGGACCTGGTGCCGGTCGACGTGTCGGGGCCGGTGGGGGAGCGGCTCCACCGCCTGCTCCGACGCTGCTACCCGAGCCAGGTGGACGAGCTGTTCGTCGGGGCGATGGACGCCGACCGGGCGTCCGGGGCCCGGGAGCGGGTCTGGTTCGCCGACGGCGAGGTGCCCTCGTGGTTGCAACTCGGAGCGTCGCCCTAGCACACTGCCCGGATGCAGATCGGTGTCCTGGGTGGTACGGGTCCGGCCGGCAGCGGCCTGGCCGCTCGTCTGGCCTCGGTCGGGTTCGACGTGGTCGTCGGTTCCCGTTCCAAGTACCGGGCCATGGAGGTTCGGGACAAGATCCTGACCCGCTGGCCCGAGCGCGAGCTGGCGATCGAGGCGGGCGACAACCACGCCGCGGCCTCGGCCGAGGTGGTCTTCGTCGCCACGCCGTGGGACGCCGCCGCGGCCACGGTGAAGGAGTGCGACCGCGAGCTCAAGGGCAAGGTCGTGATCTCGATGGCGAACGCGCTGGCCCGGGTGGGCCACGAGTTCCAGCCCCTGGTGCCGCCCCGCGGCTCGGTGGCGGCGTCGGTCCAGGCCGCGATCCCGCGGTCGCTGGTGGCGGCGAGCATGCACCACGTGCCCGCGGCCGAGCTCGGCGACATCAACCACCCGGTCGAGTCCGACGTGCTCGTGTGCTCAGACCACCCGTCCGCCACGGCGACGACGATCGACATCGTGTCGAAGATCCCCGACCTGCGGGCGGTCGACGCCGGCGAGCTCTCCAACGCTGCCCCGATCGAGGCGTTCGCGGCGGTGCTGCTCCAGGTGAACGTGAAGTACAAGACCCGCGTCGCCGTCCGGTTCACCGGCCTGCCGGCCTGACGCGGGGGCGGCCTGCGCGCCAGCGGCAGGGGCGGCCTGCCGCGTCCGGGCACCGGTCACCGGTCCTCGGGTGCGGCTGCGGTCGCTCGCGCTTGTAGCCTGCGCCACCGTGCGCCTGTACGACACCGCCCGCGAGGCGATCGTCCCCTTCGAGCCGGTCCACCACATCGTCACGATGTACACGTGCGGCATCACGCCGTACGACTCGACGCACCTCGGCCACGCCGCCACCTACCTCACCTACGACGTGCTGCAGCGGCGGCTGCGCGACCTCGGCCACGACACCCGGTGCGTGCGCAACATCACCGACGTCGACGACAGCATCCTCCCCAAGGCCCGGGAGCTCGGCGTCCACTACCTCGACCTCGCGGCGGCGGAGCTCGCCCGGTTCGACGCCGACATGGAGCGCCTCGAGATGATCCCGGCCTTCTCCGAGCCGCGGGCCACCTCGGCCATCCCCGACATCCGCGGGTTCATCGGCATGGTGCTCGACCGCGGCTACGCCTACCAGGCCGGCGGCGCCGTCTACTTCGAGGTGGCGAACTTCCCGAAGTTCGGCGCGATCAGCCACTACTCCCGTGAGCAGATGCTGGAGCTCGCCGCCGAGCGCGGCGGCAACGTCGACGATCCGCACAAGCGCGACCCGCTCGACTTCGTGCTCTGGCAGCCGTCGCTGCCCGACGAGCCGGCGTGGGACTCGCTCTGGGGTCCGGGCCGGCCCGGCTGGCACATCGAGTGCTCGGCGCTCTGCCTCCGCGAGCTCGGCACGACCATCGACCTCCACGGCGGCGGCAGCGACCTGATCTTCCCGCACCACGAGTGCGAGGCGGCGCAGTCCGAGGCGGCGACCGGCGAGCCGCTCGTCCGGCACTGGATGCACCAGGCGATGGTCCGGATGGACGGCGAGAAGATGTCGAAGTCGCTCGGCAACCTCGTGTTCGTCTCCGACCTGGCGATGCTCTGGGACCCCCGGGCCATCCGGCTCGCGTGCGTGTCGCACCACTACCGCGACAGCTGGGAGTGGCAGGGCGAGCTCATGCCCGAGGCCGCGGAGCGGCTGTCGGCCTGGGTCGCGGCGGGCGAGGGCTCCGGCGCGCTCGACCAGGTGCGCGCCGCGCTCGACGAGGACCTCGACACGCCGGCCGCGGTGGCGGCGATCGACGCCGCGGCGGCCACGGGCGTCGGCGTGTCCGAGGCCGCCGCGCTGCTCGGGGTTCGCACCGACCGGCCGGTCGCGCACCCCGTCGCCTGACCCCGGTGGACCTCGGCACGAGCGGTGACCGACACGTCGGTCACTGACCCCGAGGTCACCCAGAAACCGCCCGGAACCGGCCATCGGGCCGGTCGACCCTGGGTAGGATCACTGCCCTGACGTCAGTGACGAGCGACGTCGGATCGTCCGCAGTGGTGGCCGCCAGCGTTGGGCCCGGAGCGAGGGGAGGGAACCCGTTGGCCGACGAGCAGCAGAAGCGAGACGCCGGGCAGCTGCAGTCCGTGTTCCGCGCCATGCTTACGCCGCCCTTCAAGTTCCTCTGGAACGTCACGACCGAGGGCATGGACAACGTGCCGGCGTCCGGCGGGGCGATCATCGCCCCGAACCACATCTCGGTGCTCGACTCGTTCTTCGTCCCCCTCGTCCTGCCCCGCCGCATCACCTACGTGGGCAAGGCGGAGTACATGGACGACTGGAAGACCAAGTGGCTCTTCCCGGCCATGGGCATGATCCCGATCGACCGCTCCGGCGGCGACGCCGCCAAGGCTGCGCTCGACGCGGCGGCCGGCTGCCTCGAGGCCGGTGAGCTCTTCGGCATCTACCCCGAGGGCACCCGCGCCCGTGACGGCCTGCTCCACAAGGGCCACACCGGCGTCGCCCGGCTGGCCCTGCGCACCGGCGTGCCGATCGTGCCGGTCGGCATCATCGGCTCCGACGAGGTGCAGCCGCCCGACTCCCGCTACCCCCAGCCGTTCCGCCGGGTGCACATCCGCTTCGGCCGCCCGATCGACGTCGAGCGCTACATGGACCGGGCGAGCGACCGGTTGGTGCTGCGCCAGATCGTCGACGAGGTGATGTACGAGATCCGGAACCTGTCCGGCCAGACGTACGTCGACACGTACGCCACCAAGCCGGCCAAGGCCCCGGTGGTGCCGACCGTCGTGCCGACGGTGCCCGAGGAGGAGGTCGAGCACGACGACCGCCCGGTGGCGCCGGTCATCCCGATCGACCGGCCGTCGCGCCCGGCCGAGCCCGCGGCCCCGGCCGCCTCCGAACCGGCCGCCTCCGAAGCGGTCGCCGGCAACGGCGGCCCGGCCACGCCGGCCGTGGTGGTGGCCTCGGCCGCAGCCGGTCCGACCGACCTGTCGATCGAGTCCGACGGCGTCGAGCGCCGGTCCTCGGCGGCCGTGCTCCGTTCGAGGCCGCTCGACCTGGACCTCGCCCTCACCGGCGCCTGAGCGTCGCTCGACCGGTCGCGGTCGGTAGCGTCGCCCGGATGAGGGGAGCACGGGTGGGTGCGGTCGGCCTCGTCGCGCTGCTGGCGCTGGCGGTGGTGGTCACAGGGTGCACGGACGACGGCGTGGACGGGGGCTCGGCCACCACGGCGCCGTCGACCTCGCCGCCACCGTCCACGACGTCGACGACGCCGCCCCGCCCCGAGGTGCACGCGCAGCTCCGCGACCCGGCCGTGCCGGTGGTCGACCTCCCGACCCCTCCGTTCGAGGGCGCGGCTGCGGTCCTCGGCAACGACGGCGACGACGTGGTCGCGTTCGGCGGCCAGGTCCCGAAGTACGGCCTCAACTACCTGCCGACGGGCGACGTCGCCGTGCTCGACGCCGCCACGCTGTCGTGGTCGGTGCTGCCGCCCGCGCCGTTCGAGGACCCGTTGATCTGGCCCGAAGGGGTGGTCGCCGACGGCCACCTGCTGGTGAGCGGGCCCGCGTGCGTCGGCGACGAGCCGGTGGCGACGACCGCGCCGGCGTGCCGGCCGGGCCACGTCCAGACCGCACGGCTCGATCTCGCGGACCGGACCTGGCAGTTCGTCGGCGACCCGCGGTCGCCCCGTGGCACCGAGCTGGTCCGGCTGTGGGCCACGCCGACCGGCGTCCTGTCCATGGCGGCGGACAACGGGTACCGGCCGGCGGCGGGCGAGGCGGAGTGGTCGTTCCTGCCGACCGGGGCACACGAGTGGCGAGCGGTCGACGACCCTCCGATCCCGATGGCGGTGGCGTGCGGCTCGGGTGGCACGGTCGCCGTCGCCTCGGTCGAGCAGTCGTCCGACGGCGTGTCGTGGGCTGCCGCCGGCGAGGGCGTCGAGACCGCGTCGGACCGCTTCCGCAACGTGCGGGCGGTGTTCTGGGACGACGAGGCCGGTTCGTGGGGTGCGCCCACCGCCGCGGCGGTGTCGGAGCCCCTCGACCTCATGGGCGGCGCCTGCACCGCGGAGGGCCTCGCGTGGGCGGCGATGGCCGATCGGTTCGCGCTCCCGACCGGCGCGCGGGTCGACGACGCCGACCAGGGCCTCTACCTCGCCCGTCCGGGGTCCACGACCTGGGACCGCCGGCCGTTCGAGCCGCCACCGGGCGTCGGGCCGTCGCGCGACGTCCAGCGGCCGCTCCCCACCATGGCCGACCCCGACGCCGTGGTGCTGCCCGCCGTCGGGACGGCGACCAGGCGGGTCCTCGCGATCGACTCCGGCGCCTGGAGCGACTGGGTCGCGCCCGACGTGGCACCGGAGTCGCTGTCCGGCGCGTCGCTGGGCGGCCGGGCCGTGGCCCGGGATCCGCGCCGGGGCGGCCTGGTCGCCGTCGCCCACTGATCGGGCGCCGTCGCGTCGGCGCCACGCCCGCGAACCCGGTTCGGGGCGGCTGGGGCCCGCCGGTAGCCTGCGACCCATGTCCGACATCGCCATCAAGCTGCCCGACGGTTCCGAGCGCACCCTCCCCGAGGGCGCGACCGGCACCGACCTGGCGGCGTCGATCGGCAAGCGGCTGGCCAAGGACGCCCTGGTCGTCGAGGTGAACGGGGAGCCCGTCGACCTGAGCCACCGGCTCTACGACGGCGACGCCGTCCGCATCGTCACCGTCAAGGACGCCGAGGCGCTGGAGCACATCCGCCACTCGACCGCCCACGTGCTCGCGCAGGCCGTGCTGGAGCTCTGGCCCGGCGCCACCTTCGCCGGGGGCCCGGCCATCGAGGACGGCTTCTACTACGACTTCGAGCTGCCCGGCGGCGAAACGTTCTCCGACGAGGACCTGGCGCGCATCGAGGAGAAGATGCGCTCGATCATCGCCGCGAACCAGACGTTCGAGCGCTTCGAGCTACCGGTCGACGAGGCTCGCGAGCTCATGGCGGACCACCCGTACAAGCGGACGTTCATGGACCTGGCCGCCGCCGCGGCCGCGGGCGGGGACGACGTGGACGACGCCGTGGTCGACGAGCTCGCCGCCGACGTGGTGGACGGGTCGACGATCAGCTTCTACCGGAACACGCCCGGCTTCGTGGACATGTGCCGCGGTCCGCACGTCCCGTCGACCGGCAAGCTCGGCCACTTCAAGCTGATGCGGGTCGCCGGCGCCTACTTCCGCGGCAGCGAGCAGAACCCGATGCTCCAGCGGATCTACGGCACGGCGTGGGCGACCGACGCGCAGCTCAAGGAGCACCTGCACCGGCTCGAGGAGGCGCAGAAGCGCGACCACCGGCGGCTGGGCGCCGAGCTGGACCTGTTCAGCTTCCCCGACGAGGTCGGCTCCGGCCTGGCGGTGTTCCACCCGAGGGGCGGCCTGATCCGCCGGCTCATGGAGGACTACTCCCGGGAGCGCCACGAGCAGGCCGGCTACGAGTTCGTGTACTCGCCCCACATCACGAAGGGCGAGCTGTTCCAGACGTCGGGTCACCTCGAGTGGTACGCGGACGGCATGTACCCGCCCATGGAGCTCGATCCGGGCGCCGGCGGGTCGGGCACCGAGTACTACCTCAAGCCCATGAACTGCCCGTTCCACATCCTGATCTACCGGAGCCGGACGCGGTCCTACCGCGACCTGCCCCTGCGGATGTTCGAGTTCGGGACGGTGTACCGCTACGAGAAGTCCGGCGTCGTCCACGGCCTCACGCGGGCCCGCGGCTTCGCCCAGGACGACGCCCACATCTTCACCACCAAGGAGGAGATGGGGAACGAGATCTCGTCGCTGCTCGACTTCGTGCTCGACCTGCTGCGCGACTACGGCCTCGACGACTTCTACCTCGAGCTGTCGACCAAGCCCGAGACGAAGGCGATCGGCTCCGACGAGGAGTGGGACGAGGCCACCGAGGCGCTGCGCGTCGCCGCCGAGGGCAAGGACCTCGAGCTCGTGCTCGACCCGGGCGGCGGCGCCTTCTACGCCCCGAAGATCTCGGTCCAGGCCCGTGACGCGATCGGGCGGTCGTGGCAGATGTCGACGATCCAGGTCGACCTGATGCTCCCCCAGCGCTTCGACCTCAGCTACATCGGCGCCGACGGCGAGAAGCACCGGCCGGTGATGATCCACCGCGCCCTCTTCGGTTCGGTGGAGCGGTTCTTCGCCGTGCTGCTCGAGCACTACGCCGGTGCGTTCCCGGCGTGGCTGGCCCCGGTGCAGGCCAAGGTGCTGCCGGTCGCCGACGCCCACGCCGACTACGCCCACGAGGTCGCGGCCGAGCTGCGGGGCCACGGGTTCCGGACCGAGGTGATCGCCGCGGACGAGACGCTCGGCAACCGCATCCGCCGCGCCAAGGGCGAGAAGGTCCCGTACGTGCTCGTCGTCGGCGACGACGACGTGGCCCACCGCACCGTCGGCGTGAACCCCCGAGCCACCGACGGGCAGCGCGGCGAGGTCGAGCGCGACGTCACGCTGGGCTCGTTCGTGCAGCGCCTCGGCGCCGACGTCGCGTCCAAGAAGTAGCCGGTGGCGCTGGACCACCTCTGGGCCACCTGGCGGTCCGCGTACGTCGCCGGGGTGACGGACGGCCGTGACGCCGGGGCCCCGGCCGCCGCCGAGCCCGACGACGGGCGCTCGCTCTTCGAGCGGATCCTCGACGCGCCCGGCACCGACGAGGAGAAGCAGATCGTCCTGCGCGCCGACCGGTGCTTCGTGATCCTGAACCGGTTCCCGTACACGTCGGGCCACCTGATGGTGCTGCCGCTGCGGGCGGTGCCCGACCTCGAGGACCTCGATCCCGACGAGTTCGCCGAGCTGTGGGCGCTGGTGCGCGACGCGGTGACCGCGCTCAAGGCGGGTCTGGGCTGCGACGCAGTGAACGTCGGCATCAACCTCGGCACGGCGGCGGGAGGGTCGCAGGCCGACCACCTCCACGTGCACTGCGTGCCCCGGTGGATCGGCGACGCCAACTTCATGACGGTGGCGGCGGAGACCCGCGTGCTGCCGGTGTCGCTCGACGAGGCCCGCACCCGCATCCGGGCGGCCTGGCCTGCCGGCTGAGGCGGGGCCAGCCCGCCGGCTGAGGCGGGGCCAGCCTGCCGGCTGAGGCGGGGCCAGCCTGCCGGCTGAGGCAGCACCAGCCTGCCGGCTGAGGCAGTGCCAGCCCGCTTTCAGATCGGTGAGGTGCGACCGCTACGGTCGAGGTCGTGACGCAGCCCGACGACGGAGACGCAGCCGATCGCGACGCCCGCTCGGGTGGCGAGCCGGTGTCGCCGTCGCCGGCGGCCGAGGAGCTGCTCGACCAGGAGGGCGCCGACCTCCGAGCCGCCCTCTCCGGTGACGACGACTACGCCGACGAGCTGCCCGAGGACCTCGACGTCTCGGAGTTCGTCGGCCCCTACACGTTCCCCAACAACAACCGCCGACGGATCCCCGCCGCGATCTACCTCGTGCTCGGCGCGGCGTGCGTGGTGCTGTTCGCCCTGAACGACACCGACAGCGCGCTGATCAACACCGGGACGCTGTGGGCGGGGGTGGGCCTGATCGCCTTCGGCGCCTACGGCATGATCGCCGGCTGGACGCTGACGGTCGAGGAGTCCGACGCCCTGGCGACCGCCTCGGGGACGGTCGGCTTCGCGGTCGGCCACGCCTCGGCGCAGATGGCGTGGCGGGGCTGGCTGTCGCGGCCGACCTGGCGGATCCTCTGCTACTCGGCCGAGAACCCGCCGAAGCAGCGGGGGATCGTGCTCGTCGACGGCGTGTCGGGCGAGGTCATCGAGTGGTTCGCCGAGGAGAACCCCGAGGACTGGTCGCAGCTCGACGGCTCGCTGACCGCCTGACCGGCGCCGGCCGGGGCTCCCGCACGCCGTCCGGCTGAGACCGCTGTCGGGTGCCCGACCGGCACCCGGGGGTGTCCTTCACTTTTCCGGGCTCCCGGGTTACGGTGGGTGCTAACTCCAGTTAGCACCCGCGGCCGCCGCCGGGGCGCGCCACCCGAGCGTGGCGACCGCACCGGCGCCGTCGGCCCCCGGATCCCGGACCGACCGGGCGGGCGGGGTGCAGAGACGAGGCCGACCCCATGTTCGACGGGAACTTCCGCACCCAGGTCGACGCCGCCGTGAAGCCCATCGGCCAGAGCATCAAGCGCCTGGGCATCACCGCCGACATGATCACCGCCGCCGGCATCGTGATGGCCGTCGCGGCCGCGGTCGCCATCGGCTGGGGAGCGCTCAGCCTGGGCCTGCTGTTCCTCGTCCTCACGGGCCTGCCCGACCTGATCGACGGTGCGGTCGCCAAGGCCTGGGGCACCTCCTCGCAGCGCGGCGCCTTCTTCGACTCCGTCTCGGACCGGCTGACCGACGGGCTCCTGTTCGGCGGCGTGACCTGGTACCTCGCGGCGTCGGACGGTCGTCCGTGGGTCGTGATCCTGCCGGTCGCCTGCTACGTGTCCGCCTCGCTCGTCTCCTACATCCGGGCGAAGGCCGACGCGCTCGGGCTCGACGGCAGCGGCGGCCTGGTCGAGCGCGCCGAGCGGTTCATCCTCCTCGGCGTCGGCCTGCTGTTCTCGCAGCTGCTGCTGGTCGTCCTCGCGGTGATCATCGTCCTGAACCTGATCACGGCCGGCCAGCGCTTCGTCAAGGTGTGGAAGCAGGCTGCGGCGCCGGCGCCGGCGCTGTCGGACCGTCGCCGGTCCCGGGCCCGGCGCACCGGTCGCACCTCGGGCTCCCGCTGGGCCGAGCAGCGCGCCGGCCGCGCCGAGCGCCGCCCCCGTCGCTGACCCCGGTCGAGCGCACCGCACCCCATGGAGCTGTCCGTCGGCGGACTCCGCCTCGCCTCGCGCCTCGTACGCGCCGTACCCGGCCCGGTCGGCGCCGCCGCGGCCTCGGCGCTGGGACGCCTGGCCGTCCCGCTCTCCGGTGACCAGCGGCTGATCGCCGAGCGGAACATGCGCCGGGCGCTGGGTCCCGACGCCAGCGACGCGCAGATCCGGCGGGCCGTGCGGCAGGTGTTCCAGAGCTACGCCCGCTACTGGTTCGACACCCTGCGACTTCCCGCGCTCACCCCGACGCAGGTGGCCGACGGCATCTCGATCGAGGGCCTCCACCACCTCACCGAGGCGATCGACCGGGGCGTCGGACCGATCCTGGCGCTGCCCCACGTCGGTGGGTGGGAGTGGGCCGGTCGCTACCTCGGCACCGAGCACGGCTGGAACGTCAGCGCGGTGGCCGAGAAGCTCGAGCCGCCGGAGCTGTACGAGTGGTTCCTCGACCTGCGCGACGAGCTCGGGATGCGGATCATCCCGCTCGGCCCGTCGGCCGGTTCCGAGTCGGCGAAGGCGCTGGCCGACGGCGACGTGATGTGCCTGCTGTGCGACCGCGACCTCGCCGGGTCGGGCATCGAGGTCGGCTTCTTCGGGGAGCGCACCACGCTGCCGGGCGGGCCCGCGCTGATGGCGCTGCGCTCCGGCTCACCCCTGCTGCCGACCGCCGTCTACTTCCGCGGCAGCCGCTGCCACGGCGTCGTCGAGGCGCCGCTCGACACCGAGCGCCGCGGCCGGCTGCGCGACGACGTCGAGCGGGTGACCCAGGACCTGGCCCACGCGCTCGAGCGGCTGATCCGCATCGCGCCCGAGCAGTGGCACCTGCTGCAGCCCAACTGGCCGAGCGACCTCGTCGCGCTCGGGCTCGACGACGGGGTCGCGCCGTCCGGCGCCGAGCCGACGGGCGACGCCGAGGGCCGCCCGGCCGCCTCCCGGTAGGGTGCCGCCCGTGCGCATCGGACTGGTCTGTCCCTACAGCCTGACCATGCCGGGCGGTGTCCAGGGCCAGGTGCTGGCGCTGGCCCGGTCGATGCGCCGCCGGGGCTACGAGGCCCGGGTGCTCGCCCCGTGCGACGGCCCGCCGCCCGAGCTCTTCGTCACGCCGCTCGGCAACAGCCTGCCGACGGCGTCGAACGGGTCGGTCGCGCCGGTCGCCCCCGATCCGGCGGCGCAGTTCCGGACGATCCGGGCGCTGTGGGACGAGGCGTTCGACGTCGTCCACCTGCACGAGCCGCTGGCGCCCGGGCCGACGCTCACCTCGCTGCTGCTGAAGCCGGCTCCGCTCGTCGGCACCTTCCACGCCGCGGGGTCCCAGCCCGCCTACACCGCCGCGGCACCCGCCGTGCGCTGGGGCGCGGGGCGCCTCGATGTGCGCATCGCCGTGTCCGACGACGCCCGGGAGCTCGCCGAGCGGCACCTCGGCGGCGACTACGAGCTGCTGTTCAACGGGGTCGAGGTCGAGCGGTTCGCGCGCGCCACGCCCGTGCCGACCGACGGGCCGACGGTCCTCTTCGTCGGCCGACACGAGCCGCGGAAGGGTCTCGACGTGCTGCTCGCCTCGGTCGAGCACCTGCCCGCCGACGCCCGCGTCTGGGTGGCCGGGACCGGGCCCGACACCGCCGAGCTGAAGGCCCGCTTCCCCGACGAGCGGATCGAGTGGCTGGGGCGGATCGACGACGACGAGCGCGACGCCCGGCTGGCCGGCGCCGACGTGTTCTGCGCCCCGTCGCTCGGTGGCGAGTCCTTCGGGGTGATCCTCCTGGAGGCGATGGCCGCCGGGACGCCGGTCGTGGCCAGCGACATCCCCGGCTACGCCAAGGTCGCCACTGCGCCCGGACCCGACGGCTCGGTGCCGGCCGCGCCGGCCGCGATCCTGGTGCCGCCCGGCGACGCCGATGCCCTCGGCCGGGCGCTGACCCGGGTGCTGACCGACCCCGACTGCGCCGCCGCGCAGCGGGCGCTCGGCCACGAGCGGGTCCGCCCGTTCGACATGGAGCTGCTCGCCGAGCGGTACCTCGACCGCTACCGCCAGCTCCTCGGCACGCCGATCGGCTGACGGCCGGTGCCCCCTCGGCAGGGGCCCGTGCCGAGTCGGCAGGGGGCCGGTGCCGCCCCGGATGGCGGCGCGCGCCCGGCGGGCTGCGGTCCGGTGGCGCCCCGCCGCTAGATTGGAGCGCCGTGTCGACCTCATCCACGCCCGCCGGGACCGCCGCCGTCGCCGCCGACTTCGATCGCCGCACCGACGCCGTCGTCCGGGCGCTGTCGCTGTTCGGGATCATGCCCGGGATGGTCGTCGCCGTGGTCGTGGCCGTCCTCGTGAGCCCGCTGCTGGGCGTCGCGGCGGTGGTCGTCGTGGCGGGGGCGTGGGCGGTCGCCGTGCACCTCCGGGCCCGGGGCTCGCTCGACAAGGTGCTCGCCACGACCGGGGCGACGCGCATGGCGCCCGAGGACTTCCCGCGCTGGACCAACGTCGTCGACGGGCTGAGCGTGACGAGCGGCGTCGGCGACGCCGAGCTCTGGGTGCTCGACGGCGACGAGGCCAACGCGATGGCCGCGGCCTCGACCGAGCGCAGCGCCATCGTCGTGACGAGGGGGCTCGTCGAGTCGCTGTCGGTGGTCGAGCTCGAGGGCGTCGCCGCCAACCTCCTCGGGCGCATCAAGGACGGCTCCGCCCGCTACGGGACGGTCACGTTCGCCCTGCTGGGCGGCCTGCTCGGCTCGGTCGAGCCCGCCGGCCGTGTGGTCGCCGACGGCCTGGGCGAGCAGCGCTCGGTCCAGTCCGACCTGGCCGCTGTCGGCATGACGCGGTACCCGCCGGGCCTGGCCGCGGCGCTCGAGCACCTCGAGCGCATCGGCACCGACGTGCCGTCGGCCGTGCCGTCGGCCGCCCAGCTCTGGTTGGCGTCGACCTCGGCCGACGACGTGGGCGTCGACCCGGCGATCGCCCGCACCGCGCTGCAACCGCTGGCGTACCGCGCCGCCGTCCTGCACGAGCTCTGAGGTCCCGACGGCGCCCGATCGCCGCTGAGAGATCCGTCACCCGCCCTGCCGTGGACCGCCGATCCGGGCGGCGCCGCCGGTTTCGCGCTTCGGGTCGCCCGGGGTGCGGTCGGTAGACTCCTGGCATGTCCCAGTCCGGCTCCACCCCCCGAACCAGCGCTGAGCACCAGACCGGTTCGCAGCTCGTCAAGCGCGGCCTCGCCGAGATGCTGAAGGGCGGCGTCATCATGGACGTCGTCACGCCGGACCAGGCCAAGATCGCCGAGGACGCCGGCGCCACCGCGGTGATGGCGCTCGAGCGCGTGCCGGCCGACATCCGCGTCGACGGCGGGGTCGCCCGCATGAGCGACCCGGCGATGGTCGAGGGCATCCAGGCCGCCGTCACCATCCCGGTCATGGCCAAGGCCCGCATCGGGCACTTCGTCGAGGCGCAGATCCTGCAGTCGCTCGGCGTCGACTACGTCGACGAGTCCGAGGTCCTCACCCCGGCCGACGAGACCCACCACATCGACAAGTGGGCCTTCACCGTGCCGTTCGTGTGCGGCGCCACCAACCTGGGCGAGGCGCTGCGGCGCATCTCCGAGGGCGCCTGCATGATCCGCTCGAAGGGCGAGGCGGGCACCGGCAACATCGTCGAGGCCGTGCGGCACCTGCGGTCGATCACCGGCGACATCCGCAAGCTCACCCAGGCCGACGCCGCCGAGCTGTTCGAGTGGGCGAAGCAGCTGCGCGCGCCGCTGCCGCTCGTGCAGGAGATCGCCGAGACCGGCACGCTGCCGGTGCCGCTGTTCTGCGCCGGCGGCATCGCCACCCCGGCCGACGCCGCGCTGGCCATGCAGCTCGGCGCCCAGGCCGTGTTCGTCGGCTCGGGCATCTTCAAGTCCGACGACCCGGCGCCGCGCGCCAAGGCGATCGTCGAGGCGACGACGCACTTCACCGACGCCGACATCCTGGCCAAGGTCAGCCGCGGCCTGGGTGCGCCCATGACCGGCATCGGCATGGACGAGATCGAGGTCCAGTTCGCGGATCGCGGGTGGTGACCCGGACGCGACCGGTGCCGCGGTGAAGGTCGGGGTCCTCGCCCTGCAGGGGGCGTTCTCGCTCCACGCAGAGGCGCTCGAGTCCCTCGGGGTGGCGACGACGCTCGTCCGCCGGCCGGAGCAGCTCGACGACGTCGACCGGCTGGTCGTGCCCGGCGGGGAGTCGACGACGATGTCGATGCTCGCCGAGCGGGGCGGCCTGCTCGAGCCGCTGAGGGACTTCGCCACCTCCGGCCGGCCCGTGTTCGGCACCTGCGCCGGCGCCATCCTCCTGAGCTCCGAGATCCTCGACGGCCGGGACGACCAGCACTGCCTGTCGGCGGTCGACATCTCGGTGCGCCGCAACGGCTTCGGCCGCCAGATCGACAGCTTCGAGATCGACGTGCCGGTGCCCGCGCTCGACGAGGCGGGGCTGGGCGACCGGCCGTTCCACGCCGTGTGCATCCGGGCGCCGGTCATCGAGCGGGTGGGCCCCGACTGCGAGGTGCTGGCCACCATCGACGGGAATCCCGCGCTGGTGCGCAGCGGCGCGATCATGGTGGCCATCTTCCATCCCGAGCTCGCCGGCGACCGTCGCCTGCACGAGCTCTTCATCCGCTGACGCGGCGGCACCGGCCACCGCCGACGGCGGGACCGACGCAACCCGGGCGAGACCGGCCCGGGTGAACATCGCAACGCGAACGGGCTCGGACCGCAGCCCGGCGCAATGAACAGGAGCGGCATGTCCGGGCATTCCAAGTGGGCGACGATCAAGCACAAGAAGGGCGCCGCCGACGCCAAGCGGGGCAAGCTCTTCGCCAAGCTGATCCGCCAGGTCGAGGTCGCGGCCCGCAACGGCGGCGGCGACCCCGACATGAACCCCACGCTGCGGACCATGTTCCAGAAGGCGCGGGACGCGTCGGTGCCCCTCGACACCATCGAGCGCGCCATCAAGCGCGGCACCGGTGAGCTCGAGGGCGTCACCTACGAGGAGGTCACCTACGAGGGCTACGCGCCCCACGGCGTGGCCATCTACATCGAGGCGCTGACCGACAACCGCAACCGCACCGGTCCCGAGGTCCGCTCGATCTTCTCGAAGCAGGGCGGCTCGATCGCCGAGCCGGGTGCGGTGGCGTGGCAGTTCGAGCGCAAGGGCCTCGTCATGGTGCCGGGCTCGGTCGACGAGGACGAGCTGATGCTCGCCGCGATCGACGCGGGCGCGGACGACGTGACCGACGACGGCGAGCACTGGCAGGTGACCTGCGAGGCGCAGCTGACCGCGGCCGTGCGCCAGGGGATCGAGGACGCGGGGATCGCCGTCGACTCGTCCGACCTCACGATGCTCCCGAGCTCGATGGTCGAGCTGGACTCGGTCGAGTCGGCCAAGGGCGTGCTGCGCCTGGTCGACGCGCTCGAGGACCACGACGACGTCCAGCACGTGTACGCCAACATGGACATCCCCGACGACGTCCTCGCGGCGATCGACGCGTGACCCCTCCCGAGGACGCGACCGGAGCGATCGACGCCGCACCCGACGTGCTGCGGGTCGGGGACCCGGCCCCCGACTTCACCCTCGACGGCGTCGACGGCCGCACCGGCGAGCGGATCACGGTCACGCTGTCGGCGCTGCGGGGGCACCCGGTGGTGCTGGCGTTCTACCCGGCGGACGACTCGCCGGTGTGCACCGCGCAGCTGAACGAGTACACCCGGACGATCGCCGACTTCGACGACCTGGACGCGACGGTGCTGGCCCTGTCGCCGCAGTCCCCCGAGTCCCACCGGGACTTCGCCGACGGGCAGGGCGGGTTCGCCTTCCCGCTGCTGTCCGACGAGGACCTCGCCGTCGGCCACGACTACGGCGTGGTCGGCCTGCTCGACCTGTACCGGCGCTCGACGTTCGTGATCGACGCCGCCGGCGTCGTGCGGTACGCGCACCGGTACCTGAACGCGGCGGCGGGCTACCGGACGACCCCCGACCTCGTCGAGGTCCTCTCCGGGATATAGGGGTGCACAGCGACAAACCTTGTCGCGATCCTGACCACAGAAATCCTGCGAGATCACGACCAGGTCCGCTCGATCTCCACGAGCTTGCGGACGACGGTGGTCGCGCACCACTCCGGCGACCGCCTGATCTGGCGCCAGGTGAAGCGCAGCGGCCACCACCCGTGGAGGACGAGCAGGTCCTGCCGGTGGCGGTCGAGCTCGAAGCCGTCCCGGGTGCCGTGGACCCCGAAGCCGTCGCCCTCGAGGAAGAGCTTGTGCCGGGGGTACGCCAGGTCGAGCCGGAAGCGCTCGCCGTCGACCGTGACCGGGTGCTGCAGGACCGGCGCCGGGGCGCCGTAGGTGCGGAGTGCGGCGAGCAGCTCGACCTCGAGGTCGCTCTCGGCCGCGGCGCTGTCCCGGCCGAGCGATCGCAGCAGCTCGCCGATCGGTCCGGCGCCGTTGCGGCCCTGCGCCGAGACCCGGCGGTAGATCCGCCACACCTCGTCGAAGCTGGCCCGACCGGAGTGGACCGCTCGGTGGAGCGCCTTCTCGAGCTCGAGCTCGTCGATGAGGAGGCCGACGTCGACGAGGGTCCGTGCCGGCGTCGTGACCGGTGTCCCGGCGAGCTCCATCACCTCGGTGTCCAGCAAGTCGTCGCTGCGGTGGACGATCACGTCGTCGAGCGAGTGGGTGCGCCGGCGGGTCACCGATGCATGGGGGGTGTGGATGCTGCGCGGCACGAGGTCGTGCACCTCGGCGGCGGTCCGGTGCGACACGACCCCGCCGGTCCGCCACGCCGCGGCGAGGTTCCGCTGCTCCTGGGTGAGGGGAGCCCCAGCAACCCGGAAGAGGCCGTAGCCGATCTGCTCGGCCCGCCCCTGCTCGAGCCGGTAGCGGATCTGTCGCCGGCTGAGCCCGGCGGCGATCGCGTCGGACGTCCGGTACAGGCCGTGGTGCGCGGCAGCCCACGCGTGCAGTCGGCCGTCGGGACTCGTGTCATCCACATGGCCCAGCAGTACCGACCGTCGGCCTGACCTGTCAGCGGGGATCGGTCCCCCTTGACCTGCGGCGTCGGCGGCGCTCCCGATTTCTGAGGTCGGGATCGCGACAAGGGTTGTCGCTGTGCACCCCTATATCCGGGGAGCGGGCTACTGGGCGACGCCGAGGAGGCGGGCCCTCGTCACCGAGCGCACGCCCCGGCTGAGGCTGAACGCCGCGATGATCCAGGCGATCGCTCCGAGGATCCAGCCCGTCGCCGACGACCCGCCGAGCAGCGTGCCGGTCGACTGGCTGTACGCGATGCCGATCATCGGCAGCGTGATCAGGCCCGACGCCTGCTGCGCCGCCGCCGTCGAGCGCACCTTGGCCGACAGCCGCAGCACGAGCGACAGCGTCAGCAGCAGGAACGGCGGGATGATCCAGAGCATCAGCACCCACCACTCGGGCGTCGGGAAGAACCAGCCGCCGACATCGGGGCCGACGACCAGGTTCACCACCAGCGAGTACATGCCGAAGCCGACCAGCGTCGTCAGGTACCCGGGCACGAAGCTGGCGAACAGCTTGCCGAGATAGATCTCCTTCACCGAGGCGGGGGAGTGGGCGAGGAACTCGCCGGTACCCCGCTCCCGCTCGCCGACGAGGGTGGCGGCGCCGACGGCGGTCGAGATCGTGAGCGGCACGACGACGGCCACCGGCGCGAACAGGTACACCGCCAGCGCGAACGCCGTGCGGCCCTGCGGCGACGTGCCCTGGATCTGGGCCTGGGCCTGCGCCGGGAGGATCTTGAGCGCCTGCGACGCCTGCTGGACGACGTTGATGTCGCCGATCCGGGTGATCGTCAGCAGCAGGATCGTCGGGATCACGAAGAAGAACAGGGAGCCGAGCGCCACCATCGGGATCCAGTAGTCCTTGGACTGGACGAGCTGGCGGAGGTCGGTGCGCGCGACGACCCACATGCGGTGGCGGTCGAAGTCCTTGGCGGCCCGGGTCCGCTGCGAGTGGCGGGCGGAGCGCTGCGGGGCGCCGGCGCCACCGAAGTCGACGGTCGTCATCGGGGGGCTCCAGTCATCGGCTGGTCGGTGGTTGCGGGGCGGCCGGCGGGCGGGACGGTCCGGTCGGGGGCGGCTGAGCCGTCGCCGAGCGACGGCAGCTGGCCGTGGCCGGTCGTGACCGGGGCCAGCCCGCGCTCGCGGGGGACGATCGGCCCGCCGGAGTGCTCGGCGTCGGCGCCGTCGCCCGACACCCCGCCGATCCCGGCGACGATGCCGGCCTCGCGGCGGATCGTGAAGTAGAGGTCCTCGAGCGTCGGCACGTGGGGCTCCACCCGCGTCAGCCGCACGCCGTCCGCGGTCAGCGAGGCGACCATGTCGGGGACCCGGCGGAGGTCGTCGACCTCGAGCCGCGCGCCCGACGGGTCGCGCCGGTAGCCGGCCACGCCCGGGAACGACGCCGCCCGGTCGAGCAGCCGCGGGTCGACGGCGTCGAGCGTCACGATCGGGTGCGGCCAGTACCGCCGGGTCAGCTCGTCGGGGGAGCCGGAGATCAGGTCGGTGCCGGCCTCCATCATCACGATGTGGTCGGCCAGGCCCTCGGCCTCGGCGAGCAGGTGCGTGCACATGACGACGGTGTGCCCGTACGACGTCATCTCCCGGATGAGGTCGAGCACGGCGTAGGACGACTCGGGGTCGAGGCCAGAGGTCGGCTCGTCGTAGAGCAGCAGCTGCGGGTCGTGCAGCACCGAGCGGGCCAGCGCGAGGCGCGTCTTCATGCCCGTCGAGTAGCCGCCGACCATCTGGTCGAGCGCGTCCGAGATGCCGAAGCGCGCTGCGGCGTCCTCGATGCGGTCGGCCGCGGCGTCACCCACCCCGTACAGCTCCGCCGAGTAGGCCAGGTTGTCCCGGCCGGTCAGGCGGTCGTAGAGGGCGGGCTTGGCCGACACGACGCCGCAGCGCGGCCGGACCAGGTGGCCGTCGTCGTCGGGGTCGAGACCGAACGTCCGCACCGTGCCCCACATCGGGGCGAGCGCACCGGTGATGGCACGGATGGCCGTCGTCTTGCCGGCGCCGTTCGGCCCGAGCAGCACGGTGATGCGCCCGTCGGGCACCTCGAAGCTCAGGTCCCTCAGGGCGTCGTTCGTGCCGAAGCGGTGGCCGACGCCGTCCAGGCGGACCAACGGCTCGGGCTCCGACGGCGCCTCCTGCGGCAGGGGCATCGCCGCGGGGATCGGGCCCTGGTACGGCGGCGGGAGCGGGCTGGGCGCGGGCGCGGCGCTCCGCGCCGGATCGGCGGGGGGTCGGGGGGACTCCATCCCTGCCCTTATCGGCCAGCTGCGGCGGATCTGTAGACCCCGCCCGTCCTCCGCCTGAGGGATTCTGTGGTCCGGATCGCGACAAGGGTTGTCACTGTGCACCCCTATATCCCGGATGGGGGGTGGTCCACCGCGGGGTGGTGGGGCGTCGCTACGATCGAACCTGTGTTCGTCCTCGGCGTCGATCCCGGCCTGTCGCGCTGCGGCTACTGCGTGCTGCGCGTCGACGGCGGGGCGCCCCGGCCCGCGGCCCTGGGCGTGCTGCGCACCGACGCCGCGCTCGACGTGCCGCGCCGGCTCGCCGAGCTCCGCGACGACTTCCGCGCCCTGATGGACGAGTTCGCCCCGACTGCGGTCGCCGTCGAGCGGGTCCTGTTCCAGGTGAACGTCCGCACGGCGATGGGCGTCGGCCAGGCCTCGGGCGTGCTGATGGCCGAGGCCGCCTCCCGGGGGATGGACGTCGCCGAGTACTCCCCGAACCAGGTGAAGGACGCCGTCGCCGGCCACGGCGACGCCGACAAGGAGCAGGTGCAGCGGATGGTGCAGATCCTCCTCGACCTCCCGGCCCCGCCGAGGCCGCCCGACGCGGCCGACGCGGCCGCCGTCGCGCTGACCCACGTGGCGATGTGCGGGGTGCCGCGGTGATCGGGTCGCTGCGGGGCACCCTGCTCGACCGCCACGTCACCGAGCTGCTCGTCGAGGTCGGCGGGCTCGGCTACCGCGTCCAGGTCACCCCGGCCACCGCCGCCGGGGCCGGCGACGTGGGCGACGAGACCTTCCTCCACGTGCACCAGCAGGTCCGCGAGGACGCCCAGACCCTCTACGGGTTCACGACGATCGAGGACCGGCGGGTCTTCGAGGTGCTGATCGGCACCCACGGCGTCGGGCCGGCGCTGGCGCTGGCCATCCTGTCGGTCCACTCGCCCGCCGAGCTCCGCCGGATCCTCGCCACCGACGACGTCGCCGCCCTGTGCCTGGTCCCGGGCGTCGGCCGCAAGACGGCGGCCCGCCTGCTCGTCGAGCTCAAGTCCCGCCTCGACGCCGGCCAGGTCGACCCTGTCGCCGCAGCGGCCGCGATCAGCGGGCGCAGCGCCGGCGACAGCCGCACCGACGTGCGCGACGCGCTCGCCGAGCTCGGCTACGGCGCCGACGAGATCGGCCGCGTCCTCGTCGAGCTGCCCGACGACGGCGACACCTCCGACCTGCTGCGCGAGGCGCTGCAGCGCCTGGCGGCGGCGTGAGCGGGCCGGGGGAGCGGACCTGATGGCGCGCGAGGAGCTGCTCGACCCGTCGCCCCACGAGGGCGACGACGACCTCGACGCCGACGAGCGGGCCCGCTCGCTCGAGGCCGCCGCCGACGGCGGGTCCGACGTCGATCCCTCGGCCGATCCCGTCGTGGCCACGCTGCGACCGCGGACGCTCGACGAGTTCGTCGGCCAGACCGAGCTGAAGCGCCGGCTGTCGGTCATCCTCGAGGCGGCGCGCCGGCGGGGCCAGGCCGCCGACCACTTCCTCTTCGCCGGCCCGCCCGGCCTCGGCAAGACCTCGCTGGCCGGCATCGTCGCCGCCGAGATGGGCGTGACCATGCACGTCACGTCGGGCCCGGCGCTCGAGCGGCCCGGCGATCTCGCCGCCATCCTCACCAAGCTCGGCGACGGCGACGTGCTGTTCATCGACGAGATCCACCGGCTCTCTCGCTCGATCGAAGAGGTCCTGTACCCGGCCATGGAGGACTTCCAGCTCGACATCGTGCTCGGGAAGGGCCCGGCCGCCCGCTCGATCCGGCTCGACCTCCCCCGGTTCTGCCTCGTCGGGGCCACGACCCGGACCGGCCTCATCACCGGCCCGCTGCGGGACCGCTTCGGCCTCGTGGCCCGGCTCGACTACTACGAGCCCGAGGACCTGCGGGCGATCGTCGTGCGGGCTGCGGCCATCCTGGGGGCCGACATCGACGGCGGCGGGGCCGAGGAGATCGCCGGCCGGTCGCGGGGCACCCCCCGCATCGCCAACCGGCTGCTGCGCCGGGTCCGCGACGTCGCCGAGGTCGAGGGCGACGGCCGCATCGACGCCGCGACCGCACGCGAGGGCCTCGAGATGTTCGGCATCGACACGCTCGGCCTCGACAAGGTCGATCGGTCGATCCTCACCGCGCTGTGCGCACGCTTCGGCGGCGGCCCGGTCGGCCTGTCGACGCTGGCGATCGCCGTCGCCGAGCCGCCCGAGACCGTCGAGGACGTCTACGAGCCGTACCTCATCCAGCAGGGCCTGCTCATCCGGACGCCGCGGGGCCGCGTCGCCACCGCCGCGGCGTGGCACCACCTCGGCATGGTCCCTCCGCCCTCCGCCCTCCCCGGGGCGACGGACCCCAGCCTGTTCGACTGACCGCCCCCCGGGGGCTCAGCCGGCCGTCGCGGCGACGCCGCCGCGCAGCACCGCCTCGGTCGCGTCGTCGGCCGGGAAGAAGAGCTCCACCGCCAGCTCGTCGAGCGTGACGTCGCGCGGGGTGCCGAAGGTGGTCAACGTGGTGAACAGCGACAGCTCGCGCCCCGCCACCTCGAGCCGCAGCGGCACGAGCAGGGGCGGCTCGTCGTCGTCGGTCGGCTCGCCCGCCGCCGGTGCGCCGGCCGCCGCGGGGTAGGACCGCACCTCGGACTCGAGCTCGACGAGCGCGGGCTCGCCGGTGAGCTCCACCGCCCGGTGCAGCTGCCGCAGGAGGTAGGCCGCCCAGTCGTCGAGGTTCAGCGTCCGCCCTGCGAGCCCGTCGGGGTGCAGGCAGAGCCGGAACACGTTCACGGTGGGCGTGAGGACGTGGTCCGGGACGCCCGCAGTCAGGGCGGAGGCGGCGGCGTTGGTCAGCACGACGTCCCAGCTCCGGTCGACGACCACCCCGGGGAACGGGTCGTGGGCGTCGAGCATGCGCTGGACCGATCGCAGCACCGGCAGCATCGCCGGGTCGTCGAGCGAGCGCTCGCTGTAGCGAGGGGCGTAGCCGGCCGCGAGGAGCAGACGGTTGCGGTCGCGCAGCGGGACGTCGAGCCGGTCGGCGATCGCCAGGACGAGCTCGGGGCTCGGGCGGGACCGGCCGGTCTCGACGAAGCTGAGGTGCCGGGTCGACACCCCCACCTCGTGCGAGAGGTCCAGCTGGCTCCGCCGGCGCCGGACGCGCCAGCCCCGGAGCAGGTCGCCCACGTCCGGGCGGCTCATGTGCCGGATCCGGTCACGTGCAGCTCGGTCATGGCGACCCACCCTAGGGACGGCACGGCGGAGGGGCTCAGGCGGCGGGGACGGGGTCGCCGAAGAAGCCCACGACCCGGGCGATGCGGCCGCCCTCGCCGAACTCCACGACGTCGGTGCCCGTGACCGCCGGCGTGCCGTCCGGGGCGACGAGCGCCCAGCCGTACCGGGCGAAGGCGTGGTGGGCGTCGACCTCGGTCGTCCGCTCGAAGGTGTGCGCCGGGTAGTGGGCGAGCACGGCGTCGGCCATCGCCGCGATGCCGTCGTGGCCCGCGCCGTCGAACGGCGGGTCGACCAGGACGCCGTCGGCCTCCCAGGCCGCGGCGACCAGTTCGGCCCGCACGGTGGCGTCGGGCTCGCAGTACGCCCGCAGGTGGGTGTCGATCGCCCGGGTGGGGTCGGCAGCGGTCTCCGCCGCGGGGTCGGTGGTCGGGTCGGTGGTGGTGTCGGTCACGGTGGTGCCTCCGGTGTCGGGTCGGTGTGACACGGCCATCGTCCGCGTCGCGGCGCGCCGTGGCGATGACCTCTCGGGTAACGATCCGTGCGCACCGCCCTGGTTCGGCCACGGGGCCCTCCGCGTGCGAGTCTGGAGGGCGCGCCCCGGTCCCGGCCGTCGCGGCGCACCCTCCAGACAGTCCCCCTGGCAGCCCCAAGACAGCACCCCCGAGGTCAGAGCGTGGAACGCAGCAACTTCACCGACGAGCACGACATGTTCCGGGACGCCTTCCGGACGTTCCTCGAGCGCGAGATGGTCCCGAACCGAGAGAAGTGGACCGAGGCCGAGATCGTCGACCGCTCGGTGTTCGCGAAGGCCGGCGAGTCGGGCTTCCTCGCCATGCCCGTGCCCGAGCAGTACGGCGGCGCCGGCGTCAAGGACTTCCGCTACAGCCAGGTGATCGTCGAGGAGCTCTGCCGGGCCGACCTCTACCCGCACGGCCTGGGCATGACGCTGCACAACGACGTCTGCCTGCCGTACTTCCTCGACTACTGCAACGACGAGCAGAAGGAGCGGTGGCTGCCGGGCATCGCGTCGGGCGAGCTCATCACCGCGGTCGCCATGACCGAGCCCGGCATCGGCTCGGACCTCGCGTCGATGACGACCTCCGCCATCCGCGACGGCGACACCTACGTCCTCAACGGCTCGAAGACCTTCATCACGAACGGCATCAACGCCGACCTCGTCATCGTCGCCTGCAAGACCGACCCCTCCCAGAAGCACAAGGGCATGTCGATCGTCATCGTCGAGCGGGGCATGGAGGGCTTCGAGCGGGGCCGCAACCTCGACAAGGTCGGCATGCACGCCCAGGACACCGCCGAGCTGTTCTTCACCGACGTGCGCGTCCCGGTGGCCAACCGGCTCGGCGAGGAGGGCCAGGGCTTCACGCTGCTGGTCAAGAACCTGCCCCAGGAGCGCCTGTCGATCGCGGTGGCCGCGGTCGCCCACGCCCGGGCGATGCTGACGTGGACGATCGACTACGCCCGCGAGCGCACCGCGTTCGGCCAGCCGATCGGCACCTTCCAGAACAGCCGCTTCAAGCTGGCCGAGATGGAGACCGAGGTGCAGATCGCCGAGACGTTCGTCGACCGCTGCGTCGACCTCCTCAACGAGGGCAAGCTCACCGCCGAGGAGGCCGCGATGGCCAAGTGGTGGACGACCGAGCTGCAGAAGCGCGTCGCCGACACCGGCATGCAGCTCCACGGCGGCTACGGCTACATGAACGAGTACCCGATCGCCCGGGCCTGGACCGACGCCCGGATCACGTCGATCTACGGCGGCACGACCGAGATCATGAAGGAGATCATCGGTCGCTCCATGGGGTTCTGACCGGCCCGCCGGCCGGCCGCATGCGCACCGACGAGCTCGACTACGACCTCCCGGCCTCGGCGATCGCCCAGGTGCCGGTGGAGCCGCGCGACGCGGCCCGCCTGCTGGTCGACGGCGGCGCCGGGGTCGCGCCGGCCCACCGCCACGTCCGGGACCTCCCCGACCTCCTGCGCGAGGGCGACCTGCTCGTCGTCAACGACACCCGGGTCCTGCCGGCGAGGGTGCCGGTGGTGCGCCCGACCGGGGGCGGCGGCGAGGTGCTCCTGCTCGAGGAGCGCGACGACGGCTGGTGGGAGGTGCTGTGCCGCCCGGCGCGCAAGCTCCGCGCCGGCGACGTCGTCGAGGCCGAGGCGGGCGGGCTCAGCTTCCTGGTCGGCGAGGACGTCGGTGACGGGCGCAAGCTCGTGCGACCCCGGTGCGACGGCCCGTTGCTGGCCGCGCTCGAGGTGGCGGGGGAGATGCCGCTGCCGCCCTACATCACCGAGGTGCTGGACGACGCCGAGCGCTACCAGACGGTGTTCTCGGAGCGCCCGGCCTCCGCGGCGGCGCCGACCGCCGGCCTCCACCTGACGCCGGAGGTGCTCGAACGCCTCGAGCGACGGGGCGTGCGCGCCGCCCACGTCGAGCTGGTGGTCGGTCTCGACACCTTCCGACCGCTGTCGACCGACGTCGTCGAGGACCACGTGATCCACACCGAGCGCTACAGCGTCCCGGGCGCGACCTGGGAGGCCGTCGAGGCGACGAGGGCCGCGGGCGGGCGGGTCGTCGCCGTCGGCACCACCTCGGTCCGGGCGCTCGAGTCCCGGGCGGCGAGGGGCGAGCCCGAGGGCCGCACCGACCTGTTCATCACCCCGGGGTTCGAGTTCGCGGCGGTCGACCTCCTGCTCACCAACTTCCACATGCCGCGCACGTCCCTCCTGGCGCTGGTGCAGGCCTTCGTGGGCCCGCGGTGGCGCGACCTCTACGCCACCGCGCTCGACGAGGGCTACCGCTTCCTGTCGTTCGGGGATGCGATGCTGCTGGCCCGCTCGGCGCCCGACGACCAGGGCGCCGCACCCGCTGCGACCGATGACCCGGGGGAGCACCCGTGAAGCTGACCCTCGACGTGACCGCGACCGACGGCCGGGCGCGCGCCGGGACCGTCACGACGTCCCGGGGCACGTTCCGGACCCCGATCTTCATGCCGGTCGGGACGCGGGGGAGCATCCGTGCGCTGATGACACACGAGCTCGCCGGGCTCGCCGCAGCCGACGGGACGCAGGCCGAGGTCGTCCTCGGCAACACGTACCACTTGATGCTCCGCCCCGGCGCGGACGTGGTCGCCGACCTCGGCGGGCTCCACCGCTTCACCGGCTGGGACGGCCTGATGCTGACCGACTCGGGCGGGTACCAGGTGTTCTCGCTCGAGCCGAAGCTGCACGACGGCGGCGCCGAGTTCCGCTCGACCTACGACGGGAGCACCCACCTGCTCACCCCCGAGGGGGCGGTGGCGACCCAGGAGCTGCTGGGCGCCGACATCCAGATGGTGCTCGACGTCTGCGCGCCGCTGCCGTCGAGCCGGCAGGTGCTCCGCGAGGCGCTGGAGCTGACGGCGTCGTGGGCCGCACGGGCCCGCGCCGCGCACCGTCGCACCGAGGACCAGGCGCTGTTCGGGATCGTGCAGGGCGGGGCCGAGCTCGACCTCCGCAAGGAGTCCGCCCGCCGGACCTCGGAGCTCGACTTCGACGGCTACGCGGTCGGCGGCCTGTCGGTGGGCGAGACGCGCGAGGAGATGCTGCCCGCGCTCGAGGCGGCCCTCGACGAGCTGCCCGAGGACCAGCCGCGGTACCTCATGGGGGTGGGCGACCCGGTGTCGATCGTCGAGTCCGTCGCCCGCGGCATCGACATGTTCGACTGCGTGCTGCCGACGCGGCTGGCCCGCCACGGGACGCTGCTCACCGATGATGGCCGGCTCAACATCAAGCGGGCCGAGTTCGCCCGCTCCGACGACCCGGTCGACGCCGCGTGCCCCTGCGCCACCTGCCGGCGGTACTCCCGTGGCTACCTCCGCCACCTGAGCGCGGTGGGCGAGCCCGCGGCAGCGTCGCTGTGCTCGGTGCACAACCTGACGTGGATGTTCGGCTTCGTCGGCCGGACCCGGGCGGCCATCGCCGCCGGCACGCTCGAGTCGCTCCGGCGCGACGTCGCCGAGGTGTGGTCGGGATCCGGCCCGGGTCTCGGCGATGCCTGAGCGCCCGTGCGGAGGGCTGCGCCCCGCCGCAGCAGGGGAGCGGAGCGCTCTCAGGTCCTGATTGCCCCAGGGCACCGGGTCGGACCTAGCATCTGGTCACTGTGAACACGCTCGCCACCGTCCTGGCCGCCGAGGAGTCGTCGGGGAGCCCGCTCGGCATCCTCATCCTCATCATCCCGTTCGGCCTGCTGATCTGGCTGATGGTCGTGCCTCAGC
Organism: Dermatobacter hominis; assembly: GCF_020715685.1. GTDB lineage: Bacteria > Actinomycetota > Acidimicrobiia > Acidimicrobiales > Microtrichaceae > Dermatobacter > Dermatobacter hominis. Next base: position 241,437 of record NZ_CP085840.1, read on the forward strand.
GCAAGCAGAAGGCCCGCCAGCAGCAGATGATGTCGAGCCTCTCCGTGGGCGACGAGGTCATGACCACCGGCGGCATCGTCGGCCAGGTCACGTTCCTCGAGGACGACCTGGCCCACCTCGAGATCGACCACGACGTCGTGATCCGGGTCGCCAAGTCCGCGATCGCCCGGTCGATGGCCGAGCCCGATCCCGCCGCCGCACCGGCCCGCTCCCGCGGCGGTCTGCTGGGCGGCCTGATGGGCGGCGGCGCGTCGGCCGACACCGCCGGCGACGACGCGGTGGACGTCCGTCCGTCGAAGTCGTCGGGCAGCGGCGTGGGCACCGCCCGCAGCGGCGCCGGCAAGGGCGCCGCCAAGGCGGGTTCCCGCAAGAAGTAGTCGCTCAGCCGCGAGGGAGGCGCGTGGCGGGCATCCGTCCGCGTCCGGTCGCCGCACCGATACCCTGACCCGGCCCGTCGACGAGGACGCGAATGAGCAAGCACCCACTGCGCATCATGATCGCCACGATGGTCGTGGCCTACGGCCTCCTGGCGGTCACCATCATGATGGGCAAGACCCCGACCCTGGGCCTCGACCTGCAGGGCGGCATCTCCGTCAACCTGCAGCCCGTCAAGGACGGCAAGGTCGACGACTCGGTGTCGGCGGAGCAGCTGGACCAGGCGATCGGCATCATCCGCAAGCGCGTGGACGCGCTGGGCGTGGCCGAGCCCGAGGTGTCGCGGCAGGGCAACACGATCATCGTGCAGCTGCCCGGCGCGACCGACCAGCAGCAGGTCCTCGACACCGTCGGCAAGACCGCCGAGCTGCGCTTCCGGCCCGTGCTGGCCGACGTCGGCAAGGTCCCGACCGGCGCCGACCGCAAGAAGGCCGAGGAAGAGGTCCAGACGCTCCGCTCCGAGCTGAAGGTCCCCGAGGGCGTGAGCGCGGCGCAGGTCGCCACCGAGGAGCAGGAGAAGCAGGCGGCGGCCAACCCGACGCCCACCACCGTGCCCGAGGCGACGACCACGACCACGCCGCCCGCCACGACGACGACGGCGCGGACCGCCACGACCGCGGACCCGACGGCCGGCAACGGCGGCAACCGCAGCCGGCTCCTGCCGGCGCAGGACGACACCACGACGACCACTGCGCCGACCACGACGACCACCACGCCCACGCCGCTCAACCAGTGGGGCGTGAACGCGTACGACTCGAAGTTCGCGCAGCTGTACCAGCTCGAGCAGGCCCTGGCGACGCAGACGACGTCGGCCGAGGACGACAAGGCCGACGCCGAGGTCAACCTGGCCGACGAGGACGGCAACGTCATGAAGCTCGGCCCGACGCTGCTCACCGGCCAGGCCGTCGAGACGGCGTCCGCCGGCATCGGCCAGGACGGCAAGTGGCAGGTCAACCCGGTCTTCCGATCGGGTGAGAAGGGCATCGACCTGTTCAACAAGGCCGCCGCGCTCTGCAACTCGGGTGCCGCGGAGTGCCCCGGGGCCGGCGGCCAGCCCGGCCGGCTGGCGATCGTGCTCGACGGCGAGGTCCTGTCGGCGCCGACGATCAACAACCCGAGCTTCGAGCGCGACAGCATCTCGATCTCGGGCTCCTTCACGGAGGACGAGGCCAAGAACCTGGCCGTGGCCCTCCGGTTCGGCTCGCTGCCGATCGAGCTCAAGGCCCAGCAGGCCGAGACCGTGTCGGCCACCCTCGGCGAGGACGCCCTGCAGGCCGGCATCATCGCCGGGGCGATCGGCCTGCTCCTCGTGTGCGCCTACCTGCTCTTCTACTACCGGCTGCTCGGCCTGGCGACGGTCGGCAGCCTGACGATCTCGGCGTCGATCCTCTGGGTGATCATGTGCTGGATCAACGCCACCGTCACGCTCGCGGGCGTGGTCGGCATCGTGGTGTCGATCGGCATCTCGCTCGACTCGTCGATCGTGTTCTTCGAGACGATCAAGGAGGACGTGCGCAACGGCGCCGGCCTCCGACCATCGGTGGACAAGGCGTTCGGGTCCGCGTACTCGACGATCGTGAAGGCCGACATGAGCTCGCTCATCGGCGCCGGCGTCCTGTACTGGCTGTCGGTCGGCCCGGTGCGCGGCTTCGCCTTCTACCTGGGCGTCGCGACCCTCCTCGACCTCGTGTCGGCGTACTTCTTCCTCCGACCCGCGGCGCTGGTGCTCGCCCGCTCGAGCCAGGGGGAGCATCCCAAGCGGTTCGGCATCCCGATCGACGACCTGTCGCCCGCGGCCCGCCGCGCCACGACCGGCACAACTGCGCCGGACCCGGTGGCGGCCACGACCGGAGAGGGGGCCTGACGTGGGCGTCGTCTCCGACCTCTACCGCGGCAAGAACGACTTCGACTTCCCGCGGCTGTGGACCCGCGTCGGGATCGTCTCGGCTGTCCTGATCATCATCTCGATCGGGTCGCTCTTCGCCCGCGGCCTGAACCTCAGCATCGACTTCGAGGGCGGCTCCATCTGGGAGGTCCCGTCCGAGGACTTCACCGAGGCCCAGGCGCGCGAGGCGCTGGCGCCGTTCGGGGACAACACCGTCGAGCGGTTCCAGGAGGCCACCAGCAGCGAGGGCGGCCGCATCGCCAAGGTCTCGGGCCGCGTCGACAGCGTGGAGGAGGGCGCCAAGGCCGCCGACGCGCTGGCCGAGGCGGCCGGGCTGGAGCAGGGCGAGGTCAAGGTCAACACGGTCGGCCCGTCCTGGGGCAGCGACATCACGAGCCAGGCCCGCCTGTCGCTCATCGTGTTCCTCGTCCTCGTCTCGGCCTACATCGCGTGGCGTCTGGAGACCCGGATGGCCGCCGCCGCGCTCGTCGCGGTGGTGCACGACATCATCATCACGGTCGGCGTCTACTCGGTCTTCCAGATCGAGGTGACGCCCGCGACCGTCATCTCGTTCCTCACGATCCTGGGCTTCTCCTTGTACGACACGATCGTCGTGTACGACCGGGTCCAGGAGAACGCCACGCGCATGTCGCGCACCGGCCAGTACACCTACACGGCCATCATGCGCCGCTCGCTGAACCAGGTGTTCATGCGGTCGCTGAACACCACGATGGTGACGATCATCCCAGTGCTGTCGATCCTGATCGTCGGCCAGGTCGTCTTCGGCCAGGAGACGCTGGGCGACTTCTCGCTCGCCCTGCTCATCGGTCTGATCTCGGGCACGTACTCCTCGTTGTTCGTCGCGCCGCCGCTGACGGCATGGCTCAAGGAGCGCGAGCCCCGCTGGCGCCAGATTCGCGAGCGCCTCGTCGCCAAGGGCGTCGACGTCGCCGACACGTCCTGGCACGGCGTGGCCGCCACGTCGCCCGCCGCCGGCGCCCGCGCCGTCCCGGCCCGCCCCCGCCGTGGTGCGGCCCGGGCCACGGCCCGCTCCGGCGCCATCACGTCGACCGGCACCGCCGTCGCCGACGCCCCGACGGCAGACGCTGTGACCGGCGACGATGCTCCGGCCGGCGACGACGCCGCGGCGTCGTCGCCCGACACGGCGACCGACGGCGTCGCCGACGCCGCGCCGGCGGTGCCCCGGAACCCGTACGGGGCCCACCCGCCACGACCGCGCAAGACCAAGAAGAAGCGCTGAGGCCCGCGCCGCCCGACGGCGGCGCGGACCGGGCTCAGCCGCCGGGCGGGCGCGTGTCGGCCGAGGGGCCCCGACGTCGGTAGCTTGAAGGGATGGAACGCCCGGTCGCGCCCGAGGGGATCGCACGATGCCCACGGTGACCCGCGTCCTGCCGTGGCGCCGCCACACCCAGCCTCCCGCGATGGAGGTCCAGGAGATCGTCGACCAGTACCGGCGGTTCCACCCCAAGCGCCCCACCGAGACGATCAAGGACGCGTACCGGCTGGCGGCGGGCTCGCACCAGGGCCAGCTGCGCCGGTCCGGCGAGCCGTACATCACGCACCCGCTGGCGGTCGCGGGCATCGTCGCCCGCTACGGCATGGACGACGTCACGATCTCGGCGGCGCTGCTCCACGACGCCGTCGAGGACACCGTCCTGACGCTCGACGAGGTCGAGTCGGCCTTCGGGCCCGAGGTCCGCGAGATCGTCGACGGCGTCACCAAGCTGGAGCGGGTCCACTTCGACTCGAAGGAGGCCCAGCAGGCCGCGACCATGCGCAAGATGCTCGTGGCCATGGCCAAGGACCTGCGGGTCCTGGTCATCAAGCTGGCCGACCGCCTCCACAACATGCGCACCCTCGCCGCCATGCCGGCGTGGAAGCAGGAGCGGACGGCGCAGGAGACGCTCGACATCTACGCCCCGCTGGCGCACCGGCTCGGCATGCAGGAGATCAAGCAGCAGCTCGAGGACCTCTGCTTCGCGGCCCTCCACCCCAAGCGCTACGCCGAGATCGACCACATGGTCGCCAACCGCACCCCCGAGCGGGACCGCTACCTGCTCGACGTGCTCGACGAGGTCACCGGTCGCCTGAAGGACGTCAACATCGTCGCCGAGGTGACCGGCCGGCCGAAGCACCTGTGGTCCATCTACGAGAAGATGGTCGTCAAGGGGAAGGCGTTCGACGAGATCTTCGACCTGGTGGGCATCCGGGTCATCGTCGACTCGTCCAAGGACTGCTACGCCGCGCTCGGCACGATCCACGCGCTGTGGACGCCGGTGCCGGGTCGGTTCAAGGACTACATCGCCATGCCCAAGTTCAACCTCTACCAGTCGTTGCACACGACGGTGATCGGGCCCGGCGGGCGCCCGCTCGAGGTGCAGATCCGCACGCCCGAGATGCACAACCGGGCGGAGTGGGGCGTCGCCGCGCACTTCTCCTACAAGGAGGGCCACTCCGAGGACGTCGCCTGGCTGACCCGGATCGTCGACTGGCAGCAGGAGATGACCGACCCGGGCGAGTTCATGGCGAACCTGAAGCTCGACCTGGACCAGGACGAGGTCTTCGTGTTCACCCCGAAGGGCGACGTCGTCACGCTGCCCCTGGGCGCCACCCCGGTCGACTTCGCCTACGCCATCCACACCGAGGTCGGGCACCGCTGCATCGGCGCCCGCGTCGGCGGCCGGCTGGTCCCGCTCGACGGGGCGCTCACCTCGGGCGACACGGTCGAGATCTTCACCTCGAAGGTCGCCGGCGCCGGCCCGAGCCGGGACTGGCTGAACTTCGTCGCCACCCGCTCGGCGTCGAACAAGATACGCCAGTGGTTCTCCCGGGAGCGCCGTGAGGACGCCCTCGAGTCGGGTCGCGAGGCGCTGGTCAAGGCGCTGCGCCGCGAGGCGCTGCCGATCCAGCGGGTCATGGGCGGCGCCGCGGTCGCCGACGTCTCGCACCAGCTGCGGTTCCAGTCCGTCGACGCCATGTACGCCGCGATCGGCGAGCACCACCTGTCAGCCGAGGCCGTCGCCGCCCGGATCGCCAAGCTCGTCCGCACGGCGGAGGGGGAGCGCGAGGAGGTCGTCTCGACCCCTGTTCGCCCGGCGGGCCGTCGCCGCTCGCGCCCGGCGGGCGTGCACGTGGAGGGCTTCGACGACGTGCTCGTCCGCATGGCCCGGTGCTGCACCCCGGTCCCCGGCGACGAGATCATGGGCTTCATCACCCGGGGCCGGGGGGTGTCGGTGCACCGGGTCGACTGCGCCAACGCCAGCTCGCTCGCCGACGGCCAGCAGGAGCGGGTGATCGACGTCGACTGGGACACGGAGTCGGCCGGGGACTTCGTCGCCCTCGTCGAGGTCAAGGCGCTCGACCGACCCCGGCTGCTGCAGGACGTGACCGCCACCCTGAGCGAGCACCACGTCAACATCATCAGCTCGCAGAGCCACGCCGGCGGCGACCGGGTCGCCAAGATGCGCTTCGAGTTCGAGCTGGGGGAGTCGTCCCACCTCGACACGCTGCTGAGCCGCATCCGCACGATCGACAGCGTCTACGACGCCTACCGGGTGGTGCCCGGGGCCGGCGCCTGAGCGGGCAGGACCGGCGCCTCGGGCGGCGACCGCCCCGGGTTCAGCAGTCCGGTGCGGGGGCCGCGGTCGGGCACGCGCCGCCGTCCGGCGTCGAGCCGCCCGCATCGGTCGTGACGTCGGTGTCGCGGATCTCCGTCGGAGGTGACCGGACGCCCAGGTCGGGTTCGATCCGCTCCGACACGATGATCCCGGCCGTGAGCAGGGCGACGAGCACGAGCACGGCCGACGCGACGAGCGCGGAGCGGGCGCCGTCGGCCGGACGTCGATCGGCCTCGGACGCCCGTGCCGCGCCGAACGCGAGGCCGACGAAGGCACACGCGGTCGCCCCGAGGTAGACCGCGCCGACGGTCGCCAGCGCGTCGGCCGTCGACGGTGCGGCACCGGCGCGGCGGGCCAGCGAGGCGCCGAGGAACGCGGCGACCGACACGAGGACGCAGAGGACGAGCGCGCCCGCCCAGACCCGCGGTGCGGTGAGGGCCCGGCGGCCCGAGCGGGTGGTGGCCGGGACCCCCACGGCGGCCGGGGCGGACGGGTCGCTGCCCACCGACGCCACGAGCGCCGACAGCAGCGCGTCGAGCGGCTCGTCGTCCAGGCGCAGGTGGAGCGGCGGGAAGCGGTCGAGGACCACCTCGACCTCGGTGCGCCCGTCGACCGGCTCGCCGATGGCGTCCACCGCGTTCACCGCGGAGAGCGGCACGTCGAGCGGGCCGGGTCCGGCGTCGTCACCGGTGACGTGCAGGGCGCCCCCGTCGACCACGACCGAGACCGCTCGCCAGCCGCCCTCGCCGGGTCGGCGCAGGAGCGCGGGCCCGCCCGGGCGGTCGTCGGCGAGCCGAGGCTGCTCGGTGGGGTCCATGCGTCCGCCAGGGGAGTGTCGGGGAGCACCGATCGTACGCGGGGCGGGCAGCGGCGAAACACGGGGCCGGGTGGGCGGATGTGCCCGGGGGAGGCGGTGCCGGGCCGTGCCCCCGTGGGTGTCACCCGAACCTCCGTTCGGGAAAGACTTGATCGCGCGTTCGGTCTCCTGTTGACTCTGTGACATCGGGCGCACGGCTGGCGCCCGAGAGGGGAGACAGGGTGATGCGTGGGGTTCGTCTTGTAGGCGCGTGCGCGCTCGCGTGCGTGGCCTTGGTCGTATCGGCGTGCCAGACGCCGACGACCGGCACCAACACGGCGCCGACGGCGTCGTTCACCGCCACACCGCCGGTCGGCGTGGCGCCGCTGAACGTGGCGTTCGACGCCAGCGCCAGCTTCGACACCGGCGGGAGCATCGCCTCCTACGCGTGGAGCTTCGGTGACGGCGGCACCGCCACGGGGGTGACCACCGGCCACATCTACGCCAGCGACGGCACCTACACGGTCACCCTCACGGTGACCGACAACGGGGGGCTCACCGCGGCGACCACCCGCACGGTGACGGTCGGCGCGGTCAACGTGCCGCCGGTCGCGGTGGCCGGCTCGAGCACCAGCTCGGGCAGGGCCCCGCTCGCGGTCACCTTCTCGTCGCTCGGCTCGACCGACCCCGACGGCTCGATCGTCGGCTACCTCTGGGACTTCGGCGACGGCTCGCCGACGACCACGAGCGCCGCGCCCACGCACACCTACACGGCTCCGGGCAACTACACGGCGGTCCTGACCGTCACCGACGACGACGGCGCCGTGGGCTCCGACTCCGTCTCGGTGACCGTCAACGCCAACCAGCCGCCCGTGGCGGTGGCCTCCTCGGACGTCGCCACCGGCAAGGCGCCCCTGGCGGTCGCGTTCTCGTCGGCCGGCTCGACCGACCCCGACGGGACGATCTCGTCCTACTCCTGGGACTTCGGTGACGGGTCGCCCGCCTCGAGCGCGGCCAACCCGACCCACACCTACGGCGCCGCCGGCTCCTACACGGCCACGCTGACGGTGACCGACGACCTGGGTGCGACCGACGACCACACGGTGGCGATCGAGGCCACGCCGAACCTGGCGCCGGTGGCGGTCGCAGGCTCCGACGTGACCGCCGGGACCGCGCCGCTGATCGTCAACTTCGACGGCACGGCCTCGTCCGACGCCGACGGCACGGTCGTGTCGTACCTCTGGAACTTCGGCGGCTCGAACAGCTCCAGCTCGGCCACGCCGCAGTACACGTTCCCGACGGCCGGCAGCTACCCGGTCAGCCTGACGGTGACCGACAACAACGGCGCCACGGACACCGCGACGATCACGATCGAGGTGGGCGCCGCCCCGAACGTGCCGCCCACGGCCGCGGCCACCGCCAACCCGACCTCGGGCAAGCGCAACCTCGCCGTGTCGTTCTCGTCGTCGGGCTCGACCGACAGCGACGGCACGATCCAGAACCGCTCGTGGAACTTCGGCGACGGCGGGAGCTCGACGCAGGCCAACCCGACGCACACCTACACGGTCGCCGGGACCTACACGGCCACGCTGACGGTCACCGACAACGCCGGTGCCATCGACACCGACACGGTGACGATCACGGTCGACCCGAACCAGCCGCCCGTTGCGGTGGCCGGTGCGAGCCAGACCACGGTCAAGACCGGCGTGTCGGTCACGTTCTCGTCGGCCGGCACGACCGACCCCGACGGCACCGTCGCCGCCCGCTCGTGGGACTTCGGTGACGGCTCGCCGGTGTCGAGCGCGGCCAACCCGGGCCACGCCTACTCGGCGCCCGGCACCTACACGGCGACCCTCACGGCCACCGACGACACCGGCGACACGTCGACCGCGACCGTCGTGATCACGGTCAACGCCAACCAGGCGCCCACGGCGGTGCTCAACGCGACGCCGCAGTCCGGCCCGCGGCCGCTCGTCGTGACCTTCAGCTCCGCCGGCTCCGCCGACGGCGACGGCACCATCGCCTCGTACGCCTGGGACTTCGGCAACGGCGGCACGTCGACGGCCGCCAACCCGACGGCGACCTACGCCGCCGGCACCTACACGGCGACGCTGACGGTCACCGACGACAACGGCGCCACCGACACCGAGTCGGTCACGATCACGGCGACGATCGACGACGACGCCGACGGCGTCAGCCCGCCGACCGACTGCGACGACGGCGACGTGACGGTCAAGCCGGGTGCGGCCGACGCGCTCGACGTCACCGGCAAGGACTCGAACTGCGACGGCGTCGACGGCGTCCTGACCGACACGATCCTGGTCGCCGGCTCCGGCACCGACACGGCCACGTGCGGCACCGCCGAGTCGACGCCGTGCCAGACGCTGCCGTACGGCATCGGCCGCGCGGGCGCGAGCCGCCACGTCGTGCTCGTCGTCGGCGGGCTCACGTCGGGCACCGCCTCGATCAGCGGGGTCTCGGGCTTCACGGTCCGAGGCGGCTACGGGTCCGACTTCACGTCCCGCAGCGGCACCACGACAATCAACAACGGCGCCAGCATCGCCAGCAGCAGCGGGGTCACCCTCGCCGACCTGACGATCAACGGCGCCGGCGGGTCGCAGACGACCGGCGTGCTCGTCAACGCGGCCACGGCCACGCTGTCGAACGTCGTCGTCGACTCCGGCACGGCCACCGGCGCCGGCAGCAGCGCCTACGGCGTCCGCGCCATCGGCGGCTCGACGGTCACGATCTCGGGCTCGACGATCACCGCCAAGCCCGGCGTCGCCGGCGCGGCCGGCGGCGGCGCGACCCCGGCGACGCCCGGCGCGGCCTGTGACGGCCCGAACGGCGGCAACGCCTCCGGCCCGAGCTCGCCCGGCGGCGGCGGCACCCAGGGCTGCGACTCCGGCGTCCGCAAGGGCGGCAACGGCGGTACGGGCGGCAACTACAGCGGCAGCGGCTCCGCCGGCGGCTCCGGTGGCGGCGGCGCGGCCGGCGGTGGCGGCGGCTGCGGCTCGCTGTTCGGTTGCGGCACCGACGCCGGCGGCGGTGCGGGCGGCGGCGCCGGCTCGGCCGGCGGCTCCGGGAGCGGCGGCACCAACGTCCTGACCTCGGCCGCCAACACCTTCGCCGGCGTCAACGGCGGCACCGGCAGCGGTGGCGGCGTCGGCGGCGGTGGCGGCGGCGGTGGCGGCGGCAAGTCCGCCAGCGCCTCGGGCGGCGGTGGCGGCGCCGGCGGCAACGGCGGTGCCGGTGGCACCGCGGCGACCGCCGTGGGCTCGTTCGGCGGCGGCTCGTTCGGCGTCTACGCCTTCAACTCGACGATCTCCCTGACCAACACCACGGTCACGGCCGCGGCGGGCGGCACCGGTGGCGCCGGTTCGCCCGGTGGGGCCGGCGGCAACGGCGGCAAGGGCGGCAACGGCGGCTCCGACTCGTGCTGCTCCGCCGGCGGCGGCGGTGGCGGTGGCGCCGGTGCGGGCGGCGGCGGTGGCGGGGGCACCGGCGGTGGCGCCGGCGGTCCGTCGATCGCCGTGTTCCACAGCGGCTCGGGCACCTACGCCGAGTCGTCGGCCACGCTGAACCGGGCCGCCAGCGCGGCGTCCGGCGGCGCGGGCGGCGCCGGCGGCGGCGGTGGCGCCGCAGGGGCGGTCGGCTCCGGCAACGACGGATCCGGTGCCGGCGGCACTGCGTCCAACGGCGCGGCCGGCCAGACCGGCGGCTCCGGTGCGGCGGGCCTGGTGGCCCGCAGCTGGAACAACGGCACGATCGTCAGCTGATCCCCAGGCCACGTCAAGGCCGGCACCGTCGCCGGTCCGCGTGGAACGACGACGCCCCGGGACACCCGTCCCGGGGCGTCGTCGCGCCCGGCGGGGGCCTGACGCGGATGAACGTCCGATGACACATTGCTGAAGGATGTTCGGAATTCCTTGATCGGGAGGCCCCGGGGCTGAATACTGCTCCGGAGGGAACGCGGCCGGGCTGTGGCTGCGTCCGGCGACGACCGGGGGGTCGGGCATGGGGCGAGTACGGGGTTGGTCTGCGGTCGTGGCGCTGTGCGCAGCGGCGGCACTCATGGCGGCGGCGTGCCAGACGCCGCCGACCGGCACGAACGTGGCGCCGACGGCGTCGTTCACCGCGACACCGCCGGGTGGCGTCGCGCCGCTGAACGTGGCGTTCGACGCCGGCGGCAGCTCGGACCCCGACGGCACCATCGCCTCGTACGCGTGGGACTTCGGCGACGGCGGGACCGGCAGCGGCGCCACCGCGAACCACACGTTCACGACCGACGGCAACTACACGGTCACGCTGACCGTGACCGACAACGGCGGTCTCACCGCCTCGACGACCCGGACGGTCAACGTCGGCGTGGCCAACGTCCCGCCCGTCGCGGTCGCCGGGGCGACGCCGCCCTCCGGCTCCGCGCCGCTCGTCGTCGCGTTCAGCTCGGTCGGCTCGGCCGACGCGGACGGCACGATCGCCTCGTACGCGTGGGACTTCGGTGACGGCGGGACGTCCACCCAGGCGAACCCGAGCCACACCTACACCGCACCCGGCGTCTACGCCGCCGAGCTGACCGTGACCGACGACGACGGGGCCGTCGGCTCCGACACGGTCACCGTCAGCGTGAGCGCCAACCAGCCGCCGACCGCGGCGGCCGGCGCCACCCCGACGTCCGGCAAGGCGCCGCTCGCCGTCTCGTTCTCGTCGGCCGGGTCGGCCGACGCCGACGGCACCATTGCCTCGTACGCGTGGGCGTTCGGCGACGGCGGCACCTCCACCCAGGCGAACCCGAGCCACACCTACACGGCGCCGGGCACCTACACCGCCACGGTCGTCGTGACCGACGACGACGGCGCCACCGCCTCCGCGTCGGTGAACGTCACGGCCAACGCCAACCAGGCCCCGACCGCGGTGGCCCAGGCCACGCCCGCCGGCGGCCAGGCACCGCTGATCGTGAGCTTCAACTCGGGGTCGAGCACCGACAACGACGGCACGATCGTGTCCCGCTCCTGGGACTTCGGCGACGGCAACGGCTCCACCGCCGCCAACCCGACCTACACCTACGGGACGGCCGGCACCTACGAAGTGGTGCTCGCCGTCACCGATGACAACGGCGCCACCGACACCGACACGATCCAGATCGTGGTGAGCCCGATCCCGAACGTGGCGCCCACGGCGGCCGCCTCGGCCACGCCGACCTCGGGCCGCCGGAACCTCGCCGTGTCCTTCTCGTCGGCGGCCTCGACCGACTCCGACGGCACGATCGTGTCCCGCTCGTGGGCCTTCGGCGACGGCGGCACGTCGACGCAGGCCAACCCGAGCCACACCTACACGACCGTCGGCACCTACACAGCCACCCTCACGGTGACCGACAACGCCGGAGGCATCGACACCGACACCGTGACGATCACGGTCACGCCGAACCAGCCGCCGGTCGCGGTCGCCGGCGCCACGCCCACCACGGGCAAGGCGCCGCTCGCCGTCGCCTTCTCGGCCGCGGGCTCGAGCGATCCCGACGGGACGATCACGGCGCAGTCGTGGGACTTCGGCGACGGCCAGAGCTCGTCGTCGGCGAACCCGAGCCACACCTACTCGGCGCCGGGCACCTACACCGCGGTGCTGACCGTCACCGACGACTCGGGCGACACGGCCACGGCGTCGAAGGTGATCACGGTGGTCGCGAACCAGCCGCCCGTGGCGTCGGTCAACGCCTCGCCGCAGTCGGGCGCCCGCCCGCTCCAGGTGACGTTCTCGTCGGCGTCGTCGGTCGACCCCGACGGCACCATCACGTCGCGGTCCTGGAACTTCGGCAACGGCGACGCCTCCACGGCGGCCAACCCCACCTACACCTACACGTCGGCCGGGACGTTCACGGCCACGCTGACCGTCACCGACGACAGCGGGGCCACCAGCTCGTCCTCGGTCACCATCACGGTGGTGGTCGACGACGACGGTGACGGCTACAGCCCGCCGGCCGACTGCGACGACAACGCCGCCGGCACGCACCCCGGCGCGCCGGACGCGCTCGACGGGTCGAACACCGACACGAACTGCGACGGCGTGGACGGCGTCCTCGCCTCGATCGTCTACGTCCGCCAGGTCGGCGGCGGCGACACCTCCACCTGCGGCACCCCCGCCGAGCCGTGCGCCACGATCGGCCAGGGCCAGCAGCGGGCCCAGGCGCAGGGTCGCACCTTCGTCCTCGTGGCCGGCGGCTCCTACCCGAGGTTCGACGTCATCGGCGGTCTCGAGATCCGGGGCGGCTTCGGCCAGAACCTCAAGCGGGGCGGGGCGGCCACCGGCTCCACGACGGCCACCGTCACGGGCAGCTACGACCTCGTGTCCGGCATCAGCTCGGGCATCCGGGCCAACGGCATCACCACGGCCACCACGGTCGCAGACCTCTCGGTCGTCGGTGCCAACGAGTCGGCCAACGGGCGCGCCAGCTACGGCGTCGTGGTCCAGGGCTCCTCGTCGGCGCTCACGCTCAGCTCGCTGAACGTGACCGGCGGCGTGGGCGGCACCGGCGGCGTCGGCGGCGACGGGACGTCGGCCAGCCAGACGCCGGCCGCCGGTGGCGGCAACGGCCAGAACGGCGACGACGGCATCAGCACCTGCTCGACCTCCCGCCAGAGCGGCGGGTCGGCACCCTCGGGCGCCGGCGTCGGCGGCCAGGGCGGCCAGCGCGACTCGAGCTGCACGCTCGGGGTGTGCACCGGCAGCAGCTGCAACGCCACGTCCGGCCTCTCCGGAGCGAACGCCTCGGTCACCGGGGCCAACTGCGGCACCGGCGGCGCCGGCGGCGGGCCGGGCACCCCGGCCGGCACGGGCACCGGGGGCAAGTCGGGCTGCGTCACCGACGGCGGCGGCGGCAGTGCCGGCACCGCGGTGAACGGCGCGATCTCCGGCGGCCTCTGGACCCGCTCCGGCGGGACCGGCGGCACCGGCACGCTCGGCTCGAACGGCGGCGGCGGTGGTGGCGGCGGCGGGGGCGGCGGCTCCGACGACGACATCGACGACCTCGGCGCCGGTGGCGGCGGCGGTGGTGCCGGCGGTGCCCGGGCGACCGGGGGTGGCTCCGGCGGCAGCGCCGGCTTCGCCTCGATCGCCGTGCTCGTCTCGAACTCGTCGGCCAACCTCCAGAACCTCTCGATCACCCTCGGCACCGGTGGCACCGGTGGCGTGGGCGGCGCCGGTGCGCTCGGCCAGCCGGGCGGCACCGGTGGTGCGGGCGGCAACGCCTTCCAGTCGGGCGGCGGCGGTGGTGCCGGCGGTGCCGGCGGCCGCGGCGGCCACGCCGGTGGCGGTGGCGGCGGTGCCGGCGGACCGTCGTTCGGCATCGTGTCGACGGCGTCCGCCTCGGCGACCATCACCGGGGCCACCTTCGGTGGCGGCTCCGGTGGCGCCGGCGGCGCCGGCGGGTCCACGGGCGTGACCGGCACGACGGGCCAGACCGGCCCGCGGACCAACTCGATCACCCTCTGACACCCCCCACCGGGCGGGCTCGCCGGGCCCGTCCGGGCCGGAGGTGATCCGGCAGCACATCCGAGGGCGACGGGCGGTGGGCCGGGTCGGACGACCCGGCCCACCGGCGCGTCCGGAGCCCCGTGCGCGCCTCGCAGGACCGCCGGGGCGCGTTCGTGCGGCCGCCGGACCAGAATGGTCCCGATGAGCCCGCGCGCCGACCGATCCAAGCCCGAACGACCCGACCTCCACCTGGTGGGGCCGGACGGGGCCACGGACGACGCCGGCGACGGCGACGGCGCCACGCAGGAGGGGGCGATGGATCCCGCAGCACGTCCCGCCTCGCCGATCGCCGAGGCCCGGGAGCTGCTCGCCTCGACCGACCCGGCGACGTACTACAGGGCGCTCTCCGGGTTGGCCCGCCAGGGCCACCACGACGTGCTGCAGCCCCTGCCGTACACGCCGAGCCTCGAGTTCCACGACCCGAGCTGCGTCGTGATCGAGCCCCGGCCGGCCAACACCGACACGATCGAGCTGTACGCGAACGCCGCCTACCCGAACTTCCCGTGGCTGCTCGAGCGCTTCCGGGACCCGGTCGTCGCCGAGCGGCTCGACGCCGTCTACCAGCTCGTGTTCAACGAGGGCACCAACGTCGCGGTCGTGACCAACCACGGCCAGATCATCGACATCGCCCTCGTGGGCGGGGCGATGATCGATGCGATGTGCTCGGCGGGTCGCCACTTCGGCGTGCTGGGCGAGGAGATCGAGGTCGAGGACCTGGCCGCGCGGATGAACGTCCTCGTCAGCCGCATGGTGACGACCCGCATGGCCTTCAACATCCCGGCCATGCAGGTCCTGCAGTGCGGGGCCCGGACGTTCCTGTCGGTGCCCCAGACGCACTCCCGCCGTCGGGCCAAGCTCGACCCGGCGCTCGTCCGCGCCAACAACCAGCTCATGCGCCACGAGCTCGACATCCGCCTGTCCGAGGGCGGCCAGCTGCTCGCCATGGCGGCGAGCGGCAGCCAGGACCTGTCGGTCGCGGTCGAGATGGTCCAGAAGATGAAGGCGCAGTGGCGTCAGCTGCGCGGCTTCGAGCCCGACGACTCGCTCGAGACGGTCCACCTGCAGCCGCTCTACGACGGCACGATCAACCTCATGCTCGGCTGCAAGTTCGTCCTGCCCATCGCGGTCGCGCTCGACCCGGCCCGCCCGGCGCTCGAGGTCGGGGCGCTCACCCGGGTCCGGGAGAAGAACGACTGCCACCTGATCATGGAGTGGATCGCCGACGCCCACCAGGAGGCGACCGGCCTCCCGACGATCTACCACCGGCGGGAGGACGACCTGCTCACGCAGGTGCGCTCGATCGTCAAGATCTGACCACGCCCGCCCCGGCGGGTGGCCGGAACGGGTTCCGGGGTGCCGCGACCGCTCCGGTAGCGTGGCCTCCCGTGACCGAACCGCCGCAGGAGGCCGAACCGCCGCTCCCGGCCGCTCAGGCCGAACCGCCGCTCCCGGCCGCTCAGGCCGAACCGCCGCTCCCGGCCGCTCAGGCCGAACCGCCGCTCCCGGCCGCTCAGGCCGAACCGCCGCTCCCGGCCGCTCAGGCCTTCCGCGCCCTGACCGGCATGCGCGACGTGCTGGCCCCCGAGTCCTCGCGTCGCCGCGCCCTCGTGGCGACGTTCGCGGAGGTGGTCGAGGCGGCGGGCTACCACGAGGTCGTGCTGCCGCTCGTCGAGGACCTCGGCGTCTTCCTCCGGGTCGGCGAGGCCACCGACGTCGTGACGAAGGAGATGTACGACTTCGTCGACAAGGACGGCACCCGGATCGCGCTCCGGCCCGAGATGACGGCCGGCGCCGTGCGCGCCTTCGTGCAGCACTCGCCGCTCCTGCCGTGGAAGGTCTGGTACGCGGGGTCGAACTTCCGCCACGAGCGCCCGCAGAAGGGTCGCTACCGCAGCTTCGACCAGGTCGGCGTCGAGGTGCTCGGCGTCGACGACCCCGACCTCGACGTCGAGGTCATCGCGCTCGGCTGGCGCTTCTACGAGCGGTTGGGGCTCCGCCAGGTGCGGCTGCTCGTGAACTCGCTCGGCGAGCACGAGGACCGCGCCCGCTACACCGAGGCCGTCCGGGCCCACCTCGAGGCCCACCGCGGCGACCTGTCCGAGAAGGCGGTGGCGACGCTGGGCCGCAACCCGCTGCGCGTCCTCGACTCGAAGCGCCCCGAGGACCGGGCCGTCGTGGCCGCGGCCCCGAAGGTGGCCGACCACCTCTCCGACGAGGCGGCCGCGCACTTCGAGCGCGTGCTGGCCGGCCTCGACTCGCTCGGCATCCCGTACACGGTCGAGGACCGGCTGGTGCGAGGCCTCGACTACTACCGCCGCACCACCTTCGAGTACGTCGCGGACGCGCTCGACGCCGCCCAGAACGCCGTCGGCGGCGGCGGGCGCTACGACCGGCTCGCCGAGGACCTCGGCGGGCCGCCCACCGACGGCATCGGCTTCGCGCTCGGCGTCGACCGGATCCTCCTCGCGTGCGACGCCGAGGGCGCGTTCCCGGCCCCCGAGCGCACCATGGACGCGTTCGTCGTCGACCTGGTCGGCGGTGAGGCGGCGCGGGACCTCACGCACGAGCTGCGGGCCGCCGGCCTGTCGGCCGACCGGCGCTTCGGCGGCGGCTCCATGAAGGCCCAGATGAAGGCTGCGGACCGCTCCGGCGCCCGCTTCGCCGTGCTCGTCGGCAGCGACGAGCAGGCGGCGGGCGAGGTGACCGTGCGCGACCTGCGCGGCGACGCCGAGCAGCGACGCGTGCCGGCGGACGAACTGATCGACGACCTGAGGAAGCACCTGTGACGGACCACGCCCCGACCGCCCTGCGCACGCACCTGTGCGGGCAGCTCCGGCCCGAGCACATCGGGCAGACGGTGACCGTCTGCGGGTGGGTCGGCCGGCGCCGCGAACACGGCGAGCACCTCGCCTTCATCGACCTGCGCGACCACACCGGGCTCCTCCAGTGCGTGGTCGACGGCGCCCACGACCTGCGCAGCGAGTACGTGCTGCGCATCACGGGCACCGTGCGCCCCCGACCCGAGGGCACGGTGAACGCCGCGCTCGCCACCGGCGAGGTCGAGGTGGGCGACTGCACGGTCGAGATCCTCTCCGAGGCCGAGCCGCCGCCGTTCCCGCTCGACGACCGGGCCGCGGACGTCGACGAGACCGTGCGCCTGCGGTACCGGTACGTCGACATCCGTCGTGACGCCATGCAGCGCAACCTGCGCACCCGGGCCCAGGTCAACGGCGCCATCCGTCGGGCGATGGACGCACAGGGCTTCGTCGAGGTCGAGACGCCGATGCTCATCGCCTCGACGCCCGAGGGCGCCCGCGACTTCGTGGTGCCGTCGCGCCACCGCCCGGGCACCTTCTACGCGCTGCCCCAGAGCCCCCAGTTGTTCAAGCAGCTCTGCATGGTCGGCGGGATCGACCGCTACTACCAGATCGCCCGCTGCTTCCGCGACGAGGACCTGCGCGCCGATCGCCAGTTCGAGTTCACGCAGCTCGACGCCGAGATGAGCTTCGCCAGCCAGGACGACGTGCTCCAGGCGATCACCACCGCGGTCAGCGCGGCGAGCGAGGCGGTGACCGGCCGGCGCGTCGTCGACGTGCCGCGCATCACGTGGCACGAGGCGATGGGCCGCTTCGGCTCCGACAAGCCCGACGTGCGCTTCGGCATGGAGCTGATCGAGCTCACCGACGTCTTCGCCGAGACCGGCTTCAACGCGTTCAAGGCCCCGTCGATCAAGGGCATCCGGCTCGAGGGCGGCTCCGAGGCCACCTCGCGCAGCCGCCTCGACGACCTGACCGACCAGGCCAAGCGCTGGGGTGCCAAGGGCCTCGTGTGGATGCGCGTCGAGCAGGGCGACGACGGCGCCACGACGCTGAGCTCGCCGATCGCCAAGTTCCTCTCCGAGGCGGAGCTGGCCGGGATCGTCGAGCGCACCGGCGCGCAGGTCGGCGACCTGCTGTTCCTCGTGGCCGACGAGTGGCTCGCCACGTGCCACGTGCTCGGGCTGCTGCGGCTCGAGCTCGGGCGGCCACCGGTCGACGAGGGCGGGCTGCAGTTCCTCTGGGTCGTCGACTTCCCGTTGTTCGAGTCGATCGACGCCGCGACCGGTCGGCCGGTGCCGGCCCACCACCCGTTCACGATGCCGCACGACGAGGACCTCCACCTGCTCGACGACAGCGACGCCGAGGCGCTCCTGCAGGTCCGCTCGCAGGCCTACGACCTCGTCCTCAACGGGTGGGAGCTCGGCTCCGGCAGCGTCCGGATCCACCGCCCCGACGTGCAGCAGCGGATCTTCGGCCTGCTCGGCATCTCCGACGAGGAGGCGCAGGCGAAGTTCGGCTTCCTCCTCGACGCGTTCCGCTACGGCGCCCCGCCGCACGCCGGCTTCGCGTTCGGCATCGACCGGCTCGTCGCGCTGCTCGTCGGCGAGGAGAACATCCGCGAGGTCATCGCCTTCCCGAAGACGCAGTCGGGCACCGACCCGCTGACCAAGGCGCCGACAGCGATCGACGACGACCAGCTCGACGAGCTCGGCCTCCGCCTGCTGCCGCCGCCCGCCTCCTGACGTCGTCCCCGCCACCGCACCGGGCGCTCGCGGGCTGCGGAGGTGCGCCACCGGTCCGGGCCCGCTACGGTTCGGCCCGACACGCCGCCCGTCGGGGGAAGCCGGTCGAACTCCGGCACTGTCCCGCAACCGTGGGTGCGCCGTCCGCTGGTCGGACGGGGCACGAGTCGGAACGCCCGCCGGGTGGTGCGCTCAAGGAGACCCGTCGTGGACTGCGGGGACGAGCGTCGGTCGGTGCCGTCCGGGCGCCCGTCCGACATCGCCGCCGTCCCTTCGGACGAGGACGAGAGGCGATGCACGATGGCTGAAGGTTCCGGTCCCACGACGGCGACCCGTCGCGCCCGAGCACTGGCCGCGACCGGCCTGCTGCTGCTGGGCCTCGTCGCGGCGGCGTGCACCACCACGCCGACCGCGCCGCCGAACCAGACGTACAAGGAGGGGCGCTGCGCGGGCGCCGAGGGCGTCACCGTCGTCGTCGACTTCGCCCCGCTCACCGACCGGATCACCGTCCGGTGCGCCCTGGGCGCCCAGGCCAACGGCTACGCGGCCCTGACCGCGATCGGCCTGTCGTACGACGCCGGGCGGTTCCCCGGCGGCATCTGCCAGATCGACGGCCTGCCCACCCAGGGCTACCCGTACTGCTGGACCACCGGCGGCTACTGGTCCTACTGGAAGGCCGGGAGCGCCGGCGCGCCGTGGGTCTACAGCGGCACCGGACCGACGGTCGACGCGCTCGCGCCCGGCTCGGTCGAGGGCTGGCACTTCGCCCCCTTCGCCAACGGCACCGCCACGCCGCCGCGCATCGGCACCTCGGGCCCGATCGTCCCGTGACGCCGTCCGGTCCCGACCGACCCCGATCGCCGGCCGGCACGCCGGCCACCCACCTCGCACACGACAGGAGCCAGCACGCCATGACCACCACCCCGTCCCGCCGGGCACTGCGCCGGGTCGCCGTCGTCCTCACCGCGTCGCTCGCGGTGCTGGCCGCCGCCTGCGTCCCCGAGGCCCCCGCCCCCACGACGACGACCACGACGCCTGCGAGCCCCGAGCAGGTCGCCCGGCAGCAGGCCGCCGCCTGGCTGGACGCCCAGTTCACCGAGGACCACTGGTTCCCGGGCCCGTTCAACTCGGCGCAGCCCGACGCCGCCAACGCCGCGCAGGCGATCGCCGACCTGCACGTCCTCGGCGTCGGTGCCGGTGACGAGGCCGCCCGCCTCGCGCGCCTCGAGGCCGACACGCCCGGCGCGATCGACGACGGCACCGGTGGCGTCGCGGGTGTGCTCGCCCGGATCATCCTCGCCGTGGTGGCGACCGGCGGCGACCCCCGCGACTTCGCCGGCACCGACCTCGTCGCCCGGCTCGAGGGCACGATCCAGGCCGATGGCCGCTTCGGCGTCCAGTCGCCGCTCTACGACGGCGCCTACCGCCAGGGCCTCGCGCTGGCCGCGCTGTCGACCGTGACGCCCCGGCCCGCCAGCATCACGCCCGCCGCGGGCGGATCCATCGAGGACCTGCCCGCCGTGGCGTGGCTGATCGACCAGCAGTGCGCCGACGGTGCCTGGATGGCGTTCCGGGCCGACACCTCGACCGACTGCGTCGAGGACCCGGCGTCCTGGACCTACAAGGACTCGAACGGCGCGGCGATGGCCGCGCTCGGCCTGGTCGCCGTCGGCGCGACGGCCCCGGTCGACCCGACGGCGTGGCTCCTGTCGGTGCGCGGCACCGACGGCGGGTGGGGCGCCTTCCCGCCGGGTCCGTCGACGCCGTCCGACGCCAACTCGACCGCGCTGGTGATCGCGGCGCTCGAGGCGCTCGGCGAGACCCCCGACGCCGCCGCGCTCGAGGCGCTGCGGTCCTTCCAGCTGGGCGCCTCGGCGCCGGCGGCGGCCCAGGGCGCGTTCTTCTACCAGTCCTGGGACACGTCCCCGAGCTCCCTCGCCACGCTCGACGCGGTGGCCGCGCTCCTCGACGAGCCCTGGCCCCAGGCGCTCGTCCCCTGATCCCCGGCCCGTCCGCCCGTTCCGCCCGTCCGGCCGCATCGGATCCGATGTGACCGGACGGGCGGAACGTGTCGGGGGCGACGGGTAGCGTCCCGGCATGGCCGCCGACGACCTCTTCGCCGCCGCGGCGGAGGAGCGGCTGGCCGCCCGGGGCCCGCTCGCGGACCGGCTCCGGCCCCGCGACCTCGACGAGGTCGTCGGCCAGGACCAGCTGCTCGGGCCCGGCAAGCCCCTCCGGGCCCTCGTCGACGCCGACCGGCTGTCGTCGGTCGTCCTCTGGGGGCCGCCCGGCACCGGGAAGACCACGATCGCCCGCCTGATCGCCCAGGCGTCGTCGAAGGCGTTCGTCCCGCTGTCGGCCGTCACCGCGACGGTCAAGGACATCCGCGAGGTGGCGGCGTCGGCCGAGCACCGGCTCGGCGCCAACGGCCAGGGCACGATCCTCTTCCTCGACGAGATCCACCGCTTCACCAAGGCCCAGCAGGACGCGCTGCTGCCGTCGGTCGAGACGGGGCTGCTCGTGCTGATCGGTGCGACGACGGAGAACCCGCACTTCGAGGTCAACCCGCCGCTGATGAGCCGCTCGACGCTGTTCCGGCTCGTTCCGCTCGGGCCCGCGTCGCTCGAGGCGCTCGCCCGTCGGGGCCTCGAGGCCGAGGGCGCGACGGCCGACGACGACGCGGTCGAGCACCTCGTCGAGCGCTGCGGCGGCGACGGCCGGAGCCTGCTCACCAGCCTCGAGGTTGCCGTGGCGCTGGCCGCGGCCCGGGCCAAGGCCGACGGGTCGCCCGACGTGCACCTCGAGCTCGTCGACGCCGAGGGCGCGCTCGGCGCCTCGCCGGTCCGCTACGGCCGTGACGACCACTACGACGTCGTGTCGGCCTTCATCAAGTCGATCCGGGGCTCGGACCCCGACGCGGCGCTGCACTGGCTCGCCCGCATGCTCGAGGCCGGCGAGGACGCCCGCTTCATCGCCCGGCGCCTGGTGATCTCGGCGTCGGAGGACATCGGCATGGCCGACCCGCTGGCGATCGTCATCGCCGACGCTGCGGCCCGGGCCGTCGAGTTCGTGGGCCTGCCCGAGGCGAGGATCAACCTGGCGCAGGCGACGGTCCACCTGGCGCTGGCGCCCAAGTCCAACACCGCCTACCTGGGCCTGGGCAGGGCCGCCGACGACGTGCGCAACCGGGCGGTCGGCGAGGTCCCGACGCACCTGCGCGACGCGTCGTACAAGGGGGCCGCGTCCCTCGGTCACGGCAAGGGCTACCGCTACCCGCACGACCACCCCGACGGCTGGGTCGACCAGCAGTACCTGCCCGACGAGCTGGCGGGGGAGCGGTACTACCACCCCGGGCCCAACGGCGCCGAGGCCCGGCTCGTGGCCCGCTGGCGCGAACGCCGGGGCGAGGTCCCGCCGGCCGACGGCGAGCGGGACCAGACTGGGGGGTCATGAGCGCGCTCGACCTGGTGGTGGTCCTGCTCGGGGTGGTCGCCCTCGGCGCCACGGTGGCGATGGTGCTCGTCAGCGTCCGCATGCACCGCGCCACCCAGGAGGTCGAGCGGTCGGTGCGCGAGCTCGACGACGTGCGCGAGCGGTTCGAGGCCGAGGCGGCCGCCGCGCTCGAGGAGCTGCACCTGACCGTGCTGCGGGCCGGCCACCAGGTCGACGAGGTCGAGGCGCTCGTCGACGTCGCGAACGCGATCGGCGAGCGGGTCGACACCGCCACCGGTGCGACCTACCGGGCGCTGACCTCGCCGGTGATCAAGACGGTCGCCCTGGCCTCCGGCACGAGGCGCGCCGCCCGCCGCCTGCGCCCCGGTCACGACGATCGCTGAACCCGGCGGTGGGCGTCGCCGGGGAGGGAGCCGCCCGCCGCCTGCGCCCCGGTCACGACGATCGCTGAACCCGGCGGTGGGCGTCGGATCGCGCTCGCACGGTCCGCCGGTGGACCATGATGGTGGGGTGTTCAAGCGACTGACCTGGTTCGGCCTCGGCGCGGCAGCGGGCGCGTCGGGGGTCATGTGGGCCCAGCAGAAGGTGCGCCGCCAGATCGACGCCCTCGGCCCCGACCACATCGTGGTGACCGCAGGCCACCAGGCCCGCAAGGTCTCCAAGCAGGTCGGCCGGACGGTCGCCGGCGCGGTCGTCGAGGGGCGCGCCGCGATGCGCGAGCGCGAGGACGAGCTGCTGGCGCGCCGGGACGGATCCGACGCGCACGCCTGGCCCACGTCGTCGGCCCGGTCGCCGCAGCGCCGGAGCGGCCGGCCCGGTCCGTCGAGCGCGGACCGACCCACCCGACCCGCGCGCTGGTAGCGCCGGCCGGGCCCTCCCGGCCCCGCCTGCAACTGCCGACGTGACCGGGGGACCGCGCCGGTACGATGACCGGACCATGAGCCAGCAGCCCGCGCGCCCCCGCACCGCCGACGAGCTCCGTCGGGCCTGGGACGACTTCTTCGCGGCCCGCGGGCACACGATCGTCCCGTCGAGCGGGCTGATCCCCACGCACCCGTCGGCGCCCATGTTCACCAACTCGGGGATGATGCCGTTCGTCCCGTACTTCCTCGGCGAGGAGCCGGTGCCGTACTCGCCGCGGCGGGCGGCGTCGGTGCAGAAGTGCGTGCGCGCCGGTGGCAAGCACAACGACCTCGACGAGATCGGCCGCTCGCCGCGGCACCTCTCGTTCTTCGAGATGCTCGGCAACTTCAGCTTCGGCGACTACTTCAAGCCGGACGCCATCCGCTGGGCGTGGGAGTTCGTCACCGAGGCGCTCGGCATCGACGGCGACCGCATCTGGGTGACCTGCCACGTCTCCGACGACGAGGCCGAGCAGATCTGGGTCGACGACGTCGGCTTCCCGATCGAGCGGATCCAGCGGCTCGACAAGGACAACTTCTGGGAGATGGGCGAGACCGGCCCGTGCGGTCCGAGCTCGGAGCTCTTCTTCGACTACGGCCCGGAGCTCGGTCCCGCCGGCGGACCGGCCAACCCCGACGCCGAGCACCGCTACGTCGAGATCTGGAACCTCGTCTTCCAGCAGTACTTCCGCAGCGAGGACGGCCGGCTGTCGGACCTGCCGACCAAGAACATCGACACCGGCGCCGGCTTGGAGCGCATCCTGGCGGTCCTGGCCGACAGCCCGTCGCTCTACGACGCGGACGTCCTGTCGGGCCTCGTCGACGAGGCCCAGTCGGTCACCGCCCGGCGCCTCGGCGACGGCGAGCTGTCCGACATCGCGCTGCGCCTCCTCGCCGACCACACCCGTACGGCCACCTTCCTGGTCGCCGACGGCGTGGTCCCGTCGAACGAGGACCGCGGCTACGTGCTCCGGCGCATCATCCGCCGGGCCGTGCGCTTCGCCTACATGCTCGACGTCGAGCGGGCGGTCATGCCGCCGTTGGTCGAGCGCTGCATCCAGATCATGGGCGGCGCGTATCCCGAGCTCGTCGAGGGCCACGACCGGGTCGTCGACATGATCTCCCGCGAGGAGGAGGGCTTCCGGCGCACGCTGGCGCGCGGCTCGGTCCTGCTCGACTCGGCGTTGGACGCCGTCCCGCAGGGCGGGCACCTCCCGGGCCAGGTCGCGTTCGAGCTCCACGACACGTACGGCTTCCCGCTCGAGGTGACCAGCGAGATGGCCGACCTGCGCGGCGTCACGGTCGACCTCGAGGGGTTCGACTCCGAGATGGCCGCCCAGCGCGAGCGGTCCCGTGCCGCCGGCAAGCGGACGGGCGTCGCCGCGGGGGAGTCCGCCGACGCCGAACGGGCCCTGCTCGCCGAGCACGGCCCCACGGTCTTCACCGGTCGCGAGGAGGAGACCACCTCCGCCACGGTGCTCGCCGTGATCGGCGACGGCCTGTTCCTCGATCGGACGCCGTTCTACGCAGAGTCCGGTGGCCAGGTGGGCGACACCGGGACGATCACCACGCCGACCGGCACGGCCCGGGTCGTCGACACCACCTACGCCCTGCCCGGGCTGCACCGCCACACCTTCGAGCTGGTCGAGGGCACGATCGAGCCGGGCCAGGAGGCGACCGCGTCGATCGACGCCGAGCGGCGCGCCGCGATCCGCCGCAACCACACCGGGACGCACGTCCTCCACTGGGCGCTGCGCGAGGTGCTCGGCGAGCACGTGAAGCAGCAGGGCTCCTGGGTCGGTCCCGACCGGCTCCGCTTCGACTTCGCCCACCACGGCGCGCTGTCCCAGGACGAGATCCGCCGCATCGAGGACCTCGCCAACCACGAGATCCTCGACAACGCGTCGGTCCGCCACTACGAGACGACGATGGAGGAGGCGCGCCGGCTCGGGGCGATCATGTTCTTCGGCGACAAGTACGGCGAGGTCGTCCGCGTGCTCGAGGCCGGCCGCCACTCCACCGAGCTGTGCGGGGGGACCCACGTCGGCGCGCTCGGCGACATCGGGCCGCTCAAGGTCGTGTCCGAGACGTCGATCGGCTCGAACATCCGCCGCATCGAGGCCGTGACCGGCACCGGGCCGATCGAGCGGCTCCGGCTGGAGGAGGACCGCCTCCGGTCCGCGGCGGACCTGCTCGGCGTGCCGACCGAGGACCTGCAGGGCGGGATCGAGAAGCGCCTCGCCGAGCTGCGCTCGGCCCGGGAGGAGCTCAAGGCGCTCCGCAAGCAGCTCGCGGGGAGCCAGGCCGACGAGCTGGTCGACGCCGCGGTCGACGGCGTCGTGGTGGCCCGCATCGACGCCGACAGCCGTGACGAGGTGCGTGACCTCGCGGTCGCGCTCCGGGACCGGCCGGGCATCCGTGCCGTGGTGCTCGGCGCGTCGCCCGGCGGCAAGGGCGTCGCGCTCGTGTCCGCCGTGGCACCCGACAGCGGGCTGAACGCGGCGGAGCTGATCGCCGACGCGGCGAGGACCGTCGGTGGCGGCGGGGGGAAGGGCGCGGACCTCGCGGCCGCCGGGGGCAAGCACCCGGAGCACCTCGACGAGGCCCTGGAGCAGGTTCGGGCGGCGGCCGGCGTCGCCGGCTGAGCCCGTGCGAGCCCTCGGCCTGGACCTCGGCTCCAAGCGCATCGGCGTCGCCCTGTCGGACTCCGACGGCACGCTCGCGCTCCCGTACGAGGTCGTGCAGCGGACCGGCGACCGCGAGCGCGACCACCGGCGCATCGCCGAGCTCGTCGCCGAGACCGAGGCCGAGGTCGTCGTCGTCGGCGTGCCGTACTCGCTCGACGGGAGCACCGGTCCCATGGCCACGAGGTACCGGGCCGAGGCCCGCCGGCTCCGTGCCACCCTGGGTGTCCCGGTCGAGACCTACGATGAGCGGCTGACGACGGTCACCGCGGAACGGGCCCTCAGGGAGACCGACCTCTCGGGACGGGCACGGCGCAAGGTCGTGGACCAGGTGGCCGCAGCAGTGATGTTGCAGAGCTGGCTCGACCACCGGGCCCGAGGTGAGGACCCCGCTTGACTGATCCCCAGGACCCGCGACGCCCCCAGGAGCCGTCCCAGCCTGAGGAGGTCCGGCCCGTCCGCCGTGCCCGGCGCAGCGGCGGTGACCCGGCGGCGCAGGGCCCGCCCCGCCAGGGCGCACCCCGGGAGGGCCAGCCGCGCCAGGGCCAGCCGCGCCAGGGCGCTCCTCAGGAGGGCCGGTCCCGCCAGGGCCGGCCGCGCCAGGATCAGCCGCGCCAGGATCAGCCGCGCCGGCAGGCCCGTCCCGACGACGGGCGCCCGGCGCCCTCGGGTGGGGGCGACCCGCGCCAGCAACCCCGCCAGCAGGCCCGTCGGCCGCAGGACCAGCGCCCGGCGCCCCAGGGCGACGGCGGGGCGCGCCCCGCGCCGTCCGATGCCGGCGCCCGCGCCGCAGCCGCCGGCACCGCCCGGCGTGGCGGCGAGGAGCGGTCGCGCCGGGGCCGGCGCGGCGCGCCGCCGGGTCGCGGCGGCGCCGACGACGAGTACGTGAAGCTCCCGCCCAGTACCCGGAGCGGACCCCGGCTCCTCGCCGTGTTCGGCCTCGGGTTCGCCGTGCTCGGCGTGGTCGTCATCTCGGCGGTGTTCTGGGCGACCCGCCAGATCAGCCCCTCGGGCGGCCAGGGCGAGGTCGTGGCCGAGGTCGTCGTGCCGTCGGGCTCCAGCACCGACGCCATCGCCAACCTCCTCGAGGAGGCCGACGTCATCACGAACGCCCGGATGTTCCGCTGGTACACCAGCTGGAAGTCCGAGGGCCCGTGGAAGGCCGGCCGCTACGTCGAGTTCCGGGAGAACTCGAGCTTCGACGAGGCGATCAAGGTCCTCGACAAGGGACCCGTCCCGATCGACGCCGTCACCGTGCGCATCCCCGAGGGCCGGCGGCTCGTCGACGCGCTGGCCGACATCAGCGAGGTGTTCCCGAACCTCACCCCGCAGCAGCTGCAGGCGACGCTCGACTCCGGCGCGGTGACGTCGAAGTACAAGCCGCCCGAGGTCACGAACTGGGAGGGGTTCCTCTTCCCCGACACGTACGAGTTCCTCGACGACGCGTCGGCGCAGGAGATCCTGCAGACGATGGCCACCAAGATGGACGAGGTGCTCGACGATCTCGGCTACGACAAGGCCCAGGCGCTCCAGGGCCGGACCCCGTACGAGCTGGTGACGATCGCCTCGCTCGTCGAGCGCGAGACCGGCCAGCCACCCGACGAGCGCGGCAAGATCGCCCGGGTGGTGATGAACCGCCTCGACGCCGGCGAGCCGCTCGGCATCGACGCCGCCAACCTCTACGGCCTCGGGCGGACCTCGGGAGAGCTGACGAAGTCGGACCTCGACTCCGACTCGCCCTACAACGTCCGCAAGTTCAAGGGCCTCCCGCCCACGCCGATCTGCCTGCCCGGCCGCGCCTCGCTGCAGGCCGCCATCGAGGCCCCCGAGGGCAGCTGGCGGTACTACGTGCTCACGTCGAACGACCCGCCGACCCACCTGTTCACCGACTCCTACCGGGAGTTCCAGCAGGCCAAGGCCGACGCGCAGGCCCGGGGGGTCTTCTGACCGTGGCGCCGGGGGCGGGGCCCTCGGGCAGCACGCTGGTCGCCGGGGTGATCGGCGACCCGGTCGCGCACTCGCTGTCGCCCCGGATCCACAACGCCGCGTTCCGGGCGCTCGGCCTCGACTGGGTGTTCGTCGCCCTGCCCGTCGCCCGCGGCCAGGCGGCGGCGGCCGTCGACGGCGCCCGTGCGCTCGGCCTGCGCGGGCTGTCGGTGACGATGCCGCACAAGGAGGCGGTGATCGCCTCGCTCGACGGCCTCACGTCGGCCGCAGCGGAGCTCGGCGCGGTCAACTGCATCCTCCGCGCCCCGCACGACGACGCGCTGCTGCTCGGCGACAACACCGACGGCCAGGGCTACCTGCGGGGCCTCAAGGCCGACCTGGGCGTCGAGCCGGCGGGTCGGCGCTTCGTGGTGGTCGGCGCCGGCGGCGCCGGCCGGGCGGTCGTGCAGGCGCTGGCCGCCGCCGGCGCGGCGGCGGTGACCGTCGTCAACCGGGATCCCGGCCGCGGCGAGGTGGCGGCCGCGCTGGCAGGAGCGGTCGGCGCGCTGGTGCCGGCCGCCGACGCCGGGGCGGTGGCGGCGGCCGTCGGGGCGGCCGACGTGCTCGTGAACGCCACGCCGGTCGGCATGGGCGACGACGGCGACCTCCCGGTGCCGGAGGGGTTCCTGCGACCCGATCTGGTCGTCTCGGAGCTCGTGTACCACCCCGCGACCACCCCGCTGGTGGCGGCGGCGCGCCGCCGCGGCGCCCCCACCGCGAACGGCCTGTCGATGCTCGTGCACCAGGCCGCCGTCGCGTTCGAGCACTGGACGGGGGCTGCTGCGCCGGTCGAGGCGATGGCGGCCGCGGCCGCCGCCGGCTGAGCGTGGCTCGACGAACGGGCCGAGCGGCCCAGCCGCCTGGGTCGCCGGGCCCAGGAAAAGGTGAACCTGTGACCGGGAAGTGCCGATGAGAGCCGACAGGAACCTTCGAGGAGGAATGACGTGGCTCTCCAGGGAACGATCGACGCCTTCCCGGTCGTGGACGTGCTGCAGCTGCTGGCCGGTGCCCACAAGACCGGTCGGCTGATCGTCGAGGGCGACCGCAGCACCGCACAGCTGTTCGTGGTCGACGGGACCGTGACGGCCGGCGGCGTCCAGGGCCTGGACCTCACCGACGTCGCCGACGTCGTGGTCGAGCTGCTGCGGTACCAGGAGGGCTCGTTCCTCTTCGAGCCGGGTTCCACCGCTCCCGAGCCGGGCGATCCGCAGGACCTCGGCGACGTCGTCGAGGCCGCGCACGAGCGCCTGCAGGCCTGGTCGGCGGTCGAGGCCGTCGTCCCGTCGCTCGCGCACCGGCTCGCGCTCGTCCCGGAGCTGGGCGAGGACGGCATCGAGCTGTCGCCCACCGACTGGCCGGTCGTCGTCGCGGCGGGGGCGCAGGACCGGGTCGGCGACCTGGTGACGGCGCTCGGCCTGTCCGACCTCGCCGGCTGCGCGCTGATCGCGGACCTGGTCGAGCGCGGCGTCGTGCTGGTCGAGGCGCCCCGGGCGGAGCTGGTCCCACTCGAGGCCCCGCCGGTCGCGGTCGAGGAGGTCGTCGAGGACCACGAGGTGCTCGACGCCGAGCTCGTGGACGTCGAGGAGGAGCCCGGGGCCGGCTTCGAGCTGGTCGACGTGGCCGATGACGACGACGCGGCCGAGACCGCCTACGAGGTGGTCCTGCTCGACGACGACGTGGACGACGGGTCGTTCCCCGAGCACTTCCCGATCGACGACCTGCTCGGCGCGGGCGAGGACGAGGACCCGTGGGTCCAGCTCGAGACCGCCGGGCGCGAGGAGCGACTCGCCGCCGCGCAGTTCTCCGACGACCCCGACGGCGCCGGTCTCGGCAGCTTCGCGGACGGCTTCTCGTCGGGCGCCTTCAGCTCGGAGGGCTTCTCCAGCGGCGACACCGGCTCGGTCGACGCCGGTGCCGGCCACGAGGTCGTCGCCGGAGCCGCCGATCCCGGCCCCGGCCCGGCCGTCGACGGCGATCACGACGCCGCGGCGTCCTGGGACGACCAGGAGGTGGGCGGCTTCAACGACCTCGGCGCCTTCACCGACCCGGTCGAGCCGGCCGGGGCCAACGGGGCCACCGGCACGGGCGCGCTCGCGGCGACGTTCGTGGGCGACGGCGCCTTCACCGACGCCCCGGCCCGCACGCCCCTGGCCGTGCAGGAGCCGGTCGTCGCCGACCGGGCGGCCGACACCGCGGCCGACGAGGTGCTCCGCCAGATGTCCAAGCTGAGCCCGAAGGCCGCAGAGGCCATCGCCGCCGCCCTCGGCTCCGCCGCCGACGACGGCGACGCCGGGCCCGACGGCGACCAGGACGGCGGTGGGGCCGGCCGCTGAGCAGCCGGTCCGGAGCGGCCGCGACGGCCGCAGGGGTTCCGTGTGCGAGACGATGGCCGCCGGTACGGTAGGCGGGCCGATCGGCGCGGAGGTCTGAGGGCGTGAGCGGAACGACATCGGGAGACGGGACGCCTCCGTCGCACGACGAACCGGACGCGGTCGGGCGGGGTTGGATCGAGCGGTCGGGTGCCGGCCGCGAGCAGGCGCTGTTCATGCTCGCCGGCACCTCGCTCGGCGTCGGCGACCTCCTCGGCGGCTCGCTCCCCGAGTGGTACGACCTCCGCGAGACCACGAACCTGGACGCCCTCGGCGATCCGGTGGCGGGCATGCAGTCGATCGAGATGGAGGTGGGCGACGGCCGCACGCTGCGCGCCGGGTGGCCCCTCGCGTTCTGCGACCACGTGGTCGAGGCCCTGCAGGGCACCCTCCCCGGTGCCCGACCGCCCGCGACCGCGGCCCCACCCGCACCGGCGGCCCCGCCCTTCCCGGCGGCGCCGCCCGCGCCGGCACCCTCTGCGCCGGCGCCCACGGCCCCGCCCGCGCCGGCACCTGCGGCCCCGCCCGCGCCGGCACCCTCGGCGCCCGGGGCACCGGGAGCGCCCACCGCACCGGCTGCGCCCACGGCACCGGCTGCGCCACCCGCCCCGACGCCGCCGCCCACCGAGCCGGCCCCCGCCGCGGCGGCGCCGCCGCCGATGCCGTTCGCCGCTGCGAACCGGGCGGCGCCCGACCTGCCGGGGCCCGCGGTCGCCCCGCCTGCCGCCCCCGAGGCGCCGGCCACCGGCGAGGGCGAGGGCGCGCCGTCGGCTCCGATCGGCGAGCTCGGACCGGGCACCGCCGCGCTCGTCCTCGAGGACGTGACCTACCTCGGCGGCTACCCGGGCCAGAACAAGAAGCGCAAGAAGTGCACGGCCACGCTGACGCGGCAGGCCGTCGAGGTCGCAGGGCCGAACGGGCTCGCGTTCCGGGTCCCGTGGGACGTGGTCCGCACGATCGAGGCGCAGAACGCCGACGAGGCGCGCTTCCGCATGAACACGAAGGTCCACCGCGACGCCACGGCGCTCGTGCTCGAGTGCGACCAGGACGTGACCGTGCTGCTCGAGGCCCGCGACTGTCCGACGATCCCGCTCCGGGGCGCGATCGCGCAGCTCGTCGGGGGCATGCCCGTCGTCGTGGTCTGAGCGACGTGACCGGTCGTCCCGGCCCGCGCCGCCACCTCGCGCTGATCGGCCTCTCGGGCACCGGCAAGAGCACGATCGCCCCGCTGCTGGCGCGCCAGCTCGGCCGGACCGCCGCCGACGTCGACCGGCTCGTCGAGGCCCGGTGCGGCGGCGCCACGGTGGCCGAGGTCTTCGCCGACCGCGGCGAGCCCGGCTTCCGGGCCGTCGAGTCCGAGGTCCTCGCGGAGGTCCTCGCCGGCCCGGACGCCGTCGTGGCGACCGGCGGCGGCGTCGTCCTCGACCCGGCGAACCGCGACCTCCTCGCCCGGACCGCCACGGTCGTCTGGTTGCGCGCCGACGTCGACGCCCTCGTCGACCGGCTGGCGCGCACCGCCGAGGAGCGACCGCTCCTCGCCGGCGACCCGGGAACGACCTTGCGGCGGCTGGCCGCGGAGCGGGAACCTCTCTACGACGAGGTCGCCGACCTCGTCGTCGACGCCACCGGACTCCGCCCGCAGCAGGTGGTCGACCAGATCGAGCGGGACCTCCGGGCCGGAGGGACGGAGGATGATCCGCGATGACGGGGCGGGAGCCGACGTGACAGGGCCGATCGAGCGAGACGGGCCGATCGAGCGGGACGGAGGGCTCCTGCGCGTCACCGTGCCGCTGGCCGACGGCCGCGACTACCCCGTGGTGGTCGGCGACGGCGCGATCGCGGAGCTCCCGTCGTTCGTGCCCGAGGGGGCCCGCCGGGTGGCGATCGTGACCCAGCCGGGCATCCCGGTCGAGGTCGATCCCGGCCGTGAGCACCGCGCCTTCCACATCGGCGAGGGCGAGGCGGCCAAGGACCTGTCCACGATCGGGACCCTCTGCTCGGAGTTCGCCCGGTGGGGCCTCACGCGGGCCGACTGCGTGGTGGGCGTCGGCGGCGGTCTCACGACCGACGTGGCCGGGTTCGCCGCCGCCGTCTACCACCGCGGCATCCCCGTGGTGCACGTGGCCACGACGCTGCTGGGCCAGATCGATGCCGCCATCGGGGGCAAGACCGGGGTGAACCTGCCCGAGGGCAAGAACCTCGTCGGGGCGTACTGGCAGCCCAGGGCGGTCATCTGCGACACCGCCACGCTGCGGTCGCTGCCGCCGCGGGAGTGGCGCTGCGGGCTGGGCGAGCTGGCCAAGTACCACTGGCTCGGCGGCGGCCGCCTCGACGAGCTCCCGCTGCCCGAGCGCGTCGCGGTGTGCGTGCGGATCAAGGCCGACGTCGTCGCCTCGGACGAGCGTGAGGGCGGCCGGCGGGCGCTGCTCAACTACGGCCACACCCTGGCGCACGCCCTCGAGACCGTGGGCGACCACGACCTGCGCCACGGCGAGGCCGTCGCCATCGGTCTGGTGTTCGCGGCAGAGCTGGCCCGGGAGCTCGGGCGGATCGACGACGACGCCGTCGCCGAGCACCGGCGCGTGGTGGCGGGCTACGACCTGCCCCTCGACGTGCCGGCCGACCTCTCGACCGACGACCTCGTGTCGGTGATGGGTCGCGACAAGAAGGTGCTGGGCGACGGGCTGACGTTCGTGCTCGACGGCCCTGCCGGTGTCGAGGTGGTCCCGGGCATCGACCCGGAGCTCGTCCGAACGGTCCTGGAGCGGGTGCGGTGAGCGCCCGGTGCGCGGAGGGCGCCCGATGACGTCGATCCTGCTCCTGTCGGGGCCGAACCTGAACCTGCTGGGGGAGCGCGAGCCCGACGTCTACGGCTCGGCGACGCTCGACGACCACGTGGCGGTCGCCACCGAACGGGCGGCCGGCGCCGGGTACGACCTCGAGCACCTCCAGTCGAACGCGGAGTCGGTGCTCGTCGACGCCGTCCACGCGGCCCGGGGCCGGCACGCCGCGATCATCGTCAACGCCGGGGCGATCACGCACTACGGGTGGGGCCTGCACGACGCGCTGGCGTCCTTCGAAGGGCCGGTCGTCGAGCTGCACATCTCGAACCCGCTCGCCCGCGAGCCGTGGCGCCACACCTCGGTGGTGTCGCCCGTCGCCGACGTCGTGATCCAGGGCGCCAAGGGCCTGGGCTACCGGCTCGCGGTCGACGCCGCGGTCGGCCTGCTCGATCCCGAGGCCTGACCCCGCCCTGCCGCTCCATCCCGTTCTGTTCCCGGATCCTGGGGTGTTCGCCCCAGGATCCGGGAACAGAACGGGTGGGGGAGGGTCGTAGGCTGTCGCGATGACAGTGACCGAGTCGCCCGAGCTGGCGCCGCCGCCCGACCAGCTGCCGCCCATGGACGTGGCCGCCCGACTGCCCCGGCTGCGCGAGCTGCTCGACGGCGCCGGCTGCGACGCCGTCGTCGTGTCGGAGCTCACCAACGTCCGCTACCTGACCGGCTTCACCGGTTCGGCCGCGCTCCTGCTCGTGACGCCCGACCGCACGGTGTTCGTGACCGACGGCCGCTACCGCGACCGCAGCGCCGAGGAGCTCGGCGCGGTCGGCGTCGAGGCCGACATCCGCATCATCGGGGCCGCCCCCGACGCCGCGGTCGCGTCGGCGGCCGTCGACGGCGGCTTCGCCCGGCTGGGGCTCGAGGCCGACCACGTCACCTGGGCCCAGCAGCGCCGGTGGGCCGGCGAGCTGTTCGCCTCGGGCGAGCTCGTGCCGACCAGCGGCCTCGTCGAGGCGCTCCGCCTGGTGAAGGACGACGGCGAGGTCGCCCGCATCCGCGCCGCCTGCGCCGTCGCGGACGCCGCGCTCGACAGGGTGCGGCACCGCCTCGCCGAGCGGCCCACCGAGGCCGACTTCGCCGCCGAGCTCGACGCCACCATGCGGGGGCTCGGGGCGGCCGACGTGAGCTTCGAGACGATCGTCGCCTCGGGGCCGAACGGCGCCAAGCCGCACCACACGCCGTCGGACCGGACGATCGTCGAGGGCGACCTGGTCGTCATCGACTTCGGGGCGCTGGTCGACGGCTACCACTCCGACATGACCCGCACCGTCGCGGTCGGCGACGTGGGCGAGGAGCGGACGCGGATGCTCGACGTCGTGCTTGCGTCCCAGGACGCCGGCGTCCGCGCCGTGGCGGCCGGCGTCGAGGCCGCGGAGGTCGACCGGGCCTGTCGCGACGTCATCGACGAGGCCGGGTGGGGCGACGCGTTCCTGCACTCGACCGGCCACGGGGTGGGGCTCCACATCCACGAGGAGCCCAGGGTCTCGGTCCGGTCCGCTGCTACCTTGGACGCCGGCCAGGTGGTGACCGTGGAGCCCGGGGTGTACCTCACCGGGCTCGGCGGCGTCCGCATCGAGGACACGGTGCTCGTCGCGGAGGGCGGTTGCGATCGCCTCACGCTGGCCCCCAAGGATCCGATCCTCGCCTGAGCGCGGCCGCCCCCGGAGCCGCGCCGGGCCGAACAGACAGGCCGACGCCATGCCCCAGATCGCCACCGCGGACTTCAAGAACGGGATGACCCTGGACCTCGACGACGGGCTGTTCTCGCTCGTCGAGTTCCAGCACGTGAAGCCCGGCAAGGGCGGCGCGTTCGTGCGGACCACGCTCAAGAACGTCCGCAACGGCGCCGTGGTCGAGCGCACGTTCCGCGCCGGGGAGCGCATGGAGCGGGCGATCATCGACAAGCGCGAGATGCAGCTGCTGTACCGCGACGGCGACGACTACGTCTTCATGGACAACTCGACCTACGACCAGCTCAACGTCCCCTCCGCGACGCTCGGCGACGTGTCCCGGTTCCTGGTCGACTCCTCGACGGCGCTGCTGATGATGTACGGCGACGAGATCGTCGGCGTCGAGGTCCCCGCGTCGGTCGAGCTGAACGTGGCCGAGACCGAGCCGGGGGTCCAGGGCGACCGCGTGTCGGGCGCCAAGAAGCCGGCCACGCTGGAGACCGGCCTGGTCGTCCAGGTGCCGCTGTTCATCGAACCGGGCGAGCGGATCAAGGTCGACACCCGCACCGGCGACTTCATCTCCCGGGCGTGAGCGACGACCGGGGCGGTGCCGCCGGCCCGCTGCCCGAGGAGCTGGCCCGCCAGCTCGACGACGACGCCGAGGTCGTCGACGAGATCGTCCTCCCCCCGGCCGTGCCGCAGGTCGCCGGCGGCCGCAGCGAGGCCCGCGAGCGCGCGGTCCACCTCCTCTACGAGAGCCGCATGAAGGCCCGTCCCGGCGGCGAGACCGTCGCCGACCAGGTGGCCGCGCCCGACGCGTACGCCGTCGACCTCGTCCGCGGCGTCGAGCAGCACCGCACCGAGATCGACGAGGTGATCGGCCGCCTCGCCCGGGGCTGGACGATCGAGCGCATGCCGTCGCTCGACCTCGAGGTGCTGCGGGTGGCGTGCTTCGAGCTGGCCCACCGGCCCGACGTGCCCACCGGCGTCGTCCTGTCCGAGGCCGTCGACCTGGCGACCCGGTACGGGACCGACGACTCGTCGCGGTTCGTCAACGGCCTGCTCGCCGCCGCGGCGAGGGAGCTCCGCCCCGAGGGCTGACGGGCGCACCGACCGCCGGCACCGGGGACGAGGCCGCCGCGGCGCGTGCTACGGTGCGGGCCTGACCGTGAAGGGGGTCCCGTGAGGCCCCTACGGACAGGAAGGACCCTGCCGGTGGCAGAACGCGAGCGACGCCTGACGCGCCCCTACGGGGGCGTTTTCGTTGCCCGGACCCGGGTCATGGACGCCGAGGACATCCACCGGGCGATCCGCCGGATGGCCCACGAGATCCTCGAGCGGAACCACGGGCTCGACGAGCTCGTCGTCATCGGCCTCCAGACCGGGGGCGTGGACCTGGCCCAGGCGCTGTCGGTCGCCCTGGGCGAGATCGAGGAGCTCGGCGAGGACGACCCGCCGGTCCCGGTCGGCACGCTGGACGTCGCGCTGCATCGCGACGACATCGGCATCCGGCCGGTCCTGCCCGAGGAGGTCACCGAGATCCCGGTCGACCTGGACGGCCGCACGGTGGTCCTCGTCGACGACGTGCTGTTCACCGGCCGCACGATCCGGGCCGCGCTCGAGGCCATGAACACCTACGGCCGGCCCCGGGCGGTCCAGCTGGCGGTGATGATCGACCGCGGCCACCGCGAGCTGCCGATCCGGCCCGACTACGTCGGCAAGAACCTGCCCACCCGCCGCGACGAGCTGGTCGACGTGACCATGGTCGGCGTCGAGCTCGGCGAGATTCAGAAGCCATGAGCGCCAGCGAGTGGCTGCGGACGTGCGAGCGCAGCGAGCCGGGCGCCTCGGGGTCCGGGGGCGCAGCCCCCGAGGTGGTGAAGCCATGAGCCTCGACGGTCACCTGCTGTCGATCGGCGACCTGAGCCGGGCCGACATCGAGGAGGTCCTCGACGTCACCGACTCGATGGTCGAGGTCAGCCGCCGCGCCATCCCGAAGGTGCCGGCGCTGCGGGGCCGCACCGTCGTGTCGCTCTTCTACGAGGACTCGACGCGGACGCGCCTGAGCTTCGACACGGCGGCCAAGCGCCTGTCGGCCGACACGATGAGCTTCGCCGTGTCGTCCTCGTCGGTGAACAAGGGCGAGTCCGTCCGCGACACGATCGAGACGATCGAGGCGATGGGCATCGACGCCGTGGTCGTGCGCCACCGCTCCTCGGGCGTGCCGGCGCAGATCGCCTCGTGGACCGATGCGGTCGTCGTCAACGCCGGCGACGGCTGGCACCAGCACCCGACGCAGGCGCTGCTCGACAGCTACACGATCCGCAGCCACCGCGGCTCGCTCGACGGCATGCACATCGGCATCGTCGGCGACATCAAGCACTCCCGGGTGGCCCGCTCCGACATCGAGGCCTTCACCCGGCTCGGCGCCGAGGTGACGCTCGTGGCGCCGCCCACGCTGCTGCCGCCGTCGACCGCGCCGTGGGACGTGCGGGTCTCCCACGACCTCGACGCCGTCGTCGGCGACCTCGACGTCTGCTACCTGCTGCGGATGCAGCGGGAGCGGATGAACGAGGCGCTCGTGCCGACGCTGCGGGAGTACACGGCGTGCTTCGGGCTCACCTCGGCCCGGGCCGACCGGCTCCGGGACGGTGCGCTGATCATGCACCCGGGTCCGATGAACCGGGGCGTGGAGATCGCGTCGGAGGTCGCCGACCGGCCCGGCGCGGTCATCACCGAGCAGGTGGCGAACGGCGTCGCCGTGCGGATGTCGGTGCTGTTCCTGCTGCTCGGCCCGGGCCGCGCCGCCCTGCCCCCGCTGGCCGAGGCCGCCGTCGACGTCACCTCGTCCGACGCGGTCACGGTCGCCGAGCCCTCGACCCCCTCGACCTCCGGAGCCCCCCAGTGACCGACATCCGCCCCGGCGCCGACCTCGTCATCAAGGGCGGTCGGGTCCTCGACGCCTCCGGCGAGCGCACCGCCGACGTGGTCGTCTCCGAGGGCCGGATCGCCGCCGTCGGCGACGGCCTGAGCGCCGAGGTCGAGCTCGACGCGTCGGGCTGCCTCGTCACGCCGGGCCTCGTCGACCTCCACACGCACCTGCGCGAGCCGGGCAAGGAGGAGGCCGAGACGATCGGGTCCGGATCCCGGGCCGCGGCGCTCGGCGGCTACACCGCGGTGCTGGCCATGCCGAACACGACGCCCGCGATGGACTGCGCCGCCGTCGTGCGGGAGGTGCTCGAGCTGGGCCGCAGCAGCGTCTGCGACGTGCACGCCTCCGGCGCGATCACGGTCGACCGGGCGGGGGAGCAGCTCGCGCCCATGGCCGAGATGGCGGCCCTCGGCGTGCGGATCTTCACCGATGACGGCACCGGGGTGCAGGACGACCGGCTCATGCGCCGGGCGCTCGAGTACGCCTCCGGGCTCGGCGTCACGCTCGCGCAGCACTGCGAGGTCACCGCGCTGAGCGAGGGCACGTGCATGAACGAGGGGGAGTGGTCGGCCCGGCTCGGCCTGCCGGGGCAGCCCGCCGAGGCCGAGGAGCTGATGGTCATGCGCGACATCGCGCTGGCCCGCCTCACCGGCGCACGGGTCCACTTCCTCCACCTCTCGACCGCCGGCTCCGTCGCGATGGTCGCGGCGGCGAAGGCCGCAGGCCTGCCGGTGACGGCCGAGGCCGCGCCGCACCACTTCACCCTGACCGACGCCTGCTGCGCCGGCTACGACGCCACGTTCAAGGTCCACCCGCCGCTGCGGTCCGCCGGCGACGTCGACGCGGTGGCGGCGGGGCTCGCCGACGGCACGATCGACGCGATCGCCACGGACCACGCACCGCACCCGGCCGAGGAGAAGGAGCGTCCGTTCGACCAGGCGCCGCCCGGGATGCTGGGCCTCGAGTACGCGCTGGCGCTCGCACTCACCCGACTGGTCGACGGCCAGGCGGCCGGCCCCGGCGACGACGGCGGCGTGCCGGGCGCCGCCGGACCGTACGACGGGCCGCGGCTGACCGACGCCGACGTCATCGCCCGGCTGTCGTGGCAGCCCGCGGCGATCGCGGGCATGGCCGACCACGGCGGGCCGATCGAGGCCGGGAGCGCCGCCAACCTGTGCGTGGTCGACACCTCGCACCGGTGGACGATCGACGGCTCGGGCGGTGCGTCGAGGAGCCGGAACGTCCCGTACGCGGGGCTCTCGGTGCGCGGCAAGGTGCGCCACACGATCTGCAGAGGAGACGCGGTGGTCCTCGACGGGGAGCTGCAGCGATGAACGACGGAGGAGCACGGCCATGAGCGGCGGCATCGAGGAAGCGGCGATCGTCCTCGCGGACGGCACCATGTTCGAGGGCGAGGCCATCGGCGCCCGGCCCGCGGGCGGCGTGACGGCGGGGGAGTTCGTCTTCAACACCGTCCTGTCGGGCTACCAGGAGGTGATCTCGGACCCGTCCTACGCGGGGCAGATCATCACGTTCACGTACCCGCACATCGGCAACTACGGCGTGAACGCGCACGACGACGAGTCGCTGCGCCCGCGCTGCTCCGGCGTCGTCGTCCGCGACCTGGCCCGCCGGCACAGCAACCACCGCGCCGAGGGCGACCTGGACGGCTACCTCCGCAGCTACGGCGTGCCGGGGATCGCCGGCGTCGACACCCGGCGCCTGACCCGCCACCTGCGCGACCACGGCGCCCTGCCCGGCGTGTTCGGCCACGCCGACGAGGCCACGCTGCGCGCCGCGGCGACCGAGGCGCTCGGCACCGACGGGATCGACCTCGTCGCGACGGTGACGGGCGACGGCGTCACGACCTACGAGGCGGTCGGCGACGACGCCCGGCGCGCCGGGCGTCGCGTCGTGGCGATCGACATGGGCATCAAGACCACGATCGTCCGCAACCTCGCCCGCATCGCCGCCGTCGACGTGGTCCCGGCCGGGACCTCCGCCGAGGCGATCCTCGAGCGCGCCCCCGACGGCGTGTTCCTCTCGAACGGCCCCGGCGACCCCGGCGCGGTCGAGACGGTGCCCGACACCGTCCGCGAGCTGCTCGGCAAGGTGCCGATCTTCGGCATCTGCATGGGCCACCAGATGCTCGGCACCGCACTCGGCGGGACGACCACGAAGCTGCCGTTCGGCCACCACGGCGGGAACCACCCGGTCCGCGACCTGGCCACCGGCCGCGTCGAGATCACCAGCCAGAACCACAACTACGTGGTCGACGTCGACTCGCTCGACCGCATCGAGGTCACGCACGTCAACCTCAACGACGGGACGCTCGAGGGCTTCCGCTGCCTCGACGTGCCCGCCTTCGGGATCCAGTACCACCCCGAGGCCGGCCCCGGTCCCCACGACAGCCACTACCTGTTCGAGCGGTTCGCCGACCTCATGGACGAGCACCGCCCATGACGGCCCCTGCCCTCCCGGCCGGGCAGCCCGGTCAGTCCGGCAGCCCCAGGTACCGGGCCACGGCGTCGGCCTCCTCGTCGAGGTTGGTCCCGATGTCGCCCACCACCGCCTTCTCCACCTGGGCGCCGACGAGCGGGATGCGGACCTTGAACTCGCCGCGCAGCTCGCGGACGGTGTCGTCGCCGTCGTCCTTGACCACGATGCCGGCCGTCGCCCGGATGAGGCTCGCCGCCTGCACCGGCAGGAACCGCACCTCGGCGGTGCGGGCCGTCAGGTCCCACGACGTCTCCTGCACCCAGGCGACGTCGTTCGGGTCGATGAAGCGGGCCGCCTGCGCCGGCAGGTCCGTGTCGACCTTGTACCGCAGCCGCACGAGCGCGGTGCCCGCGGCGTCGTCGCGCACCAGGTCCAGCACCTCGGGCGGCGCCATCTTCGAGAAGCTGCTCGCGTCGAGGCCGTTCCAGAACGCCTCGTCGAGGTACGTCGACATGATGTCGTCGACCGGTGCGGTCCATCGCTGCTCGAAGCCGAACTTCACCGCACCAGCGTCGCACACCGCGCCCGCCGGCTCGGCCACCCCGGCCGTCGGAGCCCCGACGTCGACCACCCCACCCCCCGAGACGATGCCGTCCCCCCACGAGACCCAGCGAGGACCCCGCCATGCCCCGTCGTGACGACCTGGAGTCGATCCTGATCATCGGGTCCGGCCCGATCGTGATCGGCCAGGCCTGCGAGTTCGACTACTCCGGCACCCAGGCGTGCCGAGTCCTCCGCGAGGAGGGCTACCGGGTGATCCTGGCCAACTCGAACCCGGCCACGATCATGACGGACCCCGACTTCGCCGACGCCACCTACGTGGAGCCGCTCGTCGCCGAGGTGCTCGAGCGGATCCTCGACCGCGAGCAGCCCGATGCCGTCCTCCCGACCCTGGGGGGCCAGACCGCGCTCAACCTGGCGATGGAGCTGTCGGAGTCGGGTGCCCTCGAGCGCCGAGGCATCGAGCTCATCGGCGCCAAGGCCGAGGCGATCGCCACCGCCGAGGACCGCGACCGGTTCAAGACCGCGATGCTCGAGATCGGCCTCGACGTGCCGGCCTCCGGCATCGCCCACGACATGGACGAGGCCCGATCGGTGGTCGGCGAGCTCGGCCTGCCCGTCGTCATCCGCCCCGCGTACATCCTCGGCGGCAAGGGGACCGGCATCGCCGCCACGGCCGAGGAGTTCGAGCGCCTGGCGTCGCTC
Source organism: Dermatobacter hominis (assembly GCF_020715685.1). Classification (GTDB taxonomy): domain Bacteria; phylum Actinomycetota; class Acidimicrobiia; order Acidimicrobiales; family Microtrichaceae; genus Dermatobacter; species Dermatobacter hominis. Next base: position 282,823 of record NZ_CP085840.1, read on the forward strand.
GGGCTCGAGGCCAGCCCGATCTCCGAGATCCTCATCGAGCGCTCCATCGCGGGGTGGAAGGAGTTCGAGCTCGAGGTCATGCGCGACCGGGCCGACAACTGCGTGGTCATCTGCTCGATCGAGAACTTCGACCCGATGGGCGTCCACACCGGCGACTCGATCACGGTGGCCCCCGCCCAGACGCTGACCGACGTCGAGTACCAGCAGATGCGCGACGCCGCGTTCGCCTGCATCCGGCGCGTCGGCGTCGAGACCGGCGGCTCGAACGTCCAGTTCGCCGTCGACCCGAACACCGGTGACCAGGTCGTCATCGAGATGAACCCCCGCGTCAGCCGGTCCTCGGCGCTCGCGTCGAAGGCCACCGGGTTCCCGATCGCCAAGATCGCGGCCAAGCTCGCCGTCGGCTACACGCTCGACGAGATCCCGAACGACATCACCCGCAAGACGCCGGCGAGCTTCGAGCCGACGATCGACTACGTGGTGACCAAGGTGCCCCGGTGGGCGTTCGAGAAGCTGCCCGGCGCCGAGGCCCGCCTCGGGACGCAGATGCAGTCCGTGGGTGAGGTCATGGCCCTGGGCCGCACGTTCCCGGAGTCGCTGCAGAAGGCCATGCGGTCGCTCGAGCAGGGCCGCAGCGGGCTGAACCAGGACCCGGGGGAGAAGGAGTTCGACGACGTCACCACGGCCGAGCTGCTGACCCGCGTCGCCGTCGGCTCGCCCGAGCGGATCCTCGGCGTCGAGTCCCTGCTGCGCCGGGGCGTGAGCGTCGAGGACGTCGCCGACGCCACCCGCATCGACCCCTGGTTCCTCGACCAGATCCTGTCGATCATCGAGGAGCGCCAGCACCTCGAGGCGAAGGGCACCGGGTCCGAGGCGCTCGCCGCGATGACCCGCCGGGACTGGCGCCGCGCCAAGCGCCTCGGCTTCGGCGACGCCCAGCTCGCCTACCTGTGGGACCTCGACGAGACCACGGTCCGGACCGCACGGCTCGACGCCGGCGTCGAGATCACCTACAAGACCGTCGACACCTGCGGCGCCGAGTTCGAGGCGACCACGCCGTACCACTACGGCACCTACGAGGACGACAGCGAGGTCGCGCCGTCGGACCGGGAGAAGGTCATCATCCTCGGCTCCGGGCCCAACCGGATCGGCCAGGGCATCGAGTTCGACTACTGCTGCGTCCACGCCTGCTTCGCGCTGGCCGACGCCGGCTACGAGACCGTGATGGTCAACTGCAACCCCGAGACGGTCTCGACCGACTACGACACGTCGGACCGCCTCTACTTCGAGCCGCTCAGCGCGGAGGGCGTGCTCAACGTGATCGACGCCGAGCGCCGCTCCGCCGAGCAGGGCGGCGGGTCGCTCAAGGGCGTGATCGTCAGCCTCGGCGGCCAGACCCCGCTCAAGCTGGCCAACGTCCTGCCGCCGGAGCTCGTGCTCGGCACCGCACCGGCCAGCATCGACGCCGCCGAGGACCGCGACCTGTGGGGCTCGCTGTGCGCCCGGCTCGAGATCCCGCAGCCGGCCGGCGGGACCGCCACGACGCTGGACGGCGCGCGGGAGATCGTGGAGCGCATCGGCTACCCGGCGCTGGTCCGGCCGAGCTACGTGCTCGGTGGTCGGGCGATGGAGATCGTCTACGACGACGAGGACCTCGAGCGGGCGTGGGGCGCGATCGCCGGGTCGGGCTCGCTCGGCCGTGAGGGCGGGCTGTCCGCCGAGCGCCCGGTGCTGATCGACCGCTTCCTCGAGGACGCCACCGAGGTCGACGTCGACGCCATCCGCGACCACACCGGCGAGGTCATCATCGGCGGGATCATGGAGCACGTCGAGGAGGCCGGGGTGCACTCGGGCGACTCGGCCTGCGTCATCCCGCCGATCGGGCTCTCGGACGCCACGATCGCGGTGCTGGAGGAGTCGGTGCGGGCGATCGCCGAGGCGCTCGACGTCCGGGGCCTCATCAACGTGCAGTTCGCGGTGAAGCGATCGAGCGCGGATCCGGGCAGCGGCCAGGTCTTCGTGATCGAGGCGAACCCCCGGGCGTCGCGGACCGTGCCGTTCGTCGCCAAGGCGACCGGCGTGCCGCTCGTCAAGGTGGCCGCCCGGGTCATGTGCGGCGCCACGCTGGCCGAGCTGCGCGAGGAGGGCCTGCTCGTCCCCAAGGTCGACGGCGACCACGTCGCGGTCAAGGAGGCGGTGCTGCCGTTCAACCGCTTCCCCGACGTCGACGCGGTGCTCGGCCCCGAGATGCGCTCGACCGGCGAGGTGATGGGCATCGACAGCAGCGCCGGCATGGCGTTCGCCAAGGCCCAGCTGGCGGCGGGGGACCGGATGCCGACGAGCGGCACCGTGTTCTTCTCGCTCGCCGACCGGGACAAGCCGGTCGGCCTGCGCGCCGCGCAGCGCTTCCAGGAGCTCGGGTTCGACATCGTCGCGACGAGCGGCACCGCCGCGCTGCTGCGCGACGGCGGCGTGGAGGTCGAGCGGGTGGTGGCCAAGCTCCAGCAGCCCGACGGCTCGGCCGCCGTGGACGGCGGCGACGGTGCGGTCGACGGCGTCGAGCTGATCGCGGGCGGCCAGATCGACCTCGTTGTCAACAGCCCGAGGGGTCGTGGTCCCCGCGCCGACGGCGCCCACCTCCGCCGTGCCGCGGCCGAGGCGCGCGTCCCGCTGCTGACGACCGCGGCCGCCGCGCTGGCGGCGGCCAACGGGATCGCCGAGTGGATCAGCCGCGACCTCACGGTCCGGAGCCTGCAGAGCTACCACGGTCGCGACGCGGCGACGCCCGGGGTCGGCTGAGGTGGCGCTTCGCCGCCGGGGCCGACGTCGGCCGGACGCCGGCGTCGCCGTCGACCTGTCCACCACGGTGGGCTCGGTGGCGCTCAAGGCCCCGGTGATGACCGCGTCGGGCACGGCGGGGCACGGCGACGAGCTCGCCGCCTACGTCGACCTGTCCACGATCGGCGCGGTCGTCGTGAAGTCGCTCGGGTCCGGTCCCTGGCCGGGCAACCCGGCACCGCGGGTCCATCCGACGCCCTCGGGGATGATCAACAGCGTCGGCCTGCAGGGGCCCGGGGTGACGGCGTGGCGCGAGCGCGAGCTGCCCGCGGTCCTGGCCACCGGCGCCACCGTGGTGGCGAGCATCTGGGGCCGCCACGTCGACGACTTCGCCAGCGCCGCCGAGCAGCTCGCCGGCGTCGACGAGCGGGTCGTGGCGCTCGAGGTCAACCTCTCGTGCCCGAACCTCGACGGCGGGGCGCACCTGTTCGCGCACGACCCGGACGCGACCGCCGCCGTGCTGCGCGCCGCGGCCGCGGCCGGGCTGCCGATGTGGGCGAAGCTCAGCGCGAACACCGACCGCGTCGTCGACGTCGCCGCCGCCGCCCACGAGGCGGGCGCCGAGGCGGTGACGCTGGCCAACACGCTGATGGGCATGGTGATCGACGTCGACACCCGCCGCCCCGTGCTCGGCGCCGGCGGGGGCGGGGTGTCCGGCCCGGCCATCCACCCGGTGGCGGTGCGGACCGTCTATGACGTACGAGCGGCGCTGCCCGAGGTCCCCATCGTGGGCGTCGGCGGCGTGGTGGACGGTCGGACCGCCGTGGAGCTCCTCCTCGCAGGAGCGTCCGCGGTGCAGGTGGGGACGGCGAGCTTCGCGGATCCCCGCTCGGTCGGCGCCGTCCTGGAGGGAGTGGAAACATGGTGCTCCCGTGCCGGGGTGACCCGCGTGCGGGATCTGATCGGAGGAGCACATGGCTGAGGCCGGGACCGAGGCGTCGAGGGACGGCGAGGTCGCCGACGACGTGCGGCGGCGCCTGGCGCTGGTGCTGGACGTGGACGACCTGGTCGAGGCCATGCGGCTCGGCGCCGCCATGCGACCGTGGTTCGGCGTCGCCAAGGTGGGCCTCGAGCTGTTCAGCGCCGCCGGTCCCGACGCCATCGGCGCGCTCCGCGACCAGGGCTACCAGGTGTTCCTCGACCTCAAGCTGTTCGACATCCCGACGCAGGTCAACCGGGCGTGCCGGGTGCTGGGCGCCCTCGGCGTCGAGTACCTGACCCTGCACGCCACCGGCGGCGTCGACATGCTCCGCGCCGGGGTCGAGGGCCTGACCGAGGGCGCCCACCACGCCGGGCTGCCCACCCCGACGGCGCTCGCGGTCACCGTGCTCACGAGCGACGACTCGGCTCCGCCCCACATCGTGCCCAACCGGGTGCGGCTGGCGCTCGAGGGCGGCTGCGGCGGGCTCGTGCTCGCCGCCGAGGACCTCCAGACCGCACGCGAGCTGGCGCCGCGGCTGAAGCGGGTCGTGCCGGGCATCCGACTCGCCGGCGGGCCGCACCACGACCAGGCCCGGGCCGCCACGCCGCAGGAGGCGGTGGCGAACGGTGCCGACCTGCTGGTCATCGGTCGGACGGTCACCGCCGCCGAGGACCCCGTCGTCGCCGCGGCGGCCGTCGCGGCGGCCATCTGAGCGCGGCAGGCGTCTGAACGTGGACGGGCCCCACGATCGGACGGCACCCGCAGCGGAGGTGCCGCACCCGGAGACCGAGGCGGCGCACCGCTGGGCCGACTCGTTCCGCCGTCGCCGCGAGGCGCTGCGCCGCGAGCTCGGCGAGGGCTCGCGTTCGCTCGACGACGTGCTCGCCGCCGCCGACGACACCGACGACGGCGCGATCACGCTCCTGTTCGTCCTCGAGTCGCTGCCGGGGGCCGGCAAGGTCGCGACCCGGCGCCGACTGGCCCAGCTCGACCTGCCCGAGGTCGTCCCGGTGCGGACGCTGACGCCCGAGCAGCGCCGACTGGTGCTCGACTCGTTCCCGATGGCGACGGACGGCGCGGCGCGTGCGGAGCGGGCGTCGTGAGCGGCCTCCTGCTCCCGTCCGACACCGTGGTCGTCGTGATCTCCGGCCCCGGTGGCGTCGGCAAGGGCACGCTCGTGCAGGAGCTGGTCCGGGCCGACGACGGCCTGTGGCTGAGCCGCTCCTGGACCACCCGGGCGCCCCGGGAGGGCGAGCGCCCCGACGCCTACCACTTCGTGACGCCCGAGGAGTTCCAGGCCCACATCGACCGCGACGGCTTCCTCGAGTGGATCGACTTCCTCGACTACCGGCAGGGCTCGCCGCTGCCCGAGCCGCCGGCCGGCAGCGACGTGCTCTTCGAGATCGACGTCCAGGGCGCCGCCCGCATCCACGAGCTGCACCCCGAGGCGCTGCTGGTCTTCGTCGATGCCCCCGACCGGGCCGTGCAGGAGGACCGGCTGCGGGGGAGGGGCGACTCCGAGGAGCGCATCGCCCAGCGGCTGGCCAAGGCCGAGGAGGAGGTCGCCCGCTCGCGCGACCTGCCCTTCGTGCGGGTCGTCAACGACGACCTCGACCGGACGGTCGCCGAGATCGGCGGCCTGATCGACGAGGCCCGCAAGCGCGCCGTCGGCTGAACCTGCGCCCCCGCAGCCCTGCGCCGGCGCCGATCCCGGCTCCGGGGGTGTCCTCGTCTACACTGGACGACCGGCCGGGGGCGGGTGTCCTCGGCCGGCACCGCACGCGATCCCCGGAGCACACGTGGCCGACCGCTTCAACACCATGATGCAGCCCCCCGTCGAGGAGCTCCTCGACAAGGCGGGCTCCAAGTTCTCGCTGGTCACGCTGGCCGCCCGCCGGGCCCGGCAGATCAACACGTACTACAACCAGCTGGGTGACGCGCTCGGCACCGTCGTGCCGCCGCAGGTGACCTCGACCGCCCGCAAGCCGCTGTCGATCGCCTTCGAGGAGATCGACGCCGACAAGATCGAGGGCGTCGGCGGGGCCACGGGCCGCCCGATCCCCGAGTCGATGGTCGAGGTGGCCGTCGACGGCGAGGCCGTCGCCGACGTCGAGCTCGTGGGCGTGCCCACCCCCGACGCCGACTGACCCATCCGACCATGTCGAGCGTCGCCGGCCGGCGGGTCGTGCTCGGGGTCTGCGGGGGGATCGCCGCCTACAAGGCGGTCGAGGTCTGCCGCCGCCTGGTGGACGCCGGCGCGCACGTCGTGCCGGTGATGACCGCCGGCGCCTCGCACTTCATCGGCGAGACGACGCTCTCGGCCCTCGCCTCGGAGCCGGTGCGGCGCACCCTCTGGGACGGCGCCGATCCGATCCCGCACACGCGACTCGGCCAGACCGCCGACCTCGTCGTCGTGGCCCCGGCCACGGCCCGGCTGCTGTCGGCCTACGCGCACGGCTACTCGCACGACCTCCTGACGAACGTCCTGATCGCCACGCGCGCCCCGGTCCTGGTGTGCCCGGCCATGCACACCGAGATGTGGGAGCACCCCTCGGTGCAGGACAACCTGGCGCTGCTGCGGTCCCGTGGCACCCATGTCGTCGAGCCCGAGACCGGCCGCCTGGCCGGCGGTGACGTCGGCGCGGGTCGGCTCGCCGAGCCGGCGACCATCGTCGCCGCGGCCGAGGCCGTCCTCGCCGGGACCGTGCCCGGCGCGACCGCCCCGGCCGCCCCGTCGACCACCGGTCCCATGTCGGGCGTGAAGGTGCTGGTCACCGCCGGCGGGACCCGCGAACCGATCGATCCCGTGCGCTTCATCGGCAACCGTTCCTCGGGCAAGCAGGGCCACGCCATCGCCGAGGAGGCCGCCGAGCGGGGGGCCGACGTCACGCTGGTGACCACGACCGACCTGCCCGTCCCCGACGGCATCGAGCGCGTCCGCGTCGACACCGCCGCCGAGCTGCACCGGGCCGTGGTCGCCGTCGCCCCGGCGTGCGACGTGGTCGTCATGGCCGCTGCGGTCGCCGACTTCACGCCGACGGCCGTGGCGCCCGACAAGCTGAAGAAGCGCGACGGCGTGCCCGTCGTCGAGCTCACGCCGACCGTCGACGTGCTCGCGGCGCTCGGCGAGGTGAAGCCCCCCGGTCAGGTGCTCGTCGGCTTCGCCGCCGAGACCGCCGACGTGGTCGCGAACGCCACCGAGAAGCTGCAGCGCAAGAACGCCGACCTCCTGGTGGCGAACGACGTGAGCGCGCCGGGCGTCGGCTTCGAGCACGACACGAACGAGGTCTTGATCATTGGCCACAAAGGCGACCAACATCATGTGCCTTTCGCGCACAAGCGCGACGTGGCGCGAGCGGTCATGGACCGAGTGACAGCCGTCCTGCAACCGGCAGGACGACCAGATGAGGAGATGACATGAGCAGGTGGACGTTCACCTCGGAGTCCGTGACCGAGGGACATCCCGACAAGATGGCGGACCAGATCTCCGACTCCATCCTCGACGCGATCCTGACCCAGGACAGCGAGGCCCGGGTGGCCTGCGAGACGATGGTGACGACGGGTCTGTGCATCGTCGCCGGTGAGATCACCACCTCCGCCTACGTCGACATCCCGTCGATCGCCCGCGAGACCATCTGCGACATCGGCTACGACCGGGAGAGCTTCGGCTACGACGGCCACACCTGCGGCGTCATGGTCGCCATCGACGAGCAGTCGCCCGACATCGGCCAGGGCGTGACCGACTCCGAGGAGGTCCGCTCCGGGGCCGCCGGCGAGGAGGACCTCCTCGACAAGCAGGGCGCGGGCGACCAGGGGATGATGTTCGGCTACGCCTGCGACGAGACCGACGTCCTGATGCCGCTGCCGATCCACCTCGCGCACCGGATGGCCGAGCGCCTCGCCGAGGTCCGCAAGTCCGGCACGCTGCCGTACCTGCGCCCCGACGCGAAGACGCAGGTGACCTTCGAGTACGAGGACGGGGCGCCGGTCGCGCTGAAGACCGTCCTGATCTCGACCCAGCACAACGACGGGATCGACCGCGACAGCGAGATCCGGCCCGACCTGATCGAGCACGTCATCCGCCCGGTCATCCCCGAGCAGTTCTCGGGCGACGACTTCGAGGTCTTCGTCAACCCGACGGGCCGCTTCGTCATCGGCGGCCCGGTCGGCGACGCCGGCCTGACCGGCCGCAAGATCATCGTCGACACGTACGGCGGCGCCGCCCGCCACGGCGGCGGTGCCTTCTCCGGCAAGGACCCGTCCAAGGTCGACCGCTCCGCCGCCTACGCCGCCCGCTGGGTCGCCAAGAACGTGGTCGCCTCGGGCGCCGCCTCGCGCTGCGAGGTCCAGGTCGCCTACGCGATCGGCGTCGCCCACCCGGTGTCGATCCTCGTCGAGACCTTCGGCACCAACACGGTCGACCCCGAGAAGCTCGACGCCGCCGTCCGGCAGGTCTTCGACCTCCGTCCGGCCGCCATCGTCCGCGACCTCGACCTGCGCCGGCCGCGCTACCGCCAGACCGCCGCGTACGGCCACTTCGGCCGCACCGGCGACGGCTTCACCTGGGAGCAGCTGGACCGCGTGGACGACCTCAAGTCCGCGCTGGGCCTCTGACGCGCCGCGCCGCACCGCCCGACGGCGGGACGCTCTTCCCGTCCGCACCGGACGAGAGCGAGCCCGCCGCGGGTGGGGCCCAACGGTCGGCGACCGTCCTCGTGGACGTCCCGGCCGTCGATCGCCCGTACGACTACTCGGTCCCCGATGCCCTCGGGGACCGAGTGCGCGTCGGGACCATGGTCCGCGTCCCGTTCCACGGCCGTCGCGTCGCGGGGTGGGTCCTCGACGCCGACTCGCGGCCGCCGGCGGGCGTGTCGCTCCAACCGATCGCCAAGGTCTCGGGCGAGGGCCCCGATCCCGACGTGATCGACCTGTGCGGCTGGGCGGCGTGGCGGTGGGCCGGACGGCTCCCGACGATGCTCCGGGTCGGGTCACCGGACCGGATGCTGGGCCGTCGGCCGCCGGTGCGGCCGCGCGCCGCCACCGGGGGACCGGCCGATCCGGCCGCGATGGAGGCGCTCGGTGCCGGTCCGGGGGTCACGGTGGTCCAGGTCGCGCCGGGCTCGGACCCCGCCGAGGTCGCCGTCGCCGCCGCCCGGCTCGGTCAGGCGCTGGTGGTGCACCCGTCGGTGGCGGCCGTCGACCGGATCGCCCGGGCGCTGCGCCGCAGCGGCGCACCGGTGGCGCGCTGGCCCGCCGACTTCGCCGCCGCAGCCGGCGGGGCGACCGTCGTCGGCGGCCGGGCCGCCGCGTTCGCGCCGCTCCCGGCCCTGGCCGCGGTCGTCGTGCTCGAGGAGGACGACCCGGGGCTGCAGAACGAGTCGTCGCCGACGTGGAACGCCCGAGAGGTGGCGGTCGAGCGGGCCCGCCGCGCCGGCGTGCCGTGCCTGCTGGTGTCGCCGTGCCCGTCGGTGGTGGCCCGGGCGCACGCTGACCGCGAGGTGGCGGCCGCGGGCGGGGCACGCCACGGCTGGGCGCCGCTGGTGGTGCTGGACCGGCGCGACGAGGACGTCGGCCGGAGCGGCCTCTTCTCGTCGCGCCTCGTCGAGGCCGTCCGCGAGACGGCTCGGGCAGGCGACCGGGTCGTGTGCGTGCTCAACCGGACGGGCCGGGCGCGGCTGCTGGCCTGCCGGAGCTGCGGCACGGTCACCACCTGCGAGCGCTGCGAGGCCGCCGTGCACCTCACCGACCGGCTCGACCTCGTGTGCGACCGCTGCGGCGAGCGCCGGCCGTCGATCTGCCTGGTCTGCGGCTCGACGGCGCTGTCGCTGCTGCGCCCGGGTGTGAGCCGGGCGCGGGAGGAGCTCGAGGCCCTGGTGCGCGAGCCGGTCGGCATGGTCACGGCCTCGACGCCCGACGACGCCGTCGCGGCCCAGCGAGTGGTGATCGGCACGAGCGCCGTGCTGTTCCGCACCCACGGCGCCGGGCTGGTGGCGTTCCTCGACGTCGACCAGGAGCTGCTGGGGATGGGGTACCGCTCGGCCGAGGAGGCGCTGCGGCTGCTGGCCCTCGCCTCCCGGGCGGTGTCGGGCTCGAGCGACGGGCGCGTCGTGGTGCAGACCCGCCGGCCCGACCACGTGGTGCTGCAGGCGGCGCTGCACGGCGACCCGGCCCGCGTGTCGGTCGTCGAGGCGGCCAAGCGATCGCTGCTCGGCTTCCCGCCCGCCGCCACGGTGGCCGTCATCGGCGGGACGGCCGGGCCGGGCTTCGTCGAGCGCCTCGGCCAGCCCCGCGGCGTCGAGGTCCACGGGCCCGACGAGCGCGAGAACTGGCTGGCCCGGTCCGACGACCGGGCGGTGCTGCTCGACGCCCTCGGCGCGGTGGACCGCCCGTCTGGCCGCCTGCGGCTCTGGGTCGACCCCGCCCGCACCCGCTGACGCCCCGGGCCCGGGGCCCCGCGCCCGTCAGGGGCGGGTGGAGCGGAGGATCCGGTACGACTGGCGCGACCGGACGCGCTCGGTCGGCCAGCCCTCGGCGGCCATCCAGGCCTGCAGCGAGTCGGACCCGAGGTGCTTCTGCACCACCCACCAGGCCTCGCCGTCGGGCCGGAGCCGCTCGAGCCACGTCCGGCACAGGTCGTGGAGCACGGCCTTGCCGACCCGGATGGGCGGGTTCGAGGCGGCGAGCCCGACCTCGAGCCCGGCGGGCACCTCGTCGGGGGTGACGACCCGCACGCGGTCGCCCACCCCGGCCGCCGACGCGTTCGCCCGGCACAGGTCGAGGGCCCGCTCGTTGACGTCGACCGCCCACACCGTCCGCTCCGGCGCCCGCCGGGCCAGCGTGACCGCGATCGGCCCATACCCGCAGCCCACGTCGACGACGTCGCCGTCGGGCCAGCCCTCGGCCGGCGGGAGCTCGGCGAGGAGCAGCTTGGTGCCCGGGTCGACCCGGCCGGGCGAGAACACGCCGGCGTCGGTGCACAGCCGGACGTGCAGGTCGGGCAGCACCAGCGCCACCTCGTCGGGGCGCGACGCCGAGGTCGGTCGGGAGCTGAAGTACTGGCCGCCGCCGGCGGGGTGGCTCGGGGGCGGCACGGGGCCCACGGTAGCCTGGGGCCCATGTCCGCCCCCTACGGCATCCGCATCGTCGGCGACCCCGTGCTGACCCAGCGCGCCTCCGAGGTCACCGAGATCGACGGCCGCCTGGTGAAGCTGGTCGACGACATGCTCGACACGATGTACGACGCCCCCGGCGTCGGGCTCGCCGCACCCCAGGTCGGCGTGCAGAAGCGCTTCTTCGTCTACGACATCGGCGAGGGCGACGGCGGCCAGGTGCTGATCAACCCGGTCATCGAGGAGTCCGACGGCGAGTGGGAGTTCACCGAGGGGTGCCTCTCGGTCCCCGGGCTCCACTGGGACATCGTCCGACCCAAGCAGATCCACGTGACCGGCCTCGACCTCGACGGCAACGAGGTCGAGTTCGAGGCCGACGAGTACTTCGCCCGCGTGATCCAGCACGAGCTCGACCACCTCGACGGGGTGCTGCTGCTCGAGCGCCTCACCGACGAGCAGCGCAAGGAGGCCAAACGGGCGGTCCGGGAGCTCCAGCTCTCCCGCGAGGACCCGGGCGCCTGCCTGACGCCCGAGCCGGGGACCAAGACGTCCTTCTTCCGGCTCCGCTGAGCCCTCGCGCCGCCCCGTCCACCATGCGCCTGGCGTTCCTCGGCAGCCCGCCCGCGGCGGTCCCCACCCTCCGGGCGCTGGTCGCCGCCGGCCACGACGTCGCCCTCGTGGTGTCGGGGCCCGACAAGCGCCGCGGCCGGGGCGGCGCCCGCACGCCCACCCCGGTCAAGGCCGCGGCGCTCGAGCTCGGGCTCGAGGTGACCGACCGGCTCGACGACGTGGCTGTCGCAGACGTCGAGCTCGGCGTCGTGGTGGCCTACGGGCGGATCATCCCGGTGTCGCTGCTCGACGTCGTGCCGATGGTCAACCTGCACTTCTCGCTGCTGCCGAGGTGGCGGGGCGCGGCGCCGGTCGAGCGGGCGATCCTGGCGGGCGACGAGCGCACCGGGGTCTGCGTGATGGACGTGGCCGAGGGGCTCGACACCGGCGACGTGCACGCCGTGGCCGAGGTGCCGGTGACCGACGACCTGACCGCCGCCGCCCTCACCGAGCAGCTGGCCGACCTCGGCGCGCCGCTGCTGGTCGACTCGCTGGCGGCCGGGCTCGACCACAGCCGCCCGCAGCCCGACGAGGGTGTCACCTACGCCCACAAGATCACCGCCGAGGACCGCCACCTGGACTGGTCCCTCCCGGCCGAGCAGCTGGGCCGGATCGTGCGGATCGGCGGGGCCTGGACGACGTTCCGGGGCGAGCGGTTCAAGGTGCTCGCCGCGACGGTGGGGCCGGACGCAGCCGCCGAGCCGGGCGTCGTCGACGGCACCGCCGTCGGCTGCGGCGACGGCCGTGTGCTGCAGCTCGTCACCGTCCAGCCGCAGGGCCGGCCGGCCATGGACGCCGCCGCGTGGGCCAACGGCGCCCGCCCCGACGGGGAGCGCCTCGGCGACGGCGACGCCGGGGCGGCCGCCGGTGGCTGACGACGGCGTCGCCGCCCGGCGCACCGCGCTCGAGGCGCTGGCGAGGATCGAGGACGACGGCGCCTTCGCGAACCTGGCCCTCCCGGCGGTCCTGTCCCGTAGCGACCTCGGCGACCGCGACCGCGGGTTCGTGACCGACCTCGTCTACGGCAGCGTCCGCATGCGGCGGGCGTGCGACTTCCTCGTCGACCGCTTCCTCAGCTCGGACCCGCCGCCGGCGGCGCGCCGGGTGCTGCGGCTCGGCGCCTACCAGCTGGCGTTCCGGGACGACCTGCCCGACTACGCCGTCGTGTCGGCGACGGTCGCCGCCGCGCCCAAGCGGTTCCGGGGCCTGGCCAACGCCGTCCTGCGGAAGGTGGCGTCCGCCCCCGTCGAGTACCCCGACGACGCCACCCGCCTCAGCTACCCCGACTGGATCGTCGACCGGCTGACCGCCGACCTCGGCGTCGACGACGGGCTCGCCGCGCTCGACGCCATGGACCGCGCCCCGGTCGTGCACCGCCGCGCCGACGGCTACGTCCAGGACCTCGCCTCGCAGTGGGTCGCCGAGCTCGTCGGCGCCCGCCCGGGCCACCTGGTCGCCGACCTGTGCGCCGCGCCCGGGGGCAAGGCCACCGCGCTGGCCGCCGACGGCGCCACCGTCGTGGCCGCCGACCTCCGTCCCGCCCGTGCGGGGCTGATCACGGCGAACGCGGCGTCGGTCGGCACCGACGACGTCCTGGCGGTGGTCGCCGATGCCGAGGCGCCGCCCCTCCGACCGCGGTCGTTCGACCGGGTCCTCCTCGACGCCCCGTGCAGCGGCCTCGGCGTCCTGCGCCGCCGCCCCGACGCCCGCTGGCGCGTCGACGTCGATGCGCCCGAGCGGCTGGGCGCGCTCGCGGTGCGGCTGGTCGACGCCGCGGTGGGCCTGCTGAACCCGGGCGGCGAGCTGGCGTTCAGCGTCTGCACGCTGACCGTGGCCGAGAGCCTGGCCGTCGACGACCACGTCGCCCGGGCCCACCCCGGACTGCAGCCGCTCGACCCGCCGGGCGACCCGTGGCGGCCGTGGGGGAGGGGCGCGGTGCTCCTTCCTCAGGAGGCTGACACCGACGGGATGTGCCTGTTCCGCTACCGCTCGGCGTCCTGAGGCGGCCCGGTACGATCGGCCGCATGAGCGACCAGCCCGACCCGACCGCCGCCGCGCCCGGAGGAGCCCACGGCGGGCGCTCCCAGCACCAGGCCAAGGTCCTCACCGTGTCCGACGGCGTGATCGCCGGCGTGCGCGAGGACCGCAGCGGCGCCGCCCTGGTCGACCTCCTGGCCGGCCGCGACTTCGAGGTGATCGAGCACCGCGTGGTGTCCGACGGGGTCGAGGAGGTCTCGAACGCCCTGTCGTACATGGCCTACGGGTTCAACGGCCTGGTCGTGACCACCGGGGGCACCGGGTTCGGGGTGCGCGACCTCACGCCAGAGGCCACCAAGCGGATCCTGGACCGCAGCGCCCCCGGCTTCGCCGAGGCCATGCGGGCGGTGAACCCGCTGGGGCGGCTGTCCCGCGGCATCGCCGGCATCCGGGGGTCCGCGCTGATCCTGAACACGCCCGGGTCCACCAGCGGGGCGGTCGAGATGCTCGACGCCGTGCTCGACGTCGTGCCGCACGCGCTCGACCTGCTCGGCGGCGCCTCGGGCGGCCACCCCACGCACGGGTGAGGCGGTCGGCGGCGCACCAGTGGGTGTCGGCGGTCGGATTCTGAACGGTCGGATTTGATTCGACCATCGGGGGTCGAGGGCGGTACCATCGGGTGCCGTCCGGTCCCGCGTGCCGTCCCCGGCACCGACCGCCACGAGCCATCGACGTGAACGCTCCCGACCACACCGACCTCCCCGACGTCAGCGACGCCGTCGACCGCGAGTGCATGACGCGGGCGATCGCCGCCGCGGCGGGCGTGCGCTGCGCCACGTCGCCGAACCCCTGGGTCGGAGCCGTCGTCCGGGCCGCCGACGGCCGGATGTTCCAGGGCGCCACCGAGCCGCCCGGCGGCGCGCACGCCGAGGTCGTCGCCCTCCGCGAGGCCGGCGAGGCCGCCCGGGGCGCCTCGCTCTACTGCACCCTCGAACCCTGCAGCCACACCGGCCGCACCGGGCCCTGCACCGAGGCCATCATCGAGGCGGGCATCCGCCGGGTCGTCGTCGGCGTCGTCGACCCCGACCCCAACGTCTCGGGCCGCGGCATCGAGCAGCTGCGCGCCGCGGGCGTCGACGTCCTCGTCGGCGTCCAGGCCGAGAAGGTCGCCGGGCAGCTCGTCGCCTACCTCAAGCACCGCTCGACCGGTCGGCCCTACGTCGTGCTGAAGCTGGCGGCCACGCTCGACGGCGGGACGGCGGCGCCCAACGGGACGAGCCAGTGGATCACCTCGCCCGAGGCCCGCGCCGACGGCCACCGGCTGCGCGCCGAGTCCGACGCCATCCTCGTGGGCGCGGGCACGGTCCGGCGCGACGACCCGTCGCTGACCGTGCGTGACTACCGGCCCCCCGTGCTGCCCGACGGCGGCAACGTGGACCCGCTGCGCGTGGTGCTCGGCACCGTGGCCGAGGACGCCCGCGTCCAGCCCTGCTACTCGACCTCGGGCGCGCTGGGCGACGTGCTCGACGACCTCGGGTCGAAGGGCGTGCTGCAGCTGCTCGTCGAGGGCGGCGCCAACGTCGCCGGGGAGTTCCACCGGGCCGGGCTGGTCGACCGCTACGTGATCTACACCGCACCGGCGCTGTTCGGCGGCGACGACGCGAAGGGCCTCTTCGGCGGCAACGGCGCGTGGGACATCTCCGAGGTGCGCCGCGGGCGGTTCGTCGCGGTGGAGCGGGTCGGCGTCGACCTGCGGATCGAGATGGTGCCCGACCCGGCTGACGGCGGCGCGGCGGACGACGAGGGCCACGAGCGGAGGGGTCGCTGATGTTCACCGGGATCGTGGAGGAGCTCGGGTCGGTCGAGTCGCTCGAGGGCCCGCGCCTGCGGATCCGGGCCGCGACCGTGCTCGACGACGTGACGATGGGCGCGTCGACCGCCGTGAACGGCGTGTGCCTCACCGTCGTGGCCTGGGGCGACGACTGGTGGGAGGCCGACGTGAGCGACGAGACCTTCGCCCGCACGTCGCTCGGTTCGCTGCAGCCCGGCGACCCGGTCAACCTCGAGCGGCCCGTCCGCCTCGAGGACCGCCTGGGCGGCCACCTGGTCCAGGGCCACGTCGACGCGGTCGGCGAGGTGGTCGAACCGGCCCCCGACCTCCGCGTCCGCATGCCGGACGGGCTCCTCCGCTACGTCGTGGAGAAGGGCTCGATCACCGTCGACGGCGTCAGCCTGACCGTCGTCGACGTCCTCGACGACGGCTTCACCGTCGCGCTCATTCCGCACACCGCCGAGGTGACCACCCTCGGCCACCGTGGTCCCGGGGACCCGGTCAACCTGGAGGTCGACGTCATGGCCAAGTACGCCGAGCGGCTGCTCGCGGGCTTCGTGGGCGGTCCCGCCCCCGAGCCCGTCGCGACCGCCACCGAACAGGGGAGCGGATCATGAGCAGGGAACCGCTCGACACGCAGGGACGCGAGGGCTCCGACTTCGCCTCGATCGAGGACGCCGTCGCGGCGATCGCCAAGGGCGAGATCGTCGTCGTGGTCGACGACGAGGACCGTGAGAACGAGGGCGACCTCATCATGGCGGCCGAGGCCGCGACTCCCGAGAAGATCGCCTTCTTCGTGCGCCACACGTCGGGCGTGATCTGCGCGCCGCTGCTCGGGGAGCGCCTCGACGAGCTCGACATCCCGCTGATGGTGCGGGAGAACACCGAGTCGCACCGGACTGCGTTCACCTACTCGGTCGACTACGTGCACGGCACCAGCACGGGCATCTCCGCGGCCGACCGCTCCGCCACGCTGCGGGCGCTCACCGACCCGGCCACGACGCCGCTCGACCTGGCCCGGCCGGGCCACATCTTCCCGCTGCGCTACTCCGAGGGCGGCGTCCTGAAGCGCGCCGGCCACACCGAGGCCGCGGTCGACCTGGCCCGCATGGCCGGCCTGTACCCGGCCGGTGTGCTGTGCGAGATCGTCAACGACGACGGGACGATGGCGCGGGTCCCCGACCTGGTCGAGTTCTGCAAGACCCACGACCTCCTGATGATCTCGATCGCGCAGCTCATCAAGTACCGGCGCCAGAACGAGAAGCTGATCAAGCGCATCGCCGAGGCCCGCATCCCCACCCCGTGGGGCGACTTCACGAGCTACGTCTACGAGTCGGTGCTCGACGGCGAGCAGCACGTGGCGATGGCCAAGGGCGCCGTGCAGGGCGAGGAGGACGTGCTCGTCCGCGTCCACTCGGAGTGCCTGACGGGCGACGTCTTCCACTCCCTGCGCTGCGACTGCGGCGTGCAGCTCGACGCCGCGATGCAGAAGATCGCCGAGGACGGCCTGGGCGTGCTCGTGTACCTGCGGGGCCACGAGGGCCGCGGCATCGGCATCGGTCACAAGATCCGCGCCTACAGCCTCCAGGAGGAGGGCCACGACACCGTCGAGGCGAACGTGGAGCTCGGCCTGCCCGTCGACTCCCGCGAGTACGGCATCGGGGCGCAGATCCTCAACGACCTCGGCATCACGACCATGCGCCTGATGACCAACAACCCCGCCAAGTACGGCGGCCTGGAGGGCTTCGGCCTCGAGATCACCGAGCGCGTGCCGGTGCTGTCGGCGCCGAACCCCGAGAACATCGACTACCTGCGCACCAAGCGGGAGAAGATGGGCCACCTGCTCGAGAACCTCGACGACTGAGGACGACGTGGGCCGCAACTTCTCCACCCCGCCCGGCGAGGGCGAGGCGCACGTCGACGGGACCGGGCGCCGCATCGGCATCGTGTGCGCCCGCTGGAACGAGGTCGTGACCGGCCGACTCCTGCGCGGGGCGCGGGAGACGCTCGCGGCGCGGGGCGTCGCCGACGAAGACGTCGACCTGGCGTGGGTTCCGGGCGCGTTCGAGCTCCCGCTCGCCGCCAAGGTCATGGCCGGCACCGGCCGCTACGACGCGGTGATCGCGATCGGCTGCGTCATCCGGGGCGACACGGCGCACTTCGAGTACGTCGCCGGCCCGACCGCCGAGGGGATCATGTCGGCGCAGCTCAGCACCGAGGTGCCGATCATCCTGGGGGTGCTCACCGTCGAGGACCGCCGGCAGGCGCTCGTGCGCTCGGTCATCGAGGGCGACGTCTCGGGCGACAACAAGGGCGCCGAGGCGGCCGACACCGCCCTCGAGGTGGCCGCGGTCCTGGCCGCGCTCCGCGCCGGCTGACCGCACGTCGGTCCCGTCCGGTCACCGCCAGCCGCGGCGGGCCGCGGCGAACGCGGCGACCACGGCCAGCGACGTCGCCACGTTGAGCGAGTCGACGCCGGGCGCCATCGGCACCCGCACGGCGACGTCGGCGCCCTCGATCGCGGCGGCCGACAGCCCCGGCCCCTCGGCGCCGACGACGAGCGCGACGGGGTCGCTCAGGAGGCCGTCGTCGGCCGCCCGGTCGACGTCGAGCGCACCGGCGGCCGGCGTGAGCGCGACGATCCGGAACCCGGCGGCGCGCAGCGGTTCGTAGCCGCCGGGCAGCGGCCCCACGCGCGAGTGGGGGAGCACGGCCGCCCAGCCCGACGACACCCGGACCGAGCGCCGGTACAGCGGGTCCGCCGTCCGGTCGTCGAGCACGACGGCCTCGACGCCGAGCGCCGCCGCGTTCCGGAACAGCGCGCCCAGGTTCTCGTGGTCGTTCAGCGCCTCGGCGACCACCACCCGCCGGCACCCGCGGAGGACGTCGGTCGGCTCCGCCGGCGCCGGCCGGACCGCGGAGGCGAGCACGCCACGGTGGAGGTCGAAGCCGACGACACCGGCCAGCACCTCGCGGTCAGCGACGTACACCGGCACGCCGTGGAGGCCGTCGAGCGCCGCCTCGAGCGCCGCCGCCTTCGACAGCGTCAGCAGGACCGACCGCAGCGGCACCCCCCGGTCGAGGACCACCCGCAGCGCGACGGCGCCCTCGACGATCGTGCAGGCCTCCACCCCCTCGTCGCGCCCGGCGGCGGCCCGCGCCGCAGCGTCGTTCAGGTGGTGGTAGTCCGCGAGCCGGGGGTCGGCGGGGTCCTCGATCCGTTCCACGACGCCAGTGTGGCCCGGCGCACCGCCGACATCGGCCGGCTCGGACGGATCGACGTCGTCCGGACGGTCCGCTCAGGACGTGGCGGGCACGGCCTGCTGCAGCAGCAGCTTCCGGAAGTCCGCCGCGGGGACGGGCCGGGAGTACCGGTAGCCCTGGGCGAACTTGCAGCCCAGCTCCACCAGCGCGCGCTCCTGCTCCTCCTCCTCGATGCCCTCGGCGACGACCCGCACGCCGAGCTCGCGGGCGAGGTCGAGCACCGCCGTGACGATCTGGCGGTTGGTCTGGCGGTCGAGGCCCTCGACGAACGAGCGGTCGATCTTCAGCACGTCGAACGCGAAGCGCTGGATGTAGCCGAGCGAGGAGTAGCCGGTCCCGAAGTCGTCGATGGCCAGCCGGGTCCCGAGCGCCCGCAGCCGCTGCATGCGCTCCTGGATCACGTCGGTGTCCGACAGCAGGTTCGACTCGGTCACCTCGAGCACCAGCCGGTCGGCCGGCAGCGAGGTGCGGCGCAGGATGTCGGTCACGACGGGCACCAGGCGCTCGCCGTGGACCTCCTGCGCGGTCAGGTTCACCGAGATCGTCAGCGCCTCGGCCAGCTCCGGCATGGTCGTGCGCCACTCGGACAGGTCGCGGCACGCCCGCTCGAGCATCCACTCGCCCATCGGGCCGATCAGCCCGCTCTCCTCGGCGAGGGGCACGAAGATGGCGGGGGAGAGCAGGCCGCGGTGCGGGTGCTGCCAGCGGATGAGGGCCTCGCAGCCGACGATCTGGTGGGTGTCCAGATCGATGATCGGCTGGTAGTGCGCCATGAACTGGTCGGTCTCGAGCGCCCGGGCGAGGTCGGCCCGCAGCTCGAGGCGGTCGAACGACGCGGTGTGCATGTGGGACTCGAACACGACCGAGCGGCGCTTGCCCAGCTGCTTGGCCCGGTACATCGCAGTGTCGGCGTTGCGGAGCAGGACCTCGGCGGCCGTCTCCCGGTCATGGTCGTAGGCGACGCCGGCCGACGCCGTGATCGACAGCTCGCGACCGTCGATCGTGAACGGCCGCTCGATGGAGGAGAGCAGGCGGTCGGCCAGCTCCAGGACCTGGGCCTCGCCGTGGGCCCGCTCGAGGACGACGATGAACTCGTCGCCACCGCCGCGGGCGGCGACGTCGCCGAAGGCCAGGCTCTCCTTGATGCGGTCCGCCACGGCGTAGAGCAGGCGGTCGCCGACGCCGTGGCCGAGGCTGTCGTTCACGTCCTTGAAGTCGTCGATGTCGAGGGAGATGACCGCGACCGTGCTGCCGCCGGCGTTGCGGCCGAGCATCCCGCCGAGCTCCTCGGCCGCCAGGACGCGGTTGGCCAGCCCGGTCAGCGCGTCGTGGGTCGACTGGTAGCGGAGCCGCTGCATCATGGTCGTCCGCTCGGTGACGTCGCGGGCGTTGAGCACGAAGCCGCCGACCGCCTCCTCGCGCCGCAGGTCGGTCACCGAGGCCTCGAGGTGGATCCACTCGCCGCGGGAGTTGCGGAAGCCGAACTCGAGCAGCTCGGGGTGCTCCTCCTCGCGCCGGCCGCTGCGCAGCGCGCTGTCCCAGTCGACGCCGCTGTCGCGGAACGTCTCCTCGAGCGTGTGGCCGACGAGCTGCTCGGGCGACAGGCCGATCGTGTGCTCGACCGACGGGCTGGCGTAGCGGACCCCGTCGGCGGAGCCCACCACCAGGACGACGTCGCTCGAGTTCTGCACCAGGGCCTTGAACCGGGCCTCGGAGAGCTGCAGCTGCTGCTCGGCCGCCTTGCGGTCGCCGATCTCGCGGGCGTTGAGCACGATGCCGCGGATGTTCGGGTCGCTCTGCAGGTCGACGCCGACGACCTCGAACCAGTGGTACGAGCCGTCCTGCGCCCGCAGGCGGACCTCGACGGGGGAGCGGTCGCCGTAGCGGACGTTCTCGAGCGTCCTCGCCGCCAGCTCCCGGTCGTCGGGGTGGACGAGGTCGAGCGCGTGCTCGATGCCGCGGAAGTCGGACGGGTAGCCGAGCAGGCGGACCGCCACCGGCGACACGTAGGTGAGCCGGCCCCGGTCGTCGAGGATCGTGACGATGTCGGAGCTGTTGTCGACGAGCGCCCCGAAGCGCTCCTCGGACCGCTCGCGCACCGTCTGCTCGGTCTGCTCGACCGCACGAAGGGCGATGCTGGCCTCGCGGCAGAGGGCCTGGATGGCGCCCCGCTCCTCGTCGGTGAGGTCGTGGCGGGTGACGGTGACGAGCAGGCCGACGACCCGTCGCTGCACGACGACGAGGCCGGCGTTCCAGTGCCCGCCGGCGACCTCGACCCGGTGGACCTCGCCGGTCGTGTGGTGGTCGCCGCGGCCGATCGTCGTGCGCAGCGCCTCGACCGCGGGCATCAGGTCGCCGGCGTCGGCGTCGACCTTGTCGCTCTGCGGGTCGAGCACCATGCCGCCGTTCACGAAGTTGGCCTGCAGCACCTGCTCCAGGCCGACGGTCACGACCCGACCGACGTCGGCCGTCGTCTCGGCCGCCACCAGTCGCTCACCGACCGAGCGCAGGGTGGCCTCGAGCGCGGCGAGCTCCTCGTTCTGCTGCACCAGGCGGCCGAGCCGCACGACGACGAGCGGGGCGAGGGCCAGGGAGGCGGCCGCGGGCAGGAGGGCGATCGGGTCGCCGGGGTCGCGCACGAGCAGCGCGACGAGCAGGACCGGGCAGGTGGCGAGCGCGAGCCCGAGCACGCCGATGCGCTTGCGGGTCAGGCGCCGCAGCTGCGACGGGTCCGAGGGGCGGCTGGCGATCAGCACCACCGACGGGTGCAGGAGGCCGGCGGTGCCGAGCATCAGGCCCATCGGGGCGATCACGGTCCGCACCATCTCGGGGATCGCCCCCGCGAGCACGAGCGTGGTCATCGAGTCGATGAGCACGGTCGCGAAGAGCGCGCCGGCGAGGATCCGGTTGGCGACCGAGCGGTGGCCACCGGCGACGAGGGCGAACACCGCCATCACGACCAGGGCCAGGCAGCCGGTCGCGTAGGCGAGGTTCAGGAAGAGCGCGGCGTTCGTCGGCGACGCGTCCTGGACGTACGGGATGATGACGGCGACCCACTGCAGCACCGCGATGGCGATGCCGCCGACCGCCGCGTCGAGCGCGGGGTCGAGGATGTTCGGCGGCAGGCGCCGCTTGACCATCACGAACATGGCCGCGATGAGCAGGACGTACGAGGCTGCGACGAGCACGTCGGCGATCGACGGGAACGGGTAGTGGACGCCGGTGATGGCGCTCTGCAGCCCGCGGATGACGCCGCCGGAGATCGCGCAGAAGCCGGCCAGGAACATGAGCCGGGCGATGTTGCGCACCGGCTGGGGCAGCTGGCCGACGCGCCGTCCGACGAGGACCAGCGACACCACCCCGCCGACCACGTAGACGACCCCGCGCACCGCCTCGGGCACGACGAGGTACACGACGTACCACACCCCTGCGAGGGCGAGGTAGCGCCGGAAGCGTGTCAGTTGGTTGCTGCGAACTCGGTCCGTCGGCGCGGGTGCGCCTGCGAGTCGAGCAGTGTCGGCCATGGCACGTCCTGGAAGTGGGTCTCCACTCCATCGGCCGTTCCGGGGCCCAACTGAGGTTTGCGGGTCGGATGTCGCTACCCCACCGCAGGGTGAGCGGCGCTCAGCGGCGCCCGGGCGTCACGCCACCTCGTCCTCGGCGGGGACCGCCACGTCGTCGGCCCGGACCTCCTTGACGATGCGGATCACCGTCAGCACCCCGAAGACCAGCATCCACAGGATGACGCCGATGTACGCGAACGCCGGCACGTCGCCGGTGGCCGAGAACAGGTACACGTACGGCAGCAGGAAGAAGAGGACGACGCCGGCGCACCACACGACCGCGTCGCGGGCGGGGCGGTCGGGGTCCCGCAGGATCTTCACCGTGAGGGCCTGGGAGAGGCCGTACGGCGGCGCCGTGATCACGTCGAGGGCCAGGAACGTCCAGGGGTCCAGCCCGTAGCGGCCGAAGGTCGGCCAGGCGATCAGCGCCCGGGCGGCCGAGAACGCGACGTTCCCGATGACCCACGCACGACCGAAGATCCCGAGCGAGCGCACATCGCTCACCCATGTCCGAAACGCTCCGCCTGCCACCCCGTCCGACCTCGCGTCCTCGTTCGTGCTCCGCCCTCCCGGGGCGAACACTAGCGGTGGGCCCCGCCGGGACGGCGGAACCAGTGCACCGACCCGCCGCGGCGCGCCCGTCGTGGGCGCGCCGCAGCCGCGTCAGTCGAGGATGATCGGCAGGTCGTACTTCACGATCTCCTCGGGCGTGAAGCCGGAGATCGCGTACTTGTAGAGGTTGGGGCGCACCCGGGCCATCTGCTCGAGCATCTCGTCGATGTAGACGACGAGCGGCTCGATGTCGCCGCCCATGTACTCGCGGCGGGCGGCGAACGCGTGCGTCGGCAGGGCGTAGAGCGTGTGCATGACGTCGACGTAGCCGTCGTCCATCAGCATGCAGAAGCCCTCGACGCCCGCACGGATGCCGACCTCGAGCCAGTTGCGGTACAGCTCGGTCGCCAGGCCGACGCCGCGGTAGTCCGACTTCACGGCGAGCGAGCCGCCGTCGAGCAGCAGGCCGTCCCGGAGGGCTTCGGTCTGCTCGAACTGGCTGACGGGCAGGTCCTCGAAGCGGCCGACGATCGTGCGGAGGACGCCGAGCACCTCGTCGCCGTCGCAGATCACGTGGAGCGTGCCGCGGGAGCGCCACGGCTCGACCTCCTCGACCCACCCGCGCGGCGACTCCTCGCAGTAGCCGTGCTCGCGGTAGGTGTCGTAGACGAAGCGCTCGGCCCGGTCGCCGATCTCGGTGTCCGGCGTGGTGTGGTACGTCGTGAGGGAGGGGTCCAGGGGATCGGGGACCCAGAGCCTGAGCGTGTCGCTCTGCTCCAGGTCGACGGATGGTTGAACGTCGACGGCATCGCCGCCACGGTCTGTCAGAGTCACGTGTCACCTGCCCCGGTGCAACACGTCCTCCCCAGGCGGCGCCAACACGGCACCGGACGTCCGCAGAGTCAACCATGCGGGAGGTGGGTCGCGCCATGGGAGCTGTGACATCGGTCCAGCGGCCGTCCGGGGGCGCCAACGCGCTTCGGGTGGCGGAGGGCTCCGCCGCTACCCTCGCGCCGTGCTCAAGCTCGTCCTCCCCAAGGGTTCGCTCGAACGGTCCACGATGGACCTGTTCGAGGCGGCCGACCTCTCCGTGCGCCGCGACTCGTCCGTCTCCTACAAGGCCGACGTCGACGACCCGAGGATCGAGTCGGTCCGGATCCTGCGTCCGCAGGAGATCCCGACCTACGTCGCCGACGGGCTCTTCGACCTGGGCATCACCGGTCGCGACTGGGTCGAGGAGACCGGCTCCGAGGTCACCTCGCTCGGGGAGCTCAAGTACTCGAAGGCGACGACCAACCCGATCACCGTCGTCGTGGCGGTCCCGGGCGACTCCGAGTACCGCTCGGTGTCGGACCTGCCGGCCGGCGTGCGGGTCTCGACCGAGTACCCGGAGCTGACGCGTCGGTTCTTCGCCGACAAGGGCGTCGACGCCGACATCCGGCTGTCGTACGGCGCGACCGAGGCCAAGGTGCCCGACATCGTCGACTGCGTCGTGGACATCACCGAGACCGGCTCGGCGCTGCGGGCCGCCGGGCTGCGGGTGATCGACGTGATCCTCGTCTCCTACACCGAGCTGGTGGCCAACCCCGCCTCGTTCGCGGACCCCGAGAAGCGCCACGCGATGGAGCAGGTGCTGACCCTGCTGCGCGGCGTCCTCGAGGCCCGGGGCAAGGTGCTGGTGAAGCTCAACGTGGCCGCCGAGGCGCTCGACGCCGTGATCGGGGTGCTGCCGGCGATGAAGACGCCGACGGTCAACGAGCTGTACGGGGCCGCCGGCTACGCGGTCGAGACGGTCGTGCCGAAGAACGAGATCAACATCCTGATCCCGGCCCTCAAGGACGCCGGCGCCACCGACATCATCGAGCTGCCGCTGTCGAAGATCGTCCACTGACGATCGGACGGGGCGGGACGACGGCGAGGGCGGCGGACGTGGCGACCAGCGCACCGGTGATCGGCACCGTGGTGGCGTTCGACCGTGAGGTGGGGCTCGGCACCGTCCGCGCCGACGACGGGACGGAGCTGACGTTCCACGCGACGGCCATCAGCGACGGCAGCCGCGACATCGCGGTCGGCACGGCGGTGCTGCACCGGACTGCCGCGGGGCACGGGGGCGCGCTCGAGGCGCGCCCGGTCACGCCCCTTCCGTCGCGTTCTTGACCTGGACGAACACCATCTGGGCCTGCCCCAGCGCCTCCCGGAGCAGGGGCTCGCTGTCGCCGAGGCGGTCGCCGACGCCGTCGAGCACCGAGCGGAACGCCTCGATCACCGTCGCGGCCTCGGCGAAGGCCGGCGGGTCGGCCTCGAGGTAGATGGTGGCCAGGTCGAAGAACCGCATCAGGTAGTTCGTCAGCATCTCCGCGGCCGGGGTGGCGGCGACCTGGCGGCGGACCTGCATCATCTCGTTCAGCTCGACCTCGAGCTGCGCCCGGTCCTCGTCGGTCATCCGGTCGAGGTCGAGGCCGAGCGCCGCAGCGGCGGCGCGGAGCGGGTCGGTGCCCTCCGGCGGGGCGCCGGCAGCGTCGTCGGGACCGGCGTCGGCAGCGTCGGCGGTGCCGCGGCCGACCGGGCGTTCGCCGTCGGGGGTCCACAATGAGCTCATCAGCATCTCCACGTGAGAGGGGAAGGCGCCCGGGCGGGGACCCGGGCCTGGCCGCCGGGGCCGATGCTGACCGGAGCGGTGCCGGCTGGTACGCTACTGCGCACAACCGAGGCAAGTGGGCTCCCGCCCCTCCCGGCCACGATGGTCCCCGACCATGGCGGTGCGCCGGGAACGTGACGAACGAGACGGTCCCTCCGGGGATCGTCAGCGCGACGGCGGGTGCCTGCAGGCATCCGCCCGTTCTGCTTTTCGCAGGCGGGTCGCACCAGTCCACCCACGAAAGGAACTGCTGTTGAGCAGTGATCGGCCATAGCTGCCGCATCGAACGACGAGCCCCGCATCAACGACCGCATCCGCGCTCGTGAGGTCCGACTGATCGGACCGGACGGGGACCAGCTCGGCATCAAGCCGCTGCCCGAGGCCCTGGCGACCGCCAGGTCCCTGGACCTCGACCTCGTCGAGGTCGCGGCCGAGGCCAACCCGCCGGTGTGTCGGATCATGAACTTCACGAAGTTCAAGTACGAGGCGCAGCAACGGGCCAAGGAATCCCGCAAGAAGGCCACGAACATCACGGTCAAGGAGATGAAGTACCGTCCCAAGATCGGCGGCGGCGACTTCGACACCAAGACCCGCAAGGTCGCCCAGTTCCTGGGCGAGGGCCACAAGGTCAAGGTCACGATCATGTTCCGTGGCCGCGAGATGCAGCACCCCGAGCTCGGGCGTCGCATCCTCGACCGGGTCGCCGAGGAGGTCAGCCACCTCGGTCGGGTCGAGGTGATGCCCAAGCAGGACGGCCGCAACATGACCATGGTGCTCGGGCCGGACAAGAAGGCGCAGGCCGCGCACGCCAAGAAGGCCCAGGACACCGCGGACGAGGCGGACGAGGCGGACGACGCAGGGGACGAGCCCACGGCGGAGGTTCCTCCGCCCCCGGCTGCGGAGCCGGCGCCCGAACCGGCCGCCACCGAGGCCTGACCGAACGGTCGAGGCGCGACGCCGGCCGGCGCGTCCGGCCGGCGGCCGCCGCCAGGACCGGCCGCCGACCCGGATCCACGGTCCGGCGGCCGAGGCGGCACCGCCGGGGCACCGAGCACCGACCAGAGCACGAGACACCCGAGAGAGACACGACCATGCCCAAGATGAAGACGCACTCCGGCGCGAAGAAGCGCTACAAGGTCACCGGCACCGGCAAGATCCTGCGTCGCAAGACCAACCTGAACCACATCCTCGAGAAGAAGTCCCCGTCGCGGAAGCGCCGCCTGGCCGGGACCACCGAGATCACCGGCGGCGACCGCACCCGCGCCCGCCGGCAGCTGGGCCTCTGAGCCCCGGGCCTGGAGCCCACCACCCGCAGGATCCGCACACCCCCGGTGCCGACCGGCCGCCCGAGCGGCCCGCCGACGGGCACCGCACCGCACGAAGGAGTTGACCGATGGCACGCGTCAAGCGAGGCGTCCACGCCAAGAAGAAGCACCGCGCCGTACTGAACAAGGCCAAGGGCTACTACGGCCACCGCAGCCGGACGTTCCGCGCCGCCAACGAGGCGGTCATGCACGCCGGGAACTACGCGTTCCGCGACCGGCGGGCCCGCAAGGGCGAGATGCGCAAGCTCTGGATCCAGCGCATCAACGCCGCGTGCCGCCAGGACGGCATCAGCTACAGCCGCTTCATCAACGGCCTGAAGCTCGCCGAGGTCGAGATCGACCGCAAGGCGCTCGCCGACATCGCGGTCCGGGACCCGCAGGCCTTCTCGGCGCTGGTCCAGGTCGCCAAGGCCGCGGCCGACGCCGCGCCCGCCGAAGCGGCGAGCTGACCCCGTCCGGCTGCACCGGAGCAACGAGACCCGGACGGTCGACGCTGACTGATCGGATGCCGTCGGATCGGACGCCGACCGGACCCGACCGCCCCCCGGCGGGCCAGGGCCCGTCGAAGGTCGCTCTGCAGGAGCTGCGGCGCCTCTCGAGGCGCCGCAGTGCGCGTTCGGACGCCGGCGCGTACCTCATCGACGGGCCGGTCCTCCTCGGCGAGGCCGTCGAGGCCGGCGTCGCGCTGCGGACCGTGTTCGTCGAGCCGGCGGCGCGCTCGCACCCCTCGGTGCTGGCCGCCGTCGCAGCGGGCGTCGAGGTCCGCGACGTCGACGAGGGCGCCCTCGCCCGCGTGCTCGACGTCGTGACGCCCCAGTCGGTCGTGGCGATCGCGAGCCAGGCGCCCGCGGTCCTCGACGACGTCCTGCGGATCGCGGTCGAGACCGGCCGCCCGGTCCTCGTGCTGGTCGAGCTGCAGGACCCCGGCAACGCCGGCACGCTCGTCCGCGTCGCCGAGGCGGCCGGGTGCGCGGGGGTCGTGCTGACGCCGCGCTCCGTCGACCTGCACAACCCCAAGACGGTCCGCTCGACCGCGGGCGCCCTGTTCCGGGTGCCCGTCGTCGAGGGCGTCGAGGCGGTCGACGTCATCGGCGCCGCAGCGGCCGCCGGGCTGGCCTCGTGGGCGACCGTGCGCGACGGCGGCACCGCGCTCGACGCCGCCGAGCTCGGCGGCGCCTGCCTCGTGCTGGTCGGCAGCGAGGCCCACGGGCTGCCCGACGACGTCGCTGCGGCGGCGTCGGGTCGGGTCAGCATCCCGATGGAGGGCGAGATCGAGTCGCTGAACGC